>NZ_JAWLFK010000069.1:0-7886 GCF_041685615.1 Thioalkalivibrio sp.
AAACGGCCTCCTGCCCCGCGCGTGCGATCATTATCCACGCCCCCTGTTTCCTGCGCGACAGCGCGTCGTCCCCGGACGGGGCGCCAACTTCGTGGTGAAAAAACCATCGACGCGAAGAGGCGGGTTTGCCGTAGCCGCCTGGATCGCGGATAATTTTTCGCCCTTCCGAGGTACAAGCCGGGAATTCGCCGTATGGTTGTCACTATGCTCAAAGGCAAGCTGCATCAGGGCCGGGTCACGCATTGCGAGCTGGAGTACGAGGGTTCCTGTGCGATCGACACGCGCCTGCTTGAGGCCGCCGGTATCCTGCCGTTCGAGCAGATCCAGATCTACAACGTCGACAACGGCGAGCGCTTCACCACCTACGCGATCGAGGGCGAGGCCGGATCCGGGATCATCTCGGTCAACGGCGCCGCGGCACACAAGGCGGCGGTGGGTCATCGCGTGATCATCTGCGCCTACGCCCAGATGGACGCCGCCGAGGCCCGCGAATTTACCCCCGACCTGGTCTATCTCGACGCCGGTAACCGGATCATCCGCACCGGTCACGGGATCCCGGTCCAGGCCGCCTGATTCCCCCTCCCCTCGCGCGCGCCCTGCCCGCAGTTGTCGGGCCGGGGGCGCGCCGCTATCCTCGTCGCCCATGAATCTCCACGAATTTCAGGCCAAGGCGCGCTTCCGCGATGCCGGCATCCCGGTTCCCGATGGCCACGTCATCACGTCCCCGGATGAACTCCCCTCCGCGTGGCAGGCCCTGGGTGCCGAGCGCGTGCTGGTCAAGGCCCAGGTCCACTCGGGCGGTCGTGGCAAGGCCGGCGGCGTGGTGATGACGGATTCCGTCCCGGACGCCAGCGAGGCGGCGGACAAGCTGCTGGGCTCGCGTCTGGTGACCGGCCAGAGCGGGCCCGAGGGGCTGCCAGTGGACCAGCTGCTGCTGGAGCCGGCGGTGAACATCGCTCGCGAGTTCTATTTCGCCCTGCTGGTGGATCGTTCGCGCGAGCGCCTGGCACTGGTGGTCTCCGCCGAGGGCGGCATGGATATCGAGACCCTGGCGGCGGAGCGCCCGGAGGCCGTGGTGACCCTGCCGCTCCATCCGGCCACCGGCGTGATGCCCTTCCACGGCCGGCGGGTCGCCTCGACTCTGGGCCTGTCCGGCGACGCGGCAAAGGCGATGGCGCAGCTGGTGACCAATGCCCACGCCCTGTTCCAGCAGCTCGATGCTCAGCTCCTCGAGATCAACCCACTGGTGCTGACCGGGGACGACCGGTTGCTGGCGATCGACGCCAAGCTGACCATCGACGACTCAGCGGCGTACCGCCAGAAGGCGCTGTTCGCGGAGCGTGACGCGCGCCAGCGCGATCCGGCCGAGGAACAGGCGCGCGAGCACGATCTCAACTACATCCGCCTGGACGGCTCGATCGGCTGCATGGTCAACGGCGCTGGCCTGGCAATGGCGACCATGGACCTGATCCAGCACCACGGTGGTTCGCCGGCCAACTTCCTCGATGTCGGCGGCGGCACCACGGTGGAGCGGGTGACCGCAGCCTTCAAGCTGATCCTGTCGGATGCCTCGGTGAAGGCCGTACTGGTGAATATCTTTGGCGGTATCGTGCGTTGCGACCTGATCGCCGAGGGCATCATCGCCGCGATCCGCGAGGTCCAGGTCCAGGTGCCGGTGGTGGTGCGCCTGGAGGGTACCAACGCCGAGCAGGGCCGTGCCGCGCTGGCCAATTCCGGCCTGGATGTGATCCCGGCTGCCGATCTGGATGCGGCGGCACGCGCCGTGGTGGAGGCCGTGGCATGAGCATCCTCGTCGGCCGCGACACCCGGGTGATCTGCCAGGGGTTCACCGGAAAGCAAGGGAGCTTCCACTCCGAGCAGGCCATCGCCTACGGCACGCGTCTGGTCGGGGGCGTGACCCCGGGCAAGGGCGGTCAGACCCATCTGGACCGGCCGGTTTTCGACACCGTCGCCGATGCGGTCGCGCAGACGGGCGCGAGCGTCAGCATGATCTACGTTCCGGCCCCGTTCGCGGCCGATGCGGTCTGCGAGGCGGCGGATGCCGGAATCGAACTGGCCGTGTGCATCACCGAGGGCATCCCGGTACAGGACATGGTGCGGGTCAAGCAGGTGCTGGCCGGCAGCCCCACGCGACTGATCGGTCCGAACTGCCCGGGCATCATCACGCCGGATGCCTGCAAGGTCGGGATCATGCCCGGCTATATCCACAGCCGCGGGCGCATCGGGATCATCTCGCGCTCGGGCACTCTGACCTACGAGGCGGTCAAGCAGACCTCCGACCTTGGCCTGGGGCAGAGCACCTGCGTGGGCATCGGCGGCGACCCGATCCAGGGCCTGGACTTTGTCGACTGCCTGCGCCTGTTCCGCGATGACCCGGAGACCGACGGCGTGCTGATGGTGGGCGAGATCGGCGGCGATGCCGAGGAACGCGCCGCGCGTTTTATCGCGGACGAATTCGACAAGCCCGTGGCCGCCTATATCGCCGGTGCCACCGCACCGCCGGGTCGGCGCATGGGACATGCCGGCGCGATCATCGCCGGGGGTCAGGGCACCGCGGAGCAGAAGATGACGGCCCTGCGCGAGGCCGGCGCGACCGTAGCGGAGAGCCCGGCGGGGCTGGGCGTCGCGATGCAGTCCGCCCTCGCCGGCGCCTGAGTCGCGATGACCGCCGAGCAGCCCCTGCGTCTGGCCCTGGCCCAGATCAACCCTGTGGTGGGCGGGTTGGACGACAACCGGAACTGTATCCTCGAGGCGATCGAGCAGGCCCGGGCCGGCGGCGCCCGCGCGGTGGTGTTCCCCGAACTCGCGGTCACCGGCTACCCGCCCGAGGACCTGCTGCTGCGTCCGGCTTTCCTGCTGGGGGTGGAGCGGGCGGTGGCGGCGATCATCGAGGCGGCGCGGGACATCGACGTGATCCTGGGCGCCCCGGTGCAGGGGGATGGCGGGCTGATCAATGCGGCCCTCTGGCTGCGCGACGGGGCCTGTATCGCGCGCTACGCCAAGCAGGTCCTGCCCAACTATTCGGTATTCGACGAGCAGCGCTATTTTGTCGCCGGCGACACCCCCTGCGTGGTGGAGCTGGATGGCTGGCAGATCGGGCTGACCGTCTGCGAGGACATCTGGCAGTCGGGTCCGGCCGCAGGGGCGCAGGATGCCGGGGCCGAGCTTCTGCTGAATCTCAACGCGTCGCCGTACCACCGCGGC
The DNA here is from genome assembly GCF_041685615.1 of Thioalkalivibrio sp. GTDB lineage: Bacteria > Pseudomonadota > Gammaproteobacteria > Ectothiorhodospirales > Ectothiorhodospiraceae > Thioalkalivibrio. Next base: position 3,226 of record NZ_JAWLFK010000069.1, read on the forward strand.
AAGGCCGAGGAGCGCCTGCGGGTGGTGGGCCAGCGCGTGGCCGAGACCGGCTGTCCGGTCGTCTACGTGAACCAGGTGGGTGGGCAGGACGAACTGGTCTTCGACGGGCGCTCCTTTGTGCACGACCCGGTCAACGGGGCCCGCGCCGTGCTGCCGGCCTGGGCTACCGGACAGGGGCAGTTGGAGGCGAGCCGCGGGGCACAGGGACCGGTTCTTCGTCCGCGCGACGAGCACATGCACCTGTCCGCCTGCGGCATCCGCCCGACCCTGGCCGATCCCGGTCCGGAGCCGGACGAGGCGGACGCCCGTGACCTCTACCAAGCGCTGATGATCGGCATCCGCGACTACGTGACCAAGAACGGCTTCCCGGGGGTCTTGCTGGGCTTGTCCGGCGGAATCGATTCCGGCTTGACCGCGGCGCTGGCGACCGATGCTCTGGGCCCGGCGGCGGTCACCGCCGTCATGATGCCCTACCGCTACACGGCCTCGATCAGCATCGAAGACGCAGAGGAGCAGGCTCGGCTGCTGGAGGTGGAGTACCACGAGATCGCCATCGAGCCGATGGTCGAGAGCTTCATGGGCGGGCTGGGGGACGTCTTGGCGGCCTACCCGGCGGCCACGGGGGATATGACCGAACAGAACCTTCAGGCCCGGGCCCGCGGTGTGCTGCTCATGGCCCTTTCCAACCGTAGTGGCAAGCTGTTGCTGGCCACCGGCAACAAGTCCGAGATGGCGGTGGGCTATTCCACGCTGTACGGCGACATGAATGGCGGTTTCGCGCCATTGAAGGACGTCTCCAAGCAGTGGGTGTATCGCCTGGCGCGCTGGCGCAACACACGCGGGGCGGCTATCCCGGAGCGGGTGATCGAGCGTCCGCCCAGCGCCGAACTGGCGCCGGATCAGCAGGATGCCGACTCGCTGCCGCCGTACGACGTGCTGGACGCGATCCTCGAGGCCTTCGTCGAGCAGGAGCAGTCGGTCGCCGAGATCGTCGCCCAGGGCTTCGACCGGCCCACGGTGGAGCGCATCGCGCGCATGGTGTTCGTTGCCGAATACAAGCGCCGCCAGGCCGCGCCGGGGGTGCGAGTCAGCCCGCGCGCCTTTGGCCGCGACCGGCGCTACCCCATCACCTCCGGCTACCGTCCGGATTGAATGTGCACCGGCGCCGGGCCGGGGGTTTGATACACTCCGAGGCGTGAGACAAGCGCCCGCGCAGCGGGCACAACACAAAGGGATTCGCATGAAGAAGATCGAGGCGATCATCAAGCCGTTCAAGCTGGAAGATGTCCGCGAGGCCCTGACCGAGATGGGTATTGCCGGGATGACCGCGACCGAGGTTCAGGGGTTCGGGCGCCAGAAGGGGCATACCGAGCTCTACCGGGGCGCGGAATACGTGGTCGACTTCCTGCCCAAGGTGAAGCTGGAACTGGTGGTGGACGACGATCGCGTCGATCCCTGCATCGACGCGATCGTGAAGGCTTCGCGCACCGGCAAGATCGGGGACGGCAAGATCTTCGTCTCCGACATGTCGCGCGTCGTCCGTATCCGCACCGGAGAAGAGGGCAGCGAGGCCCTCTAGCACGGCGGAGTTACGGGTGCCATCGTTGCGAGGAGGCGAAGCCGGCGTGGCAATCTCCTGAAGCTCGCAGAGCGTCGGGATCCGGTGGTTGCGGACGGAGGTTGCTCGCTGCGTCCGCCCTTCGGGCCGGACTGCGACCGTTCGGCGCAGTTTCGCTGCATCTGTGTGACGACCCCTGCGGGGCCTCGCAATGACCGAGCCACACCCAAGGCGGTGCGGGTCGCCGGCCCGGGGTGACTTAATTGCTTGAGCCGCTTTACCCGGTTAGTTCGTCAGGAAGGGGATGCGGTCCATCACCCGCCACAGGCCGCGGCGTTCCTGACCTTCCAGTTCCACCGGCTCGCCGGCGCGCACGGCGACGGCGGCATCCGGGTAGTTCAGTTCCAGCACGGTCATGGTGTTCTCGGCGTAGTCTTCCAGGCCGAGCTCGGTGTAGGCGCGATGCAGCACGGCGAGGGCCTTCGGCATCACTTCCGTGCCGGGGTAGGTGGAGATGACGTTGCGCGCGCGCTGGGCTGCGGCGACCCAGGCGGTGCGTTCCATGTAGAACTCCGCCACGCGCAGTTCGTAGGCGGCCAGCGCGTTGCGGATGTAGATCATGCGCTGGTAGGCATCCGGGGCGTAGCGGCTGTCCGGAAATTCTCGGATCAGGCGGTCGAAATCCTGGAAGGACTGGTCGAAGGGTTCCGGATCCATTTCGGCCGGGTTGCGCGGGAACAGGTCGGCGAGAAAGCCCTGCTGGCGGTTGAAGTTGATCAGCCCGCGCAAGTAGTACGCATAATCCAGGTTCGGATGACGCGGGTTCAGCTGCTCGAAGCGATCCACCGCCGCCAGCGCGGGTTCCGGCTCGCCGGCCTTGTAGTAGGCGTAGGGGATCTCGATTTGCGCCTGCTGGGCGTAGCGCCCGAACGGGTAGCGCGCCTCGAGTTTTTCGTAGTACTCGACGGCCTGGTCGTAGTTGCCCTCGTTTAGGGCATTCTTGGCCTCGCCGTAGAGCTGACTGGCGGACCAGCCGAGCGTCGGGTCTTCGCGCCCGGCACAGCCGGTGACCACGAGCGCCACGATCAGAACGACGAGCAGGCGCGACAGGTGCGGGACAGAAATCACGGCGAGGCCTCACAGATGAACCGAAGTGCAGGGATTCTACAACATCAGAGCCCGGTGGCGACGAGCGGGGGGCGGCGGAATGAGTGAACCGCGCGAGGCCTGTCTGCCGGAAGAAGCGGCGGGACAGCGCCTGGATGCCGCCCTGGCACGGTTGTTCCCGGAATATTCGCGCAGCCAGCTGACCCAGTGGTTGAAGGAGGGCGCGCTGCGGGTGGACGGCGGATCGCCCCGGCCGCGAACGCCGGTCCGCGGTGGCGAGCGGGTCGAACTGATCGCGCCGGAGGCCCCGGTGCTGGAGGCGCAACCCGAGGCCATTGCGCTGGATATCCTCTACGAGGACGCCTCGGTACTGGTGCTCGACAAGCCGGCGGGGCTGGTGGCGCACCCGGCCGCCGGGCATCGTGACGGCACGCTGGTCAATGCCCTGCTGCACCATGCACCGGAGTTGGCGCAGTTACCGCGCGCGGGCGTGGTCCACCGGCTCGACAAGGACACCACCGGGCTGATGGTGGTCGCGCGCACCCCCGCGGCCCAGACTGCCCTGGTGCGCCAGTTGCAGGCGCGCAGCGTGCATCGCGAGTACCGGGCGCTGGTCCAGGGGCGGGTGATCAGCGGAGGCACCATTGACGAGCCGATCGGTCGCCACCCGGTGGACCGCAAGCGCCAGGCGGTCACCGGTGCCGGCAAGCCTGCGGTCACCCATTACCGTGTCGCCGAGCGCTTCCCCGCCCATACCCTGCTGAACGTGCGCCTGGAGACCGGGCGCACCCATCAGATCCGTGTGCATATGGTGCATGTCCGCCACCCGATCGTCGGCGACCTGACCTACGGCGGACGGCCGCGGCCGGTAAAGGGCATGGGCGAATTGGCGAAGGCTACGGTCGCGGCCTTCAAGCGTCAGGCCCTCCATGCGGCACGCCTGGAATTCGAACATCCGGAGAGCGGCGAACCCTGCGCCTTCGAGGCCCCGCTGCCGGAGGACTTCGAGGCCCTGCTGGCGGCCCTGCGCGCCGATGCCCGGGAGGCCGGTGATGCCTGATGCCCTGCCGCTACTGACACCGAAGCCCGGCGAACTCCCAGCCGGCCTGTACGCGCTGCAGACCACCCGGGCGGGGGGGGTCAGTGGCGGGCCCTGGGCCTCGCTCAACCTGGCGCTGCACACCGGGGATGATCCTGAACATGTGGCCGCGAATCGACAGCGGCTGGAGCAGGATCTGGGTCTGCCCTCGCCGATCTTGTGGCCGCGCCAGGTCCACGGGACGGGCGTGATCAGTGCCGATGCCCTGCGTGCGGCGCTGCAGGCGGGTGCCACGGCCGAGGCGGATGCAGTGGTCAGCGACCGGCCGGGCGTGGTCTGTGCGGTGCAGACGGCCGATTGTCTGCCGGTGGTGCTGGCGACCGCCGACGGCACGGCGGTCGGGGTGGCTCATGCCGGCTGGCGCGGGTTGGCCGACGGGGTGCTGGAGACGACGATGGTCGCCCTGCGGGATCTGTGTCCGGGTGCACCGATCCACGCCTGGATGGGGGCGGCGATCGGACCTGCGGCCTTCGAGGTCGGGCCCGAGGTGCGGGATGCCTTCCGGGCGCAGGATCCGGAGGCCGATACCGCGTTTCGGCCGGGCGCCGGGGGATGCCTGCTGGCGGATCTCTACCGGCTGGCGCGCCAGCGGCTGCTACGCGCGGGCGTCGCGCAGGTTGCCGGTGGCGGACGTTGTACCTTCACCGAGGCGGAGATCTTTTATTCCTATCGCCGCGACGGTGCGACCGGCCGCATGGGGACGCTCGTCTGGGTCGATCCCGACTACCCGCGATAACCCCGGCCGCGCGCCGGGTCTGGCGCGTGGGTTGCCCATGGAGCTCGCCGCGGCGCAGCGCACTTCAATGGAATGGACGCCCCCGCCCTATTACGGCATCGCGATGTGCCAGAGTGGGGGGTGATCACTCTCACTCGAAGAAGACGGAGGCGTCCGGATGC
>NZ_JAWLFK010000070.1:0-7671 GCF_041685615.1 Thioalkalivibrio sp.
TCGAGCATCAGGATCATGGCGAGCGTCCCTGGAGGCCGAAAGAAACGGAACTGAGGAATTGAGCCGGGCGCATGCGTGCTCAGGCAGAGTCAAAGCATACCCCGGCTACCGGGTGTTTGCGCCGCAACCGCAATCACGCTGGCAAAACCGGCCACGTTCATCGGGGCAGCAACAGCGCCGCCAGCAAGGTGCCGTCCGCGGCCTCCAGGCGGTGCCCGCCCGGGCTGGGCAGGGTATGCGCCCGTCCGCGCAGGGCCGGCAGGCGGTTCATGTCCTGGCTGGCAGCATCCACCCAGGGGTCGGCCAGGCGCACCACCGACACATAGCGGAGGGGCGGGTGTTCCCGGGTGTTCAGCCACTCCATGTGGGCCGCCTCGGGCGATCCGCCCTCCGGCCCCCACAGGCCCTCGTGCCGGTGCAGGCCCTCGAGTCCGGCGAACGGGGCGTACAGCCCCAGCGCCGAGTCGGCCAGCGCGTCGGTCACCGATCGCGCCAGGGCGTTCCAGCCCGTCCCGGCATGCGGTGCCGAAAAGGTTACCAGGGTGGAGACGGCCGGGTGTGGCTCGCGCACCAGCAGCTCGCGCGCCACGACCCCGCCACTGGAGTGCCCGACCAGGACCAGTTCGCGACCGGGGTGGCGCCGGGCCAGGCCATCCACCACCTGACCCAGCGCGCGCGCCCGTTCCGGCGGTGCCACGCCCGCCGGAAGATCCACGGTGTAGAACTGGCGCGACGCCGGATCCGGCGCCCGTTCAAACCACGGGGCCTCCGGCCGGGCGCGGGCCCGGCCACCATCGGCGTAGCCGGCGGCGTTCAGGGCCGCGGTGACCCCCGCCTGGCGAAAGCCGTCGCCCCGATCCCAGCCGCCGGGCACCAGCATCACGATCTGTGCCGCGGCCAGTCCGGGCAGCAGGGCGAGCACCAGCGCCAGAAAGAGGATGCGAATGCCGCCGCGCATGGTCCGTCCCTCAGTTGCGGTGGCGGCGTGGTCCCAGGCCGCCGAGGGCCGTCTCGGCCGCGCGCACCACCGCTCGTCCCTTGTTCAGGGTTTCCTGCCACTCGCTTTCCGGCACCGAGTCGTGCACCACGCCGGCCCCGGCCTGGATGTGCAACTCGCCGTCGTGCAGGACCGCCGTGCGGATCGCGATCGCGGTATCCATGTTGCCGGACCAGGACAGATAGCCCACCGCGCCGGAATACGGTCCGCGCTTGACCGGCTCGAGCTCGTCGATGATCTCCAGCGCGCGGATCTTCGGCGCGCCGGAGACAGTCCCGGCGGGGAAGGTCGCGCGCAGCACGTCCATCGGCGAGTGGTCTGGAGCCAGCCGCCCCTCCACGTTGGACACGATATGCATCACGTGCGAATAGCGCTCGATGCTCATGGTATCGGTCACCTCCACCGAGCCGATCTCGCAGACCCGGCCGACATCGTTACGACCGAGGTCGATCAGCATCAGGTGCTCGGCGCGCTCCTTCGGATCGGCCAAAAGCTCGGCCTCCAGCGCGCGATCCTCCTCCTCGGTGCGCCCGCGCGGACGCGTGCCGGCGATCGGGCGCACGGTCACGCGGTCATCCTCCAGGCGCACCAGGATCTCCGGCGAGGCCCCGACCACGTGGTGATCGTCGAGGTCGAGGTAGTACATATAGGGCGACGGATTCAGCGCCCGCAGGGCACGGTAGAGGTTCAGCGGCGGCGCGGAGAAGGGCACGCTCATGCGCTGCGCCAGCACCACCTGCATCACGTCCCCGTCCATGATGTATTCCTGCGCCCGCGCGACCGCGGCCTGGAACCCCTCGGCCGACCAGCCCGGCACGTACTCGGGCACGGCATGGGGATGGGGCGGATCCTCCGGCGGCACCAGCGGCTCGCCCAGACGGGTCTCCAGCTCGTCCAGACGGGCGGCCGCCGCGATCTGGCCGTCGGCCTGCGCCGCATCGGCGTGCACCACCAGGTACAGGCGGCCGGAGAGGTTGTCGTAGACCACCACCTCCTCCGAGACCATCAGCAGGATATCCGGGAGCCCCAGGGCATCCGGCTTCTCCGGGCCTTCCAGGCGCGGCTCGATCAGGCGCACCGTCTCGAAGCCAAAGTAGCCGACGAGTCCCCCGGTAAAACGTGGCAAGCCCGGCAGCTCGGCAGCCTTGAAGCGGGCCTGATAGGCCTCGATCCAGGCCAACGGGTCGGACTCGGTGGTCTGCTCGACCACCTCGCCGTCGGTCTCCACGGTGATCTCGTGGCCGTGCACGCGCAGCCGGGTCCGCGCCGGCAGGCCGATAAACGAGTAGCGGCCCCAGCGCTCCCCGCCCTGCACCGACTCGAACAGGTAGGAATACGGCCGGTTGGCCAACTTGAGGAAGATGGACAGGGGCGTCTCGAGATCCGCAAGGACCTCGCGCACCAGCGGGATGCGGTTAAAGCCCTCGCGGGCGAGCTGATCGAACTGTTCGGGGGTCATCACAACGGTTCCTGACAAGGGGGACGAGTGGCGTGGCGGCTCATTCGCCGTCTCGCCATCGCCCCGTTGTCCGGTCCGTTGCCGACATCACGGATCACGCCGCCCGGGCGGGCAGCAGGTCCGGCAGCTCGTCCAGCCGGTCGAGCACCGCATCGGGGTTCTCGTCGCGGATATTCTTGCCGTGGTTGTAGCCGTAGGTCATGCAGACAATCTGGAAACCGGCGGCGCGCGCGGCCTTCACGTCGCTCTTGGAGTCCCCGACCATCAGAGACTCCGACGGGTCCACGCCCAGTTTCTCCGCCGCGTGCAGCAGCGGCGCCGGATCCGGCTTCTTCTGTGGCAGCGCATCGCCGGCGACGACGATCTCGAAGTCGTCGAGGATGCCCTTCTCGCGCAGCAGCGGCACGGTGAAACGCTCGGCCTTGTTGGTCACGCAGCCCAGGCGATAGCCCGCGGCCTTGAGCTGGTCCAGCCCCTCGCGAACGCCCGGATAAAGCGGCGAGCGCCCGGCGGTGTTCTCCTGGTAGATGCGCATGAACACCGGCAGCGCACGCGCGACCTGCTCGTCGTCCGGCTCGCCCTCGAGGTCATTGACCAGCGCCCGCTGGACCAGCCGTTCCACGCCATTTCCGACCCAGTTGCGCACGGCCGGTTCGCCGCGCTCGGGCAGGCCCAGCTCGCGCATCATCGCATCCACGCTGTAGGCCAGGTCCGGCACGCTGTCGATCAGCGTGCCGTCCAGGTCGATCAGGATCATACGGGGGCGGTTCAGGGACATCCCGGTCTCCGTGGCCGTCGATTCAGGCCTTGGCCAGTTCGTCGCGCATCTGCTGGATGATGCTGTCGTAGCGGTTCGGGTCGGCGTCGCTACCGGCACCGAAGATCGCGGACCCGGCGACGAAGGTATCGGCACCGGCCGCCTTGATCTCGCGGATGTTGTCAGCCTTCACGCCGCCGTCGATCTCGAGACGGATGTCACGCCCGGACTCGTCGATCAGCTTGCGCGCCGCGCTTAGCTTGTCGAGGGTGTTCGGGATGAACTTCTGGCCACCAAAGCCCGGGTTCACCGACATCAGCAGGATCATGTCGACCTTGTCCATCACGTATTCGAGATAGGACAGCGGGGTTGCCGGGTTGAACACCAGCCCGGCCTTGCAGCCCTCGGAATGGATCAGCTGCAGGGTGCGGTCGATGTGATCGGAGGCCTCCGGATGGAACGTGATGTAGCTGGCCCCGGCCTGGGCAAAGTCCGGGATGATGCGGTCCACCGGCTTGACCATCAGGTGCACGTCGATCGGCGCGGTCACGCCGTGCTTGCGCAGGGCATCGCAGACCAGCGGGCCGATGGTCAGGTTCGGCACGTAGTGGTTGTCCATCACGTCGAAGTGCACCGTGTCGGCACCGGCCGCCAGGACGTGGTCGACTTCCTCGCCCAGGCGGGCGAAGTCGGCGGACAGGATGGACGGGGCAATGAAATCGGGTTGTGCCATGGGAAGCCTCGCAGGGAAGTCAGGTGAAGCAGGACCGGTCATCGATCATGCGCCGGGGAGACAAGCTCGCCTCCCTGTAAACCGCGAAACTTTACCGGATGCCGCCATGCCAGGCAAAAGCCGCCAGGCCCGGCCGGCCCTCCAACGCAAACGGGCCGGGGGTTGCCCCGGCCCGTTGAAGGCGTTCGCCGCTCTTCGGCAAAGCACCCGGATCAGTCGAACTCGGTCGCAATGTAGCTGGAGAGGTTGGCGATGTCCTCGTCGCTCAGGCCCTGGGCCTGCGGCCGCATCAGAGCGGTGTTGTCACCCACTTCCTCGCCCGCGCGATAGCGTTCCAACTGGGCGCTCAGGTAGTCCGCATCGTTGCCGGCCAGCGCCGGGAAGATGGCCTGCCCCTGACCCTCGGCACCGTGGCAGCTGGCACAGACGCTCTGGTACTTGGACTGACCGGCCTGGATGTCGGCAGCCGGGGCGGCGGCGGACATCATCAGGATGCTACCGGCCATGCCAGCCAGCACGAACAGCTTGGTTTTCATTGTTGTGGTCTCCTCGTTCACGATCCTGGACAGGATCCTCGCCCTGTCTTAAAGCAACGTTAGCAGGGCCTTCCTGAATGGTGCATTAACTAGAACCAAACAGGGAAATAGCCACAGCGCGCGCCATGGAGCCATTCAGGGGGTCGTGAAATGCGAGTCTGAGCCTTTCTAGCGCCCGTGGATGTAGCGCTCGTCCGACCAGGTGGCCAGCCACTCGGGACGTACCATCACCAGCCCGGTGATCACGATGCCGTTGACCACCGCCTCGGGAAGCATCAACAGAGCCAGGTAGCGCAGGTAGTCGCGGTAGATGTCGCCCCAGACCAGCTCGGTGAACCACCCGTAGATCGCCGCCGAAGCCAGCACGGTGGCCACCACCGACAGGGCACCGCCGAGGAAACCGACCGCATAGAGATAGATGAACATGTGGGCCGGCAGGCGCGCCTCGGACAACCGCAGAAGCCCCCAGGTCACCGCAACCGGCAGGATGCCTGCCAGCAGCACGGTCAGCGGGAAGGCGGCCAGCGGGAGGACGCCGAACAGGCCCAGGAGTGCCACCACCAGGAAGACCATCAGGATCGCCAGCTGCCAGCCGAACATCAGGGTCACAGTGGTCATGCCGAGGAAGTGGAGGGCCAGCCCGTCCAGGGTCTGCGCCCGCAGGCTCCAGATCAGCAGCAGGCACAGCGTGGCGATCACGATCAGCCGCGCGCGCCCGGGGACGAAGAAGGTCTCCCAGGGCATGCGCCGGAGCATTGCCACCATGCCAATCCCCAGCAGCACGGCGGACAGAACACGCAGTGCGACCGGAAGCTCGCCCGCCCCCTCGACCATGCTCAGTCGGGCTCGCGCACGGCGGCCGCGACGGTATACTCGCGGCCCTGCTTGACCTTGTCGTAATTGCCGAACACTTCCTTGAACCCCTTCTCGATGAACCGCCGCAGTCCGGTAATGGTTACGACATGGATCCGTCCACCCGGGTTCATCTGCTCGTGGGCGTCCAGCAGGTAGGTGTAGAGCATCTCGCGCCCGACCTTCGCCGGCAGGTTCGAGGTGACCAGGTCGAAGCGGCGATCGCGGATCTGGGCGAAACCGTTGCTGGTCAGACAGTCCACGTTGGTGATCCGATTGAGCTCGGCGTTGCGCCGGCTGTATTCCACCGCCAGGAAGTTCGTATCCACCAGCGTACAGTGCCCCTTCGGCGCCTTGCGTGCCAGCGTCAGGCCGATCGGGCCGTAGCCACAGCCCAGATCCAGACAGGCGTCGGTCGGGTTCACCTCGGTGCGCTCGAGCAGCATGCGCGTGCCGTCGTCGATCCGCCGCGGGGAGAACAACCCCCAGGTGGTGCGAAAACGCAGGTGCTCGCCCGCCAGGGTGTCCTCGAACTCCAGGTCACGCTTGAGCTCCACCTGGCGCGAATGCCGCGCCTGGGCGTTGGGGAAGGCCTCGCTCATGCCATCCCCTCCTCCACGTTGTCCGCAAGGCCCTGCCAAAGGGCCTCGGCGGCGGAGGCCGCGGCACCGGCGTCGTCCTCGCCCGGCAGACCGAGCACGTTGACATGCCCCATCTTGCGCCCCGTGCGGGCCTCGGCCTTGCCGTACAGGTGCAGCCGGGCCCGTCCGGCCGCCAGCACGTTCCGCCAGTCGGGCGCGCCGGTCGCGGGCCACAGGTCACCCAGAAGGTTTACCATCGCCACCGGCATGGTCAGCAATGCCGGGGCCAGCCCCAGCCCGCAGACCGCGCGCACCTGCTGTTCGAACTGGCTGACGGTGCAGGCGTCCTGGGTGTAGTGCCCGGAGTTGTGCGGGCGCGGCGCGATCTCGTTGACCAGCAGCTTGCCATCGACGGTCAGGAAGAACTCGACCGCCAGCACCCCCTGGTAGGCGAGCCGCTCGGCGATATGCCCTGCGATGGCCGTGGCCCGTTCGCGCACCGCGGCCGCGGCACCGCCCGGGACCCGCGTCAGGTGGAGGATGCCGTCGCGATGGGCGTTCTCCGCGACCGGAAAGGCCTCGTGGGCGCCGTCCGCCGTGCGTGCCACCAGCACCGAGAGCTCGCGCTCGAGCTCGACCCGGGACTCCAAGACGCAATCCACCTGCCCCAGTTCGGCGTGCGCCGCCGGCAGGTCGCCGGCCTTGGCCAGCCGCACCTGACCCTTGCCGTCATAGCCCAGACGCGCGGTCTTCAGGATCGCGGGGAAGGAAGGCCCTTCGGCACCGGTTTGGACGTCGGGGGTCGCGCCCTCCGGCACGGCCTGCCACGGGGCTACGGCCACGCCGATTTCCCCGAGAAACCCCTTCTCCTCCAGACGGTCCTGGGCGATGGTCAGGGCACGCGGCCCCGGGCGCAGACAGGCGTGGGCATCCAGCCACTCCACTGCGGGACGCGGTATGTTCTCGAACTCGGTGGTAATGACCTCGCAGGCCGCGGCCAGGGCCTGCAGGGCATCAGGGTCGTCGAAGGCCTGGCACAGGTGCCGCGCCGCCACCCGCCCGGCCGGGCTGGCCGGGTCCGGGTCCAGCACCCACACGGCATAGCCCATGCCCTGCGCGGCCTCCACGAAATAGCGGCCGAGCTGCCCACCACCGAGCAGCCCGAGGGTCGCGGGGGGCTGGATCATGACGGGTCCGGCGGCAGGGTCTGTACCAGCACAGCCTCGCACTGCGCCTGGCGAAAGGCATCCAGGCGCTCGCGCAGGTCGGAATCGCTATTGGCCAGCATCGCGGCGGCGAACAGCGCGGCATTGGCCGCGCCCGCCTCGCCGATCGCGAAGGTCGCGACCGGGATCCCCTTCGGCATCTGCACGATGGACAGCAGCGAGTCCTGCCCCTTCAGGTGGCGCGAGGCGACCGGCACCCCGAGCACCGGCACCGGCGTCTTGGATGCCAGCATCCCCGGCAGGTGCGCCGCCCCGCCAGCCCCGGCGATGATCGCCTGCAGGCCCCGCTCGCGCGCCTGCTCGGCGTACTCGAACAGGAGGTCCGGCGTGCGATGGGCCGACACCACCCGGGCCTCGAACGGGACCCCGAGTTCGTCCAGCACATCCACCGCCCGCTCCATGGTCGTCCAGTCGGAGGTGCTGCCCATCACCACACCCACCAGGGGCGCCGTCAAATTGCCTGCCGTCTCAGTCATGGCCCGAACGATAGCGAGCCCGGCCCCACCCGACAAGCCGTGTTCACCACGAAG
>NZ_JAWLFK010000071.1:0-7527 GCF_041685615.1 Thioalkalivibrio sp.
TGGTGGCTACGCCCTGATTCGAACAGGGGACCCCATCATTATGAGTGATGTGCTCTAACCAGCTGAGCTACGTAGCCACGCGGGCTGCGAATTCTCCGGAGGCCGGGGCACAAAGTCAAGCCAGCCGGTGCGCGACATTCATCAGATCTGCAGTCGCTCAACCACGCGGCCGTTCTTGAGGTGTTCTTCCAGGATTTCGTCGATGTCGCGTTCGTCCTGGTAGGTGTACCAGACGCCCTCCGGATAGACGACCGCGATCGGGCCCTCGTTGCAGCGGTCCAAGCAGCCAGCGGTGTTCACCCGCACTTGGCCCTTGCCGTGGATACCCATGGCCTTGGCCTGGTTCTTCGCATAGGCGCGCATCTCGGTCGCCCCGTGGTCCTCGCAACAGTTGCCGTCCTCGCGGCAGTTGGTGCAGAAAAAGATATGGCGCTGATAGTAGCCCATGGAAGTCTCCGGTGATCCATTAAGCTTATGATAACGCTGCCAGCGGCAAAACGGCGGGTGCCAACGTGCGCTGTCCGTGCATTCAGCGAAAGCGGTAGACCAGGCTGACGTCCGTGATCGTGTCGGTGCTCTCCACGCCAGGCTCGACGTCGGTGTTGTGCTTCACGGTGAATCTGGTACGCAGGGACATCCGGCTGGTGACGTCCGCGGTCAGGGCGAGGATGTTCTCGATCTCGGTATTGTCGCTGCCTGTCAGGATCAGCAACTCGTCGGTGAGGCGGGCGTTGTCACTGATCTCCCAGCGGAAGTTGCCGGCCAGCCGGCCGACCGGTTCGCTGTCGGTTTCTTCGGTCGTGCGGATGCGCACCTGGCGCATACCGGCACCGCCCTCGCCGTCCAGCCGCACCCGCTCGCCGTCGATCAGGCGACGACCGTAACCCGCCGTGGCCGACCCCTGGTAGTCGTAATTGCTGAAACGGTCACGCTCGTAGCGCAGCGTCCCGAACAGGTAGTCATGCTCGTCCAGCTTACGGTCCGCCTGGAAGCCGGCGATGAAACGCTCGCCGGTGGTCTCGTCGTCCTCCTCGTGGAAGTACCCATCCAGGCGGATGTGATTGCGCCAGTCGAAGGTCGTGTGCTCCGCGCGAAAACGGCCCGTGGCCGTGGTGGACTCCGTGTTCCCGGTGGTTTTGGAAGCTCCCAGCTCGATGGTCGACTGCCAGCCATCTGCCTCCCAGGCCAGCCCTTGCGAGACTGGTATGCTCAGCAGGATGAACAAGGCAAACGCAGCCCCCACGGGCCGGAACGAACGCACGGGCATGGGAAACCTCCCAGAATCGAATGGGGGCAAGACCCTAGCAAAGCCGCTCGGCGCATCGGACCGGCCCCTGAGATTTCGGGGGCTTTCCGCCGCTGACCAGTGCGTACACTGCGGGCTGTGCCTCCCGCACTGCCCCACCTATGGCTGGCACGGGGTCGAGGGCGACTCCCCGCGCGGCCGGCTGACCCTGATGCAGGGGCTGGCCCAGGGCCGGCTGGAGCCGGACTCCGAGCGCCTGCACAGCCATCTGGAAGGCTGCCTGGGCTGCCGCTCCTGCGAAGCGGTATGCCCGGCGCGCGTGCCCTTCGGGGCGCTGATCGATCGTGCCCGCGAGATCCTGAACGAGCACCCCGCCACGCCGCCGCGCGGCGACCGCTGGCGCCAGATGCTCCAGCACCAGGCCCTTTTGCACCCCGCGCTGCGGAGCCTCGGAGGACTGGCGGCGCGTAGCGGCGCACGCTTGGGCGTAGACCGTCTGCTGCCGCGCGGTGGCTGGAAGCGCAGCCTCGCCCACACGCGTGACTCCCTGGCACCCGAGCCCCGACTGCGCGCGACCGCGACCCCGGAAACGGCCGACGCCCTGCTGTTTACCGGCTGCATGGACCGCTTCTTCACCGGACCCGATCTGGAGGCCGCGATGACGGTCCTCGAGGCCCTCGAGGTGCGGGTGGCCATCCCGCGGGACCAGGCCTGTTGCGGGGCGCTGGACCAGCACACCGGCCACCGCGCGGCGGCACAGGCGCTGCGGGCCCGCAACACCGAGGCCTTTGGCACCCACGACATTCCGGTGATCGCGCTCGACAGTGGCTGCGAGGCCACGCTGCGCGAATACCCCGAGGGCACGCTGGGCGCGCGCAGTCGGAGCCTCACGCGGTTCCTCGCACAGCGGCTGGACGCGGACCCCCAGGGGGACATCTGGGAGGACACCCCGATCCGGATCGCGCTGCATCTGCCCTGCACCCAACGCAACGTCACCCGCGAGGCCCGGGAGTTGCCCGCGATGCTGGAGCGCCTGCCCGGGGTCTCGCTGGCACCGGTGACCGGCGCGCCCAACTGCTGCGGCGCGGGCGGCACCGCGATGCTGACCCAGCCGGCGATGGCGGACGGTCTGGGCAGCGAAACCCTGAAGGCCCTGACCGGTGCCGCGCCCGACGTGATCGTAAGCCCCAATGTCGGTTGCAGCGTGCACCTGCGGGCGCTCACAACCCAGCAGGCGGGCCAGCCGGAGATCCTGTCACCCGTTCGATTCCTGGCCCGGCGCCTGAAAAACGACGCGCGCGGTGCTTCCGGACGCTGATCCCCGCCCACGCTTGCGGTACCCTTGGAAGACTCAAACGACGCCCCAACCGGAGCGGAACCATGCGCCGACTCTCCCCCCTGGACCACCTGATCAACCAGGCCGACGCCTTCGTGAAGGTCGTCGCCGGACAGGCCCGCTCCACCGGTCGGCCATCCCCGGGCGGGGATGATATTGGGCCGCACCTGGGGGATCACGAACGCGACCGGTCCGCCCGCCTGATGCGGGTCAACCACGCCGGCGAGGTCGCGGCGCAGGGGCTGTACCAGGGCCAGATGCTGACCGCCCGCAACCCGGAGATCCGCGGCCACCTGGACCAGGCCTCCCGCGAGGAGGGCGACCACCTGCACTGGTGCGCCCGCCGGGTGCACGACCTGGGCGGTCGCACCAGCCTGCTGGGGCCGTTCTGGTACGTGGGTTCGTTCGGGATGGGCGCGCTCGCCGGGCTGACCGGCGATGCCTACAGCCTCGGCTTTATCGACGAGACCGAACGCCAGGTGGAACGCCACCTGGACCGCCACCTGGAGCGATTGCCGGCACAGGACGAGGTCTCCGCGCGCATCCTGGCGCAGATGAAGCAGGACGAGGTGGAGCACGGTGCGCACGCGATGGCACTGGGCGGGAAGGCGCCCCCGTGGCCGGTGCGCAACATCCTGATGCCGCTGACGTCCAGCGTGATGACACGCACCGCCTACTGGATCTGACCCGCGACGCGGGGAGGCAGGTGATCACCGTCGCCTGCAACGCGCGGCGATCGCCGCCTCAGTTCGGGCGGCTCATGTTCTTGCCGTAGAAGATCTCCATCATCTCGTGCTTGAGCAGCTTGGAGATGCGCTTGGCCTCCTTGGCCGAGTAGTCGTCCTTGCCCAGCCCGAACAGGTAGCTGTCCAGGTCGAAGTCCTTCAGCACCATCTTGGTGTGGAACAGGTACTCCTGGTACACGTTCACGTCCACCATCTGGTACTTCTCCTTGGTGTCACGCGACAGGAAGTCCTGGATGGAGTTGATCTTGTGATCGATGAAGTGCTTCTTGCCGCGCACGTCACGGGTAAAACCACGCACGCGGTAGTCCATGATCACGATGTCGGACTCGAAGCTGTGGATCAGATAGTTCAGCGCCCGCAACGGCGAGATGCGCCCGCAAGTGGACACGTCAATATCCGCGCGGAAGGTCGCGATGCCGCCCTCCGGGTGCGCCTCCGGGTAGGTGTGCACGGTGATGTGGCTCTTGTCCAGGTGGCCGACCACGGTTTCCGGCAGCGGGCCGGGGCCCTCGGTGTAGCCGATCTTTTCGGTGGCCACCGGCTCTTCCGAGATCAGCATGGTCACCGACGCGCCCTGCGGATCGTAGTCCTGGCGCGAGATGTCGAGGATATTGGCCCCGATCAGGTGGGCCACGTCGGACAGGATCTGCGTCAGACGCTGGGCGTTATACGCCTCGTCGATGTACGCGATGTATTCGTCGCGATGCCGGTCACCCGAGGCATAGCAGATATCGTAGATGTTGAAGCTCAGGCTCTTGGTCAGGTTGTTGAAACCGTGGAGCTTGATTTGCTTCTTGTGACGAGGCATGGCGTGTCCTCTTGCCCGGGCCGCAGCGAGCGGCGAATTGTAGACGCCCCGGTCCGCCAGTCCAAGGACGGGGCATCCGGCCGGCGCGGGTTCAGCGTGGCGCCGGCCCCTCGATGATCTCGAAATCGTGGGTCACCTTTGCCGAGGCACCCAGCATCAGCGAGGCGGAACAGTACTTCTCGGCCGAGAGCCCGACCGCGCGCCCGACCTGCTTCTCCGAGAGTTCATGGCCGTACACGCGAAAATGCACGTGGATGTCGGTGAAGACCTTGGGCACGGTCTCGGCCCGCGCGCCCTCCACGGTCACCTCGCAGTCCAGCACCTGCTGGCGCGCCTTCTTCAGCATCGCAATCACATCGAAGCTGGTACAACCGCCCATCCCCAGCAGCAGCATCTCCATCGGGCGGGCGCCCAGATTGCGCCCGCCGGCATCCGGCGCGCCGTCCATCACCACCGCGTGGCCGCTGTCGGTCTCGCCGACGAACGCCACCTGGTCCAACCATTTCACTTTTACCTGCATCGGGCTCGTCCTTTTGGGAAACACGAATCAATGCCTATACTTCAGGGAGGACTCTACGCAGGGCGGACCTGCCGCACAAAATCGGAGGTCGCCGGGCGGATTTTGTGAACGGGTCCAGCCACCCCCGCGTGTGGGCACGGGCGCTGCATTAGACTGGCGCACATCCTCAGGAAGCTGATATCGGACGTGACCATGGAAGCCTTGAACAACCCGTTCGTCTACCGCCCGGCGCAGCCTTCGCCCGCGCTGGAGCGTTTCCTCGGCTACTGTCATCGCCGTCAGTACCGCAAGCGCACCACGATCATCCACTCCGGCACGGTACCCGACACGCTGTACTACGTGGTCAGCGGATCCGTCTCGGTACTGGGGGAAAACAACGGACACGAACTGGTGCTCGCCTACCTGAACAAGGGCGAGTTCTTCGGCGAGCTGGGCATGTTCGAGGACGACCCGCGCAGCGCGACCGTCACCACCCGCGAGGACACCGAGACCGCGGAGATCCCCTACACCCAGTTCCGCGAGATCGCCCAGCGTGATCCCGAGATCCTGATGCTGCTGACCAGCCAGATCGCGACCCGCCTGCGCCAGACGTCGCGCAAGGTGATGGACCTGGCCTTTGTGGATGTCACCGGACGCATCGCCCACACCCTGCTGGACCTGGCCCGCCAGCCGGACGCCATGACCCACCCCGACGGCATGCAGCTGCGCATCACCCGCCAGGAGATCGCACGCATCGTCGGCTGCTCGCGCGAGATGGCCGGACGCGTGCTGAAGGATCTGGAGGAGCGCGGTCTGATCACCGCCCACGGCAAGACCATCGTGGTGTTCGGCACGCGTTGACGAGCCCCCGGCGGGGTCGGACCCTCGGGGGCCGTTATTCGCCGCGAAACAGCTGGCCCAGGGCCACGCCCGGATCCTCGGTGCGCATGAAGGCCTCGCCCACCAGGAAGGCATTCACCCCGGCCGCCTGCATGCGTTCGATATCCTCGCGGGTGTGGATACCGCTCTCGGTGACCAGCAGGGCGCCCTGCGGCGCCTGGTCCTTCAGCTTCAGTGTGGTTTCCAGCCGGGTCTCGAAGCTGTGCAGGTCGCGGTTGTTGATCCCGATCAGATCGGCCCCGATCTTCTTCGCCCGCTCCAGTTCCTCGCCGTCGTGCACCTCCACCAGCGCATCCATGCCCAGTTCGCGGGTCAGGAAGTACAGCTCGTGCAGCGCCGTGTCGTCCAGCACCGCGGCGATCAGCAGCACGCAGTCCGCACCCAGCACCCGCGCCTCGTAGACCTGGTAAAGATCGATCACGAAATCCTTCCGCAGGATCGGAAGCTTGCAGGCCACACGCGCGTCGCGCAGATCGCCATCGCGGCCCTTGAAGAAGTCCACGTCGGTCAGCACCGACAGGCAGGTGGCGCCATGTTCCTCGTAACTTCGGGCGAAGGCCTCGGGATTGAAGTTCGGGCTGATTTGGCCCTGGCTCGGGCTCGCCTTCTTGATCTCCGCGATCACGGCGGGCCGCCCGGCATCGATGTCACGCTGCAGCGCCGCGCGAAAACCGCGCGGCGCCGGAGCCGAGCCCATCCAGCCGCGCAGTTCGCGCAACGGCCAGAATGCCTCGCGCTCCTTCAGTTCCTCGCGTTTGCGCTCCAGGATGCGCTGCAGGATATCGGGTACTGCGTTGGCTTTGGTCATTCTGCTTCCTTGTTTGCCAATCGTGCGCTGGTCGCCTGCAGACGTTCCAGCCGTTCGCGGGCCGCGCCGGAATCGATAGCCCTGGCGGCGGCTTCGATGCCCGCCGCCAGGGTATCCGCCCCGCCCCCGGCGTAGATTGCCGCGCCGGCGTTCAGCAGCACGATGTCGCGGGCCGCGCCCGCCTGCCCGTCCAGCACGTGGCGTAGCATTGCCGCCGAGGCCTCCACGCTGTCGACGCGGACGGCATCCAGCGACGTGGTGGTCAGGCCAAAGTCCTCCGGACGGATGGTGTACTCACGGATCGCGCCGTTCTTGAGCTCGGCCACCCGGGTGGGCGATCCGATGCTGATCTCGTCCAGGCCGTCCTCGGCGTGGACCACCAGTACGTGTTCGCTTCCCAGCCCTTTCAGGGCCGCGGCCAGCGGTCGCACCCAGTCCTGGGAGAACACACCCAGGACCTGATTGGGGGCGCCGGCCGGATTGGTCAGCGGCCCCAGCACATTGAACAGCGTGCGCACGCCGAGTTCCTTGCGCGGACCGATCGCGTGCTTCATCGCGCCATGATGGGCAGGAGCGAACAGGAATCCGACGCCCACCTCGTCGATGCAGGCGCCGACCGCCTCCGGTGCCAGATCGAGGCGAATCCCCAGGTGCTCCAGCACATCGGCAGAACCGGATTTCGACGACACCGAGCGGTTGCCATGCTTGGCCACCCGCACCCCGCCGGCCGCTGCCACCAGGGCGGAAGCGGTGGAGATGTTGAAGGTTCCGGAGGCATCGCCGCCGGTCCCGCAGGTATCCACCAACCCGGTGCGCGGCACATCCACGCGGGTGGCCAGCGAACGCATCACGCCGGCCGCTGCACGGATCTCCTCGATGGTCTCGCCCTTCATGCGCAGGGCCACCAGGAATCCGCCGATCTGGGCATCGGTAGCTTCGCCGGTCATCACCGACTGCATCACCGCGGTCATGGTCGCCGCGTCCAGGTCCTGGCGCTCGATGAGGGCCGCTATTGCTTGCTGCACAGTCACGGGGCTGCTCCTGCAGGGGACATCCAGTCGGCTAGTTTAAGGAAACACTGCTTCATGTACACGCTCGCGCTCGAGTCGCTTTTGCGTGCGAACAAGGCGCGGTGACCGCCGTGCAGTCATTCCGCACAAGGAAGCCGCAACGCCATGCGCGTG
>NZ_JAWLFK010000032.1:0-29552 GCF_041685615.1 Thioalkalivibrio sp.
CCGCTGTCGTCGCCGTTAGCCCTTTTTGCGGGCTTCGTCCACGTCGTCCGCCAGCCACGCCTTGATCAGGGATTGGTAGGGCATGTCGCGCTTGTTGGCTTCGATCTTGATGCGGTCGAGGAGCGACTCCGGCAAGCGCAGGGAGATCGTCCGGGTAGAAGGCTTGAGATTCGGGAGCTCGACCGCCGCGGCGCGGTTCCAATCGACGTACTCGCTCGAATCATAGCTCTCCCAGAACGCCCGCTCTTCTGCCTCGTCCTTGAACTCAGGAATCTTCTTGATATTGCTCATAGATGGCTCGCTCGAAAGGTGACAAAAGGTCGAAAATATCGGCCCCTGGTCCAGTAAGCCTCAGCGGGCGGGTGCCGGTGCGCCTCGCAGCAATCCTTCGGTGCTGAGGTCTTCGTCGAGTTCAGGCCAGTGGATCCCGTGGCCCCCACCACAGATCTCCCAGGCCCCGAGCTGCTCGGGTGTTGCATGAGCCAGACGCGGGTACCACTCGAGCGGGACCGAAATCCGTCGACCGTCCATCAGGCCGACCACCAGGTCATGCTCGGTGAAATCCACGGAGGCAACACGCTCATCCGCGTTCGTGGCCAAAGAACCCATTCCAAGCCTCCAACAACTCCGGTTGCCGACGCTCGACAACCTCTCGAATCCGACGCAGCTCGTGCGCCGGAAACCCCATATTCCGCGCCAGCGCCACACGGCGCAACCAGAACTTTGCCAAGCACTTGCCCCGGTCTACATGCACGTGGGGCGGCTCGTCCGGCTCAAACCAGGACGCTGGGTCAGACCTTGCTTTTTGCCTCCGAAGGTGGCGACGGAGGGCAAAAGGCAAGGTCTGACCCCATGGGTCTTCTATACTCGGCCTTCGGCTTCGGACCCCGCTTCTGATCGAACAGCGTCGACGAGTCTTCCAAAAGGGCCTTCTTCCACTGGCTGACCTGCACCGGGTGAACCCCGTATTCCTGCGCGATCTCGGTGGCCGTCTTCAGTCCCCGCACCGCCTCCAAGGCCACCTTCGCCTTGAGCTCCGGGGAGTGCGTAGTACGCTTCTGCTTCGGCATCATCGGTCCCTTCGAAATCGGCCCGGCAATAAGCTTAAACCCGTGTCCTGATTTCGGGGTCCACTTTACTCCTTCTCTAAAGCTTCGTCGATAGCTAAAGGCTCACGACCTCTTCTTCTCTCATGGAAAAAGTGCGATATTGCCCGCTCTGTTGGATTTCTCAACAGGGCAATAATCTTTACGTTTGGAACAACATTCGCAATTCGCTCGGGTGCAAGTGGATTGAATATGTAAAGCGGTGATGCTTCAAACGTCCTCTGGTTCGCACCCATATTCTTTCGTAATGGAAAATGCGCACGGTACCATGGCATGCCCTTTTTGAAAGTATCTACGCTTGGGTCCAAACCCCCGTCGAAAAAATGTACCTCTTTTGTCGACGATGGAAAAAGCTGCGGATGTTGACTCAGATAGGCATACAAGCTCGTTGTCCCGGATTTCTGGGCACCAATGATAATGAAATCTGGCAAACCTCGCTTCGACCATGTTGCTTCGCCGTATTTATTAATGATGCGACGCGCATAAGGTTTCGCCCAGTTCGGCATGACTCTTTTGACGACTCGTTTCATTGTGTCGATGGCTCCTTTTTTTGCTGTCTAACTGTTGGGTAACGGATGATTCCAGAATCCAACGGGGTCAGACCGTGCTTCTTGCCGCTTTCGAACCAGGAGCAGGATCAAAAAAGGACGCCACCCGGCGCCCTTTTCGTCTGAGTCGTGGCCATCTCCCTGGCTCCTTCCCGAATTGCTTCGCTTCGCCAGCTTCAATCCCAGCTCAGCGCGCCCCCGGTCTGATACTCCGTAACCCGGGTCTCGAAGAAGTTCTTCTCCTTCTTCAGGTCGAGCACTTCGCTCATCCACGGGAACGGGTTGTCGGCGCCCGGGTACAGCTCGGCCAGGCCGATCTGGGCGCAGCGGCGGTTGGCGATGAAGTGCAGGTATTCCTCGAACATCTGCGCGTTCATGCCGAGTACGCCGCGGGGCATGGTGTCGCGGGCGTACTGCGCCTCCAGCTCGACCGCATCGTGGATCAGGGTGCGCATCTCGTCCTTGAAGTCTTCGGTCCACAGGTGCGGGTTCTCGACCTTGATCTGGTTGATCACGTCGATGCCGAAGTTCATGTGCATGGACTCGTCGCGCAGGATGTACTGGAACTGCTCGGCCACGCCGGTCATCTTGTTGCGCCGGCCCATGGAGAGGATCTGCACGAAGCCGACGTAGAAGAAGATGCCCTCGAACACGACGTAGAAGGCGATCAGTTCGCGCAGCAGCTTCTGGTCCGCGTCCGGGGTGCCGGTGCGGAAGTTCGGGTCCGCCAGGTGCTTGGTGAACGGCAGGGCCCACTCGGCCTTGGTGGCGACGGAGGGCACCTCGCGGTACATGTTGAAGATCTCGCCCTCGTCCAGGCCCAGCGACTCCACGCAGTACTGGTAGGCGTGGGTGTGCAGCGCCTCCTCGAAGGCCTGGCGCAGCAGGTACTGGCGGCACTCGGGGTTGGTGATGTGGCGGTACACGGCCAGCACCAGGTTGTTCGCCACCAGCGAGTCGGCGGTGGAGAAGAAGCCCAGGTTGCGCTTGACGATGGTGCGCTCGTCCTCGGTCAGACCATTCGGGTCCTTCCACAGGGCGATGTCCGCGTTCATGTTGATTTCCTGCGGCATCCAGTGGTTGGCGCAGCCGTCCAGGTACTTCTGCCAGGCCCACTTGTACTTGAAGGGCACGAGCTGGTTGAGATCCGCGTGGCAGTTGATGATCTTCTTGTCATCCACGCGGATGCGCTCGGCACCCATCTCCAGGTCTTCCAGACCGGTGCCGGTCAGGGCCTCTTCGTTCGGCTCGGGCAGTGGCTGGCCGGCGTTTTCCGGCTCCGGCGAAACGCTGGGCGCGGCGCCGGCGGTGCTCATCAGGGCTTCGTTCTCCTGAAAGCCCATGCCGGGGCGTACGGCGGGCTCTTGCTGGCCTTCGCCTTTGATGGCTGCAATCGGATCGTCCCAGGAAAGCATAGTGTCCCCTCTTCTTTCGGTGGCGGCCCGGCGCGGTGGCCGGGCCTTTTGTTCAATGAGTCGTCGTCAGTGCGTCGTTCGTATTGAGTGCGTGCCCGCGCGCGGGGCCGGCCTTACTGGCAGGCCTCGCAGTCGGGGTCGAGGATGGAACAGGCCTTGGGCGCTTCCGGTTCGGACGCCTGCTGGCCGCCGGAGACGGCGTTCAGCTTGTTGGCGCGCGAGGAGTCGGCCACGGTGCTCTTCTCCACGTGGGTCGCGCCCATGGAGCGCAGGTAGTAGGTGGTCTTCAGCCCGCGTACCCAGGCCAGCTTGTACAGGGCATCCAGCTTGGGCCCGGAGGGCTCGGCCATGTACAGGTTCAGGCTCTGCGCCTGGTCGATCCACTTCTGCCGGCGCGAGGCGGCCTCGACCAGCCAGCGGGTGTCCAGCTCGAACGCGGTGGCGTACAGGGCCTTGAGATCCTCCGGCACGCGGTCCAGCGGCTGCACCGAGCCGTCGTAGTACTTGAGGTCGTTGACCATGACCTCGTCCCACAACTCGCGGTCTTTCAGGTCGCGCACCAGGTACGGGTTGATCACGGTGAACTCGCCCGACAGGTTCGATTTGACGAACAGGTTCTGGTAGGTCGGCTCGATCGACTGGCTGACCCCGCAGATGTTGGAGATGGTCGCGGTCGGCGCGATCGCCATGGTGTTGGAGTTGCGCATGCCGATCTTCTTCACCCGCTTGCGCAGGGTGTCCCAGTCCAGGCGCTGGGTGGTGTCCATCTGCAGGTACTCGCCGCGCGAGTCGGCCAGCTTCTTCACCGAGTCGATCGGCAGGATGCCCTGGCTCCACAGGCTGCCGGGGAAGCTCTCGTAGCGCCCGCGTTCCTCGGCCAGGTCGGTCGAGGCCTTGATCGCGTAGTAGGACACCGCCTCCATGGAGGTATCGGCGAACTCCACCGCGGCCTCGGAGGCATACGGCATGCGCAGCTTGTACAGCGCATCCTGGAAACCCATGATCCCCAGCCCCACCGGGCGGTGGCGCAGGTTGGAGCGGCGCGCCTGGGGCACGGAGTAGTAATTGTAGTCGATCACGTTGTCGAGCATGCGCATGGCCGTGTTCACGGTCTGCTCGAGCTTGTCCTGATCCAGCTCGCCGTCGTCGCCTATATGCGCGGCCAGGTTGATGGAGCCCAGATTGCACACCGCGATCTCGTCATCCGAGGTGTTCAGGGTGATCTCGGTGCACAGGTTCGAGCTGTGGACCACGCCGGTGTGGCTTTGCGGGCTGCGCAGGTTGCACGGGTCCTTGAAGGTCATCCACGGATGGCCGGTCTCGAACAGCATGCCGAGCATCTTCCGCCACAGGTCCACGGCCTTCATGGTCTTGTGCACGCGCAGCTCGCCGCGCGCGGCCTTCTCTTCGTACTCGCAGTAGCGCTTCTCGAAGTCCGTGCCGACGAGGTCGTGCAGGTCCGGGGTCTCGTTCGGCGAGAACAGGGTCCAGTCGCCGTCCTCGGCCACGCGCTTCATGAACAGGTCCGGGATCCAGTTGGCGCTGTTCATGTCGTGGGTGCGGCGGCGGTCGTCGCCGGTGTTCTTGCGCAGCTCGATGAACTCCTCGACATCGATGTGCCAGGTCTCGAGGTAGGCGCACACGGCCCCCTTGCGCTTGCCGCCCTGGTTCACCGCCACGGCGGTGTCGTTGGCGACCTTGAGGAACGGGACCACGCCCTGCGACTTGCCGTTGGTGCCCTTGATGTGGGCGCCCATGCCGCGCACGCGGGTCCAGTCGTTGCCGAGCCCGCCGGCAAACTTGGACAGCAGCGCGTTGTCGCGGATGGCGCTGTAGATGCCGTCCAGGTCATCCGGGACGCTGGTCAGGTAGCAGCTGGAGAGCTGCGGGCGCAGCGTGCCCGAGTTGAACAGGGTCGGCGTGGAGCTCATGAAGTCGAACGAGCTCAGCAGGTTGTAGAACTCGATCGCGCGCGCCTCGCGGTCGATCTCGTTGATCGCCAGGCCCATCGCCACGCGCATGAAGAACGCCTGCGGCAGCTCGAAGCGCGTGCCGTCCGAGTGGATAAAGTAGCGGTCATACAGGGTCTGCAATCCTAAGTAGGTGAACTGCAGGTCGCGCTCGGGCTTGATCGCCGCGCCCAGGCGCTCGAGGTCGTAGCGGGTCAGCTCGCTGTCGACCAGCTCCAGCTCGGCGGCGCGCTTGATGTAGGCGCCGAAGTACTCGCCATAGCGCTCGGCCAGCTGCGCCTGGGTGGCCTCTTCCGGACGGTCGTGCACAAAGCTCAGGGCCTCGCGGCGCAGCGCATCCATCAGCAACCGCGCGGTGACCTCGGAGTAGTTCGGCTCCTTCTCGATCATCACGCGCGCGGCCATCACCAGCGCGGTGGAGACGTCCTTCTCGGCCACGCCGTCGAACAGGTTGCGGCGAGCCTCGGTCAGGATCTTCTCGCCGTCCACCTGGTCGATGCCGGCGCAGGCCTCGGCCACCACCGCCTGCAGGCGCTCCTCGTCCAGCGGGGCCTGGGTGCCGTCGGCGCGGGTCACGTTCAGGGTGGCGGCCGCTTCCTGCTCTTCCGGGGACTGCTCGGCGGCCTCGGCGGCGCGCTTTTGCGCCTGCTGCTCGCGGTAAATCACGTAGGCCCGCGCGACCTTGTGGTGGCCGCCGCGCATCAGGGCCAGTTCCACCTGGTCCTGGATGTCCTCGATGTGGACCGTCATGCCCTGGGTGCCGGCGCGCCGGAACAGGCTGTCCACCACCTGGCCGGCGACTTCCTTCGACACCTCGTGGATGCGGCGGCTGGCCGCGGCATTACCGCCCTCCACCGCGAGGAAGGCCTTGGTCACCGCGACCTCGATCTTGGAGGCGTCGAAGCCGGTCACCTTGCCGTTGCGGCGAATCACCTGGTGCTGGCCGGGGCTGGTCGCCAGGACCTCGGCCGATGGTTCGGCCTGCGGCGGGTACTGGGTGCCCTCTTGGGATTCGGCGGTGTAGGGTTCGCTGTTCATGACGGCCTCGCGCTGGTGTGGGATCGGACGTGAAGTACTATAGATCGGGGATCGGAAACTGCATAGCCACTAGATATAGTGGCTAGTGAAAGAACAAGCCGCGCACAACCCGTGGGCAAGCTGTGGATAAAAACGGCGATTTCCCGCCCTGCCGCCATTCCCGGAGAGGCACCCGGGTTATCCACCAAACGCTGATGTAGTGACTGCCGACCCGGCGCATCGGGGCAGCGCGATCATGAAAATGTTTTATCAATCGCCATTACCCACAGCCGATCGGTTGCCACCCGCACGCGCGGTTCCCGCGGTGCCCGTGACCCCGTTGGACAAAGCCGTCCGGCGTCCCAATAATCCCCGCCATATCGATCCCCGATCCGGGGCAGCCCGCGCCGCGCGGAACGTACTGCGGATCACGCCACCCGATGCACGGAACCCGGGCGCCGCCCGATGATCCGGTATCGTGTGCATCACCCGCGGTGACGGCCCCGCTGTCGCTGCCACCGAATTCAACGTTGCGAGACGGAGAGCGCCATGAGCGACGCCAAGAAGGACAAGAAGTCCAAGCAGGACCAGAACAAGAGCGAATCCGGCAAGACCCAGGGCGAGACCCCGAAGATGGCCAGCGCCACCGGGGCTGTGCAGGCCGCCACCGGTGCCGTCCAGCTGGGCGGCGACACCGAGTCCAAGCCGAAGAAGGGCGGCAGCGAGAAGGAACCGCGCCATTGCCCGCTACTGATCCTGGGCTCCGGCCCGGCCGGCTGGACCGCCGCGGTCTATGCGGCGCGCGCCAACCTGAACCCGGTCGTGATCACCGGGCTGGAACAGGGCGGCCAACTGATGACCACCACCGACGTGGACAACTGGCCGGGTGACAACGAGGGCGTGCAGGGCCCCGAGCTGATGCAGCGCATGCAGAAGCATGCCGAGCGTTTCGACACCGAGGTGATCTTCGACCACATCCACACGGTGCACCTGAAGGACAAGCCCTACCGCCTGGTCGGGGACTCCGGCGAGTACACCTGCGATGCCTTGATCATCTGCACGGGGGCCTCCGCCCAGTACCTGGGGCTGGAGTCCGAGACCACCTTCGCCGGCAAGGGCGTGTCCGCCTGCGCCACCTGCGACGGTTTCTTCTACCGCGGCCAGAAGGTGGCGGTGATCGGCGGCGGCAACACCGCGGTCGAGGAGGCGCTGTACCTGTCGAATATCGCCTCCGAGGTGACCCTGGTGCACCGGCGCGATGCGCTGCGCGCGGAGAAGATTCTGCAGGACAAGCTGTTCGAGAAGGAAAAGAACGGCAACGTCACCATCGAGTGGAACCACACCCTGGACGAGATCCTCGGCGACGAGACGGGCGTGACCGGCGCACGGCTGAAGCACGCCCAGAGCGGCGAGACCAGGGATATCGACGTGATGGGCGTGTTCATCGCCATCGGCCACAAGCCCAACACCGACATCTTCCAGGGCCAGCTGGACATGGAAGGCGGCTACATCAAGGTGCAAAGCGGGCTGGAGGGCAACGCCACCGCGACCAGCGTGCCGGGCGTGTTCGCCGCCGGCGACGTGATGGATCACGTCTACCGCCAGGCGGTCACCTCCGCCGGTACCGGCTGCATGGCCGCACTGGACGCGGAGAAGTACCTGGACAAGCACGGCTGATCGCGTGAGCGCCGAGGGCGACACCCGGACATCGGAGCCGCCGGAGCCGAATCCGGGCGAGCCGACCGAACGCGTCGAACTGCGCGACGGCCTGGCCGAGGTGGATCCGGCCGCCTGGGACGCCCTGACCGGCGGCACCGAGCCGTTTCTACGCCACGCCTTCCTGGAGGGCCTGGAGCGCCACGAGTGCCTGGGCCGGCCGTTCGGCTGGTTCCCGCAGCATGTGCTGATCTTCCGCGACGAACAGCTGGTCGCGGCGGCACCGGCCTACGTCAAGACCAACAACTACGGCGAGTTCGTGTTCGACTTCGCCTGGGAAGGCGCGTGGAATCGCCACGGGCTGAACTACTACCCCAAGCTGGTCGTCTCCGTGCCCTACACTCCGGCCACCGGGCCGCGCCTGCTGGTGCACCCGGAGGCGCCCGACTTCGATTATCTGCGCACCCTGCTCGTGCGTGCCCTGGTGACCCACGGGCGTGAGCTGAACGCCTCCGGCGTGAACATCCTGTTCCCCAACCAGGACGATCTCGACGTGACCCGCGAGCTGGGCCTGCCCGAGCGCATGGGCTGCCAGTATCACTGGACCAATGCCCCGGACGGCGGCTACGCGGACTTCGACGCCTTCCTCAGCGCCCTCAGCTCGAAGAAGCGCAAGAACATCAAGCGCGAACGCCGTCGCGTGCAGGAGGCCGGGATCGTCTTTCGCACCCTGACCGGCGCGACCGGCGCGGCGGAGGACTGGGCGCGTTTTCACCGCTTCTACGTGGACACCTTCGAGAAGCACATGGGCATCCCGACCCTGTCCGAGGCGTTCTTCGTGGAGACAGCGGCGGAGCTGGGCGACCAGGTGGTGCTGTTCGAGGCCCGGCGACCGGGCGAAGCAGGCACCGACGAGGCGGGCGACGGCGAGACCATCGCCGCGGCCCTGTGCTACCGCAGCCACGACACCCTGTACGGGCGCTTCTGGGGCTGCACCGAGGAGCTGGCCGACCTGCACTTCGAGACCTGCTACTACCAGGGCATCGAGTTCTGCATCCGCGAGGGGCTGGCCCGCTTCGAGCCAGGCGCCCAGGGCGAGCACAAGATCCCGCGCGGCTTCCTGCCCACGCCGACCTGGTCCGCCCACATGATCCTGACCGAGGGCTTCGACCAGCCGGTGCGCGACTTCTGCGAGCGCGAGGCCCAGATGATGCGCGCCCAGTGCGAGCGCCTGCACGAACACTCGCCCTATCGGCAGGTCCAATCCGACGATGAACTCGACCGCTGACCGGATCCAGCGAAGGACCAGTGGCAGACCCCCGCGCGGGCAGGGGCTTCGCGGGCGAGCCCGCTTCTACGGGGGCGGGTCCCGCTGTGCCGGGCGTCCCCAGCGGGGCGTTCGCCTGCAAGCAGGCTCCTGCACATCGCCTTCGGTGTGCTCAAATCCCAAACCCCGTATCAAGCCCGCCATGAAACCCCTTGCACCCCGTAGTGCAAGACGGTATCTACAAGACGCGTGCCTCCAATCTCGGGTCTTGCACGAGGGTCCCCCATGAACGGCGGCCCGCAGATCACCCTGCCCTGGCTGGACCCGGAGCATCCAGAGGCCCCCTTCCCGGACCCGGCCCATGCCCTGGTCGAGCCCAACGGCCTGCTGGCCGCCGGGGGCGATCTCTCCGTGCCGCGCCTGCTCAATGCCTACCGCTCCGGCATCTTCCCCTGGTTCGAGG
Source organism: Thioalkalivibrio sp. (assembly GCF_041685615.1). Lineage (GTDB taxonomy): Bacteria > Pseudomonadota > Gammaproteobacteria > Ectothiorhodospirales > Ectothiorhodospiraceae > Thioalkalivibrio. The sequence continues at coordinate 9,443 of NZ_JAWLFK010000032.1, forward strand.
CCGGGCAGCCGATCCTGTGGTGGAGCCCGGATCCGCGCGCGGTGCTGGAGCCGGGGCACTTCCGCCTGCATCGCAGCCTGAAGAAGGCCATCCGCAACCGCGGCTATACCGTCAGCTTCGATCGCGCCTTCGAGGCCGTCATCGAGGCCTGCGCCGCGCCGCGCGACTACGCCGACGGGACGTGGATCACCACCAGCATGCAGCGCGCCTACATTGCCCTGCATCGCACGGGCCACGCGCACTCCGTGGAGGTCTGGGACGGCCCGCGCCTGATCGGCGGGCTCTACGGGGTGAACGTCGGGCGCCTGTTCTGCGGCGAATCGATGTTCTCGCGCGAGCGCGACGCCTCCAAGATCGCGCTGGCCTGGCTTTGCCGCCACCTCGTCGCCTGGGGCTGGCCGCTGATCGACGTGCAGATGGAGACCGCCCACCTGCGCAACCTCGGGGCCACCACCCTGCCCCGCCAGGCGTTCATCGACCGCATCCGCGAAATCGCCCGCGAGCCGGTCGAGCCGGGCCCGTGGCGGACCGACCCGGCCCTGAGCCCCCTCGACCCTGACTGGAACACCGCCCCGTAAAAGCCTGCTCGCAGGTGAAACCGCCGCTCGCGCCCGCAACACCGCGAACGAACCCGTCAAACCAGACCCGTGGCGTACCGACCGGCCCCTTGCACCCCTCGATCCCTGCGGCAACACCCCGTGGGAGCTGCACACAGGCTCTCAGGGGGAGATCCGGTCAGACGTCTCTCGGGCGGGACCACTCCCTCAAAGGCGGCGGGAGTCGCTGAACCCTGACTGGGCGCACGACGGCCGATTCCGGTGGCCCCCGACGCCGATCGCCACGGCGTGGAGCGCCTCGCGATGACAGGCGTGAGGGCGCGCCGGGACCGCGCCTCCCCGCCCCCGTCACTGCGAAGAGGCGCAGCCGACGTGGCAGTCTGCAGGGGGATCCCCGGCGCCGGGGATCCCCGGGAGCTCGCTTAACCCCGCTCTCGATGCCGGGGGACGCGACCCTGTCGCTCCGCGGCCCCGCAGGGGCCGTGGCAAGCCCCGGAAGCCCGCTCGGCGCACGGCGCGCCCGTTGCTACCGTTGCGGGTGTTTTATACTCGCGGGCCATGGGGGCAACCGGGCGGGAGATTCGGGTGAACAAGGCAGATTCGGGGAAGATTATGCGCCCGCTCCGCGCCACCCTGCGCGGCGGACTCCTGCTGGGACTGGCAGCCATCACCGCCGGGTGTTCCATGCTGTCGCCCTCCCCGCCCGATGACCAGAGCAACATCTGCGAGATCCTCCGCGAGCAGCCGCGCTGGTACGACTACGCGCGAGATTCCGAGCAGGAATGGGGCACGCCGATCGCGATCCAGATGTCGTTCATCCAGCAGGAGTCGTCCTTCCGCAGCCATGTACGCCCGGACCGCGAACGCCTGCTGGGCTTCATTCCATGGAGCCGACCGTCGTCCGCCCGCGGCTATGCCCAGGCCCAGGACCCGGTGTGGGGCGAATACCGCGAGGACGCCGGCAGCATAATGGCGCGGCGCACGCACATGAAGCACGCCACCGACTTCATCGGCTGGTACAACGACCGAACCCGGCGCATGGCCGGCGTGCCCCTGCACAACACGGAACACCTTTACCTCGCCTACCACGAGGGCCAGGGCGGCTACAGCCGCGGCAGTTACCAAGACAAGCCGCAGGTCCGGGCCGCCGCGCGGCAGGTCGCGCAGCGCGCGGACCGTTACGAGTCCCAGCTGGCCAGCTGCGAATCCGAGTTCCGCTGCCGCCGTTTCTACCAGGTCTGGCCCTTCTGCCGGCAATAGCCACACCCCCCGCCATCCCGGGGTCCACCCTCCCCCCGTCATCGCGAGCACCGCGAAGCCATCTCCCATCGCTACCCCGGCACTGGGGCACCCCCAATAGACTGCCGCGTCGGCTGTGCCTCCTCGCAGTGACGGCATCCAGGTGCCTCACCACGAGACGTGACGGCGGCACTTGAGGGAACCTGCCCGACCGTGTTCCAGTCTCCGAGATATCCTCTTTCGGAATACAAGGACGCACCATGAGCGACCACCCGACCGCCGGCTTTCGCTTCAACCACACCATGCTGCGCGTGAAGGACCCGCAGAAGGCGCTGGACTTCTACCAGCGCGTCTTCGGCATGCAGCTGGTGAAGACCCTCGACTTCCCGGAGTTCGAATTCACGCTCTACTTCCTCGCGCAGATCGGCGAGGACGAACCGCAGCCGCCGAAGGACGCCGGCGAGGCCACCCGCTGGATGTTCAGCCAGCGCGGCATCCTCGAGCTCACCTATAACTACGGCACCGAGAAGGACCCGGACTTCCACTATCACGACGGCAACGAGGCGCCACAGGGCTTCGGCCACATCTGCTTTTCGGTCCCGGACCTGGACGCTGCGGTGCGCTGGTTCGACCAGAACAACGTGGAGTTCGTGAAGCGCCCCGACGAGGGCGGCCTGAAGGACATCGCCTTCGTGAAGGATGTCGACGGCTACTGGATCGAGATCCTCGAACCCGCCCGCCTGACCGGCCTGGGCCGCTGAAGCCGAGACGGTTTGCCGTATCCAGGCGTAGCCGACAGACACAAAAAAGGGACCTTGCGGCCCCTGCTCCCACCTGGGGAGAACGGCCCCGCCCGTAGCCGGGCGAGGCCGCTGGTTGGTCCGGATCAGACCTTGGTGTAGCGCAGGTAGGAGCGGATCTCCTCGAAGCCCTGCGGGAACTTCTTCTGCGCGTCCTCGTTGCTGACCGTCGGCGGGATGATCACACGAGCACCCGGGGTCCAGTCGGCCGGCGTCGCGACACCGTGCTTGTCACCGGTCTGCAGCGCATCGATCACGCGCAGGATCTCGTCGAAGTTGCGGCCCACCGACATCGGGTAGGTCATCATCAAGCGGATCTTCTTGTTCGAGTCGATGATGTAGACCGAACGCACGGCGGCGGTCTCGCTCTCGCCCGGGTGGATCATCTCGTAGAGTTCCGAGATCTTCTTGTCGGCATCCGCGACGATCGGGAACTCCAGCGTGGTGTCCTGGGTGTCGTTGACGTCCTCGATCCACTTGTTGTGTTCCTCGACGGTATCCGTCGACAGACCCAGCGGCTTCACGTTGCGGTCCGCGAACTGCTTGGCCAGCTGCGCGGTACGACCCATCTCGGTGGTGCACACCGGGGTGAAGTCGGCCGGGTGGCTGAAGAAGAAGCACCAGGAGTCGCCGATCCATTCGTGGAAATCGATCTTGCCCTTGGTGGTATCAATCTGGAAATTCGGTGCGGTATCGCCCAAACGCAGTGCCATGATGTACTCCTTTCTTTCGGTTTAGAGATTGATTCGGCATCTCATGGGGCGTTGCCCCCATGTACGGACTAATTTATGCGCCATTCCGTATTTAGTGAATTACTAATTCTTTACCGGCCCAATAGATTGTTCCTAATGGCGAGCCGGACAGGAGTTGCGCCCACCCAGCCCACCGCGCACCGACTCACATGCGGCGGAACAGCTCCACCAGGTCCTCGCGCATGTCCTGGCGACCCATCTCCTCGGTCGTAAAGCGCTCGCCGTCGAAGTTCACGTCCAGCATCACCGCCTGACCCGCATCCAGGTCGGGCTGGAGAGCCACCATCCGCAGCCCTTCCAGGTAGTCGGCCACGGCCTCGTCGGCCTCCGCGACGGCCTGGACCTGTTTCTGCATCCACGAGGAGATATGCAGCACCAGCGTGCCGTCCCATTCGGAGGCCGCGAGTTCCTGCAGATAGGCGTGGGCCAGGGCCTCGTTCTCCTCGCGGTCCAACTCGCCACCCAGTGCCAGGTAGGCCACGGCCTTGTCCGCGGTCACGTCCACCGCGGCTTGCGCGTCATCAGCGGAGCGCAGGGTGGCGATGCGGAATCCCGCCTGCGGGTCGGCGGACAGCATGGAAGCACCCAGACCCCCGGCCAGGGCGCCGCAGATCGGCGACGGATTGTTGATCACGGCCATCGAGCGGGCCCCCATCTGGTCGACGATGGCCTGACCGACACCGGCACTGGCCATCGAGCGAATGGTCTGCTGTTCGCCGAAGGACAGCGGCTCGGCCGAAGCCAGGATCGGGGTCGTCAGGAGGGCAGCGGAGAGAGACAGGGTGATTGCGGTCTTTTTCATGACAGGCTCCAGTTCGGCTTTTCTATCCGTACTTGCTTAACTGCTAATTCTTGTGGCGGTACTTCAGCATCCCCGTCGCCCATGACGGGCTCGTGACACGTCGCCCGACCGCTCCCCCGGACGCCGTTCCATCACGGACAACGAGCGGGCCACAGCCCGCCGCGTCCTGGTGGGCTATCTCAGTGACCTTCGCCGGCCTCGCCTTCGAGCTGGCGCAGGCGCCGATACAGGCTGCGTTCGCTAATCCCCAGGGTTTTCGCCAGCGCCCGGCGATCGCCCGGATACACCGCGGCCGCATGCCGCAGGTATTCGCGTTCGATCTCGTCAAGGGGACGCAGGGACTGCGGATGGAGCAAGCCATCCAGGCCACCGGTCCCGCCCGGGGCCTGCCCTCCTTCCCGGACCCGATCCGGCAGGTGCTCCGGACGGATCGCCTCGCCGTCCGCCAGCAATGCGGCGCGCTCGAGGATGTTGCGCAACTCGCGCACGTTGCCGGGAAACGGGTATCGCATGAGGATTTTCAGGGCCTCGTCTGCGAGACGCGGCGGCACGGCCAGGTCCAGGCGCTCGCTGAGGGCCTCCACCAGCAAAGGGATGTCCTCGGCTCGCTCACGCAGCGGGGGCACATCGATCGGGAAGGTATTGATGCGGTAGTAGAGATCCTCGCGGAACTCGCCTGCGCGCACCATGGACTCGAGGTCACGGTGGGTCGCGCAGACCAGGCGGAAATCCGCCCGCCGCGACTCGACTCCCCCGACCCGACGATAGGCATGGGTCTCCAGCAGGCGCAGCAGCTTGACCTGCTGGCTCAGCGGGATATCCCCCACCTCGTCGAGAAACAGGGTGCCGCCGGCCGCAGCCTCCACCAGGCCAGCCTTGGCCGAGGTCGCCCCGGTGAAGGCCCCCCGCTCATGCCCGAACAGCTCGCTTTCAAACAGGGTTTCGGTCAGGCCGGAGCATTCCACGGGCACGAACGGCGACTGCTGCCGAGGACTCGCCTCGTGAATCGCCCGGGCAATCAGTTCCTTGCCGGTTCCCGACTCACCGAGCAGCAGGGCCGAGGCATTGCTCGGCGCCACGCGACTGATCAGCCCCAGCATGGCGTTGAAGGCCTTCGAGCGTCCTACCAGCCCGCCGCTGCCCGCCTGCGGCGCCGACACGGGCATGTGGTGCAGCCGTTCGATCAAGTAGCGAATCTCGCCACCCTCGCCCCGGATCGGCAACAACTCGACATCGACGTGTTCGCGACCGGCCTCGGTGTGGTGCACATGGAGGACGCGTTCGCGGTGGCCACTGTCCAGGGCCGCCCGCAGGGGGCAGGATTCGCCTGCCTCGTCGCAGGGGCGGCGGAAGCCATGCGAGGCCTCGAAACAGGTACGGCCCGAGCCATTGCGGTCGGTCCCGTAGACACGCTGGTAGGCCCCATTGGCGGCCAGGATGCCGTAGTCCGGCGACAGCAGTATCGCCGGCTCGCGGAATCCCTCCAGTACCTGCCGCAGGGTCTCGACATACGAGTCCTGCGGTTCCGGCGCCTTCTTCGTGATGCTCGTCACTTCGCCTCGCACAAGGGGATCCAGGAATGCGGTTCCGATGCTCGGACCGCCACCGTCGCGCTGCGCAATAGACACGTTCAATCGAGTGAGGTTCAACGGCATGGGTTCACCCCCGTACCCGGCATCCAACTCGAAGACTCGCCGCGATCGCTGCACCGCGGCGCCGACGACCCGGAGAGATCCGCCGTCCCCCCGGCGTACATCCCGCCCGGCCCACGAGTATCAATCCCGAACGGCCGGCCCGGTCCCGCCGCCGCGACCCCGGCGAGGCGCCCGTGATGCCGTGATCGGCTCCGGATCGGGCGCGGGCTGGAATGGGCCTAGTGATACCCGCTCTCCGGGGTCACCTTCCCGCGGAAGACCCAGTAGGTCCACGCGGTGTAGCCCAGGATGATCGGGATCACGAACAGCGCGCCCACCAGGATGAACAGCTGCGCGTCCGGCGACGAGGCGGCGTCCCAGAAGGTGTAGTCCGGCGGCACCACGTACGGCCACTTGCTCACCAGCAGCCCCAGGTAGGTCGTGACGAACAGGGTAATCGTGGCGACGAACGGGATCCCCTCGTCGCGCCGGCGCACCGCGCGGATCAGCACCCAGGAAGAGACCAGCGCCAGCACCGGGAGCACCCAGAGGTACTGCCAGGTTCCCATCCAGCGCTCCATCACCTTCGGATCGATGAACGGGGTGATGAGACTCACCGCGCCAAAGACGAGCAGCACGACGGCGAGCATCCACGGCGCGACCCGGTACGCAAAGGCCTGGGTCTCACCCTCCGTCTTGACGATCAGCCAGGTGGCCCCCAAGAGGGCGTAGCCGGCCAGCAGCCCGATCCCGGTCAGCACGGTGAACGGTGTCAGCCAGTCGAGTGGTCCGCCGGCGAAGCTGAGACCGTCCATCTCGAAGCCCTGGATATAGGCGCCCACGACTGCGCCCTGGGCGAAGGCCGCCACGGCCGAGCCGATCGCGAACGCGGCATTCCACAGCCCCTTGGAGCGATGCGCCTTGAAGCGGAACTCGAAGGCCACCCCGCGGAAGATCAGACCCGCCAGCATCAGGAAGACCCCGATATAGAGCGCCGGCAGGAAGACCGAGTACACCAGCGGAAAGGCCGCCAGCAGACCGGCGCCCCCGAGGATCAGCCAGGTCTCGTTGCCGTCCCACACCGGGGCGACCGAGTTCATCATCACGTCGCGCGAGGTCTCCCCCGGGGCGAAGGGGAAGAGAATCCCCACCCCGAGATCGAACCCGTCCATCAGGACGTAGGCGATCACGCCCACGGCGATGATGACGACCCAGATCAGCGTGATATCAATCGTGGTTTCCATGACTTAGCTCCTTTCACCGCTGGCCGCGGCGTCATCGATCCAGGTATCGGCGGCCGACAGCGGCCGTTTCGCGTGCGCCGGCGCATGCATCCCATCGGCCGGTTCCGGGCCCTGGCGCACGATGCGGACCAGGTAGTAGATGCCTCCCGTGAACACCGCCGCGTAGACCGCGACGTAGCCAATCAGGGTGAACAGGGCCATCCCGCCGGTCAGGGCCGGCGTAATGCCCTCTGCGTGGTTCATCACGCCGTACACCAGCCAGGGTGCACGCCCGGTCTCGGTCACGAACCAGCCCGCGACCACCGCGAGGAACGGCGCCGGGATCATCCAGGCCAGCCCCTTGAGGAACAGCGGGGAGGCATACATCCGGCGGCGGAAGCGCAGCCAGGCGCCGGCCACGGCGAACAGGATCATCACCATGCCGATCGCGACCATGACCCGGAATGACCAGAAGGTGATCGCCACGGGCGGACGCTCGTCCTCCGGAACCTCCAGCAGGCCCGGCAACTCGCCGTCCATCTCGTGGGTCAGGATGAAACTCGCCATCTTCGGGATGCCGATCTCGAAGTGATTCGTTTCGTTGTCCGAGTCCGGGATGGCGAACAGCAGCAGCGGGGCACCGCGCTCGGTCTCCCACACGCCTTCCATCGCCGCGACCTTGGTCGGTTGATGCTCGAAGGTGTTGAGGCCGTGGATATCGCCGACCACCAGCTGGGCCGGGGCGGCGAGCATCAGTACCCACATCGTGGTGCCCAGGGCTTTGCGGTTCACGACCACATCGCGCTGGCGCAGCAGATACCAGGCGGAGACCCCGGCGACCACGAAGCCCGCCGTCAGCAGCGAGGCCAGTCCCATGTGGAAGAAGCGCGGCCAGAAGCTCGGGTTGAAGATCGCCGTAATCCAGGACGTGACGTGGAACACGCCCTCCTGCAGCTCGAAGCCCACCGGCGTCTGCATCCAGCTGTTGGCCACCAGGATCCAGAACGACGAGATGAACGTGCCCAGCGCCACCATTAGCGCGGACAACACGTGCACGCCCTGCGGGACCCGGTCACGCCCGAACAGCAACACACCGAGGAAGGCCGCTTCCAGGAAGAACGCGGTCAGCACCTCGTAGGACAGCACGGGCCCGAGGAAATTGGCCGTGGCGTAGGAAAACGCGCTCCAGTTGGTGCCGAACTGGAACGACATGACCAGCCCGGAGACCACGCCCATGCCGAACACCACCGCGAAGATCTTGATCCAGAACTTCGAGATCTGGGTGTAGATCGTGTCGCCGGTCTTCCAGGCGCGGAATTCCAGGAACGCAATAAACGAAGCCAGCCCGATCGTGAAAACCGGGAAGATCGCGTGGAATGAAACCACAAACGCGAACTGGATTCGCGATAGCAGTATGGGGTCGAGCTCCATGGCCTTTCCTCCGTAGTCAGGGTCACGCCGACATGACGTATCGGTGAAACTCCTAACAAGTACCGTGCCAGACTGCCTGTCCGCACCACGACCGCTGGCTGCACGCGACATACGGGTGATTTTCCGCCCGGCGGGCGCAAGCAGCCACCGGTCCGGGCTGCCATAAGTGGCAGCCTTGCCTCACGTAACTGCCATATTCGGCAGTTCGAGCCCGCCTACACCGGGACACAAGGCCCGGTGGAGCGGCCTGCCGGTGTTGGCATGCAACTTGTAAGCAACCCGTCACACGAAGCGCCCGGTGGACGGGGCGACCATCGCAACTGACCCGCCCGGTCTACGGCGCGGCAGACGGATACGCGGAGAGAGCCATGCATCATCCCGAAGACCCGAAACACCCCGAGATTGAAAAGGCCCTGGCCCGTCAGGCCGACGACGCCCTGCGCGGACTGTCGCGGCGCGATTTCCTGAAAGTGGCCGGTGCCGCCGGCCTGGTGTCGGCGACCGGCGTACAGGCCGCCCCGGCCCGCGCGGCGGTCTCCAGCCAAGCCCGCATCGTGGTGCTGGGCGGGGGTGCCGCGGGCATGACCATGGCCGCTCGCCTGCGCGACCTGCTGGACGGGGCACGGATCACGATTGTCGAGCCAAGCGAGACGCATCATTACCAGCCCGGCTGGACCCTGGTGGCCGCGGGCGTCTACTCGGTAGGCGAAGTCCAGCGCCGTAACGAACGCTACATTCCGCACGGGGTGGAGTGGGTCCGTTCTGCGGTCGCGGCCATCGATCCCGAATCGCAGCGGGTCGAGACCACCGGCGGCGAGCGGCTCGACTACGACTTCCTGGTGGTCGCCACCGGGCTGCACCTGGACTACGAGTCGATCGATGGGCTGCGGCGCGAGGATATCGGCCGCCCCGGGCTCACCAGCCTTTACGCCAGCGCCGAGGCCGCCCGGGACGCCTACGAACAGATCCATGCATTTGGCGAGAACGGCGGGGTGGCCCGCTTTACCATCCCCAGTACGCCGATCAAGTGCGCCGGCGCACCGATCAAGGCGACCTTCATCGCCGACGACCTGCTGCGCACGGCCGGACAGCGCGCCGGAGCCGACTTCCACTATCATACCGGGTCGGACACCCTCTTCAGCGTGCAGCGCTTCGACCACATGGTGCGCGAGCTGTATGCCGAACGCGACGTGAGCGTGAACGACGGCGGCGCCCTGCTGGCGGTGGATGTCGACGCCCGCCAGGCCCAGTTCCAGACCCGCGATGGAGGCCGCGAGACGGTGGACTACGACTACCTCCACGTGACCCCGCCGATGCGCGCGCACGACTTCGTCCGCGAGGCCGGGCTGGCAGTCGAGGACGGCCCCCTGGCGGCCGGCGGCTGGCTGGCGGTGGATGACCGCACGCTGCAACACGTTGAGTACCCGAACATCTTCGGTGCCGGGGACGTGGTCGCAACCGCGATCGGCAAGACCGCCTCCACCGTGCGCTCGCATGGCGCGGTGATGCCCGACAATCTGGTGGACGTGATCCAGGACCGCGAACCGTCGCGCCAGTTTGACGGCTATACCTCCTGTCCGCTGATTACCGAGGTGGGCAAGGCGGCCCTGGTCGAATTCGACTACAGCCTGGAAGAGGTCCCGACCTTCGGCTTCCTCGACCAGGGGGAACCCAGCTGGGTCTGGTGGCGCCTGAAGGTTCACATGATTAAGCCGCTCTACTTCAACATGCTGCGCGGGCGCTATCTGCGCTAGTCGCGATGACGCAAGCGGGTGGAACAGACGCGGCGGCGACGGACGACCGGGCCTCGCCGGGGCCATGGCTGCGCACGCGCCAGCAACCGCACCGCCGCTGGCTCGTGCTGAGTGCCACCAGCACGCTGGTCGCCACGCTGGCCACCATGGCCCTGGCAGGGCTCGTGGCCTGGACGGTGCACGAGACGCTGTTCGCGATTGCCCCCCCGTACCTGCCAGGCATCCTGCTCGCGGGCTTGGTGTTGCTCGCCCTGCGCTATGCCGCCCAGGCCCTGCGCGACCTGGCCGGTCACCGTCTCGCCTTCACGGTGAAGCAGCAGTTGCGCGCCGATCTCCTGCGCCAGGCCCGGCAGGCCGGACCGGCGCGGCTAGCCACGCAGAGCAACGCCGGCGCCTGGGCGGAGCAGTTCCAGATGCGGGTGGATGACCTGACCGGCTACTACGCGCGTTACCTGCCGGCGCGCCAGGCCGTCATCCTGACGCCGCTGAGCATCCTGGTGGCCGTGCTTTGGCTGGACTGGCTCGCCGCCCTGTTGTTGCTGCTCGCCGCCCCGCTGATCCCGGCGTTCATGGCAATCGTCGGCATGGGCGCGGAACAGATCCACCAGCGCCAGCAGGAGGAGGAGAACCGACTGGCGGGGCACTTTCTCGACCGCATCCGCACCCTGGACTGGCTGCGCCGGGCCCGCGCCATCACGGCCACCGAGGCCGAGGTCGTCGAACGCAGTCACCAGCAACGGCGCCTGACCATGCGCACCCTGCGGGTCGCATTCCTGTCCTCGGCGATCATGGAATTCTTCAGCGCGGTCGCGATTGGCATGGTCGCGATCTACATCGGCTTCGCCCTTTTCGGCGCCATCGAGTACGGGCCGGCCGGCGAGCTCACCCTGTTCACCGGCCTGTTCATCCTGCTGCTGGCGCCGGAGTACTTCCTGCCGCTACGTCAGTTCGCCCAGAGCTACCATGACCGCGCCGGCGCCCTGGCTGCCGCGCAGACCCTTGCCCCCGCCCTTGCGTCGCCCACGGACCCCATCGGCCCCGAGGATGCCGCACAGGCCACCGCGGGTCCCGACGAGGACGCGATGGCCCCTTGGCTGCAACTGGAGGGGATCAGCCTGCATTACCCGGGTCAGCGCGCGGCGGCACTGGCGGATCTCGACCTGACAGTCTCCGCCGGGGCGCATCTCGCGCTGACCGGGCCCAGTGGCAGTGGCAAGTCCACCCTGCTCGCGGTGTGTGCCGGCTTCCTCGCCCCCACCACGGGCACAATTCGGCGCCATCCCCAGGCCCGCCATTTTGCCTGGATCGATCAGGACGCCCATCTGTTTCACGGCAGCCTGCGGGATAACCTGCAGCTCGCCCGCCGCGACACGATCGCCGACGCGGAGATGGCCACGGCACTGGAACAGGCCGGGCTGCCGCTCGACGCACCCGAACTCCCCGACGGCCTGGATACCGCCGTCGGCGAGGCCCGGCACGGCCTCTCGGGGGGCCAGGCCCAACGGGTCGCCGTGGCACGCGCCCTGCTCTCGGGGCACCAGCTCTGGCTGCTCGACGAACCCACGAGCGCGCTCGACCCGTATACCGAACTCGCCCTGCTGGACACGCTGTTTCGACTGGCCAGGGCCCGCGACCTGACGCTGGTGATCGCAAGCCATCATGCCGCCATTCACCGCCGCTGCCCGCAGCGCCTGGACCTGGCGCCGGCTACCCCGGAGGCTCGCGATGCGTAACGGAACCCGCGCGGAACTGCGCTTTCTGCACCGCGTATTCCGCCAGCGCCGGGTCTGGTACTGGGGTGCCTGGGGCCTGCTGGCGCTGACCTGGATCGCGGGCATTGCCCTGCTGGCACTATCCGGCTGGTTCATCACCGCCACCGCCCTGGCTGGCGCGGGCCTGCTCGCCACTCTCGACCTCTACGTGCCGTCCGGTGGCATCCGTACCGCCGCGATCAGTCGCACCCTGGGGCGCTACTTCGAGCGCCTGGTCAGCCACGAGGCGGTGCTGCGCAGCCTCGCCGACCTGCGCGGTCGGAGCTTTCGTGGCCTCGCGGCGCTGCCCATGGAACGCGTTCGCGCCTACCGCAGTGGCGACCTGCAGGCCCGCCTGACCGGCGACATCGACACCCTCGATGCGATGCCCCTGCGGGTGGTCGGCCCCATGATCGCAGCCGCGATCAGCCTGGTGATCACCCTGATCATCGCCAGCTGGCTGGCACCCTGGCCCGCCACGGTCGTTCTCGCCGCCTCCGGCGTGGCGACGCTCGCGGTCTCCTTCCTGCTTGCCCTTGCCGGGCAGCGCCACAGCCACGCGCTGGTGCAGGCCCGGGCCCGCGAACGCGTCGGGTTGTTGGACTTCATTGGCGGCCTGGCCGAGCTGCTGGCCTACGACCGTGCCCGCGAGCACGAGGCCCGCCTGCGCCGCGAGAACGACGACTACGCGCGCCGGCAATGGACGCAGGAGGCATTCGGGGTCGGCTCCGAGCAGATCGTGCAGGCCGTGGTCGGCGCCTCCGCCCTGCTAATGCTGGTGCTGGCACTGGGCTGGTACCGCGACGGAATGCTCGACGCTCCGGTCGCGGTGTTGCTGCCGCTGATGACCCTGGGCCTGGGCGAGGTTCTCGGCAGCCTGCCCGGTGCATGGTGGCGTGCCGGCGAGAGCCTGGAGGCCGCCGGGCGGGTGCAGCACCTGGAGGCGACCCCCACACAGATCCCCACACCCGCCGAGTACGTGGACCCGACCCCGCCCGACGCGGCCCCTGCCCTGCACGCACACGGCCTGACCATCGGCTTTCGACGCGAGCGGCCGTTGCTCGGCCCCCTGGATCTCGAACCCGCGCGTGGCTATCCCCTGGTGATCAGCGGCGCCAGCGGGCGTGGCAAGAGCACGCTGCTGGACACCCTCGCCGGCGAACTCCCGCCCCTGGCCGGTACCGTAGCGCTCGGCAACGACGATCTGGCAAGGATCCCGACCGATGCCCGGTACCGCCACATCAGCTACCTGCCCCAGGGCTTGCAACTGCCGGACACGACCCTCCGAAGGATCCTGTCCCCGGCTCACAGGTCGTTGAGCGATGCCGCACTGTGGGAGGCTCTGGAACAGGTCGATCTCGCCGAGGCCGTGCGCGGCACCCACGAGGGTCTGGACTACCTCATTGGCGAGGGTGGTGCCTCCCTCTCCGGCGGTCAGCGTCGCCGTCTCGCCCTGGCGGCGATCGCCCTTCAGGACCGGCCTGTCGTCCTGCTCGACGAGCCCTTTTCCGGTCTGGATAGCCCCACGCAACAACGAGTGGTGGAACGGCTGCTGCCCTGGCTGCAGGACCGTCAGTGCATCCTCGTCACCCATGCCCCGGGACAACTGCCGGCCCGCTGGCCGCGCCTCGAGCTCGCGAAGCCGCTCGGCCGGCGCTGAAGCCGGTCACAGGACCTCGCAGCGCAACGGATGTGGCACATGCAACCGACTTTCGGTGGCCGCACCAATGGATTCTGATTACCAGGCAATGGGGGACGGGTTCGGGGACGAACCCCAGGGCCCAGACGTGCGAAAGGGGCCACTCAGGCCCCTTCGCTGGATTTGGCGGAGAGTGAGGGATTCGAACCCTCGATGGGCTTTTGACCCATACTCCCTTAGCAGGGGAGCGCCTTCGACCGCTCGGCCAACTCTCCGGAAACGCGGCACAGGATACGGTCTTGGGCCGCCAAATGAAAGGCCCGGAAGACCAATCGCGGTCTCCGGGCCTTGCGATTTCCGTACGGGAAGTTCAGTCGTCGCGTGCGCCTGCGGCAGCACCCCCCGCCCCGGGCCCACCGCCACCGGAGTTCTCACCGCCACCCTCACCACCGGCGACGTTCGATTCGCGCTGGATGCGCTGAAAGATCTCCTCGCGATGGACCGCGACGTCCTGGGGCGCATTGATGCCGATGCGGACCTGATTGCCCTTGACCCCCAGGACGGTGACGGACACGTCCTCGCCGATCATGAGGGTCTCGCCCACACGCCGAGTCAAAATGAGCATGCTCTTCTCCGCAGTGCCTGTGTCGGACGGAGTCGGTCGTCCGGTAACCGTTTTACGGTCTGTCATCCTTAACCGTCCTCCTGTTGACCGGCAGGGTCGTGTTCGAGTTCAAACGCATCGTGCAATGCACGTACGGCAAGTTCGAGGTACTTCTCATCCACGACCACGGAGATCTTGATTTCCGACGTGGAGATCATCCGGATGTTGATGGTTTCGTGCGCCAGCGCCTCGAACATCTTGCTGGCGATACCGGCGTGCGAACGCATGCCGACCCCGACCACCGAGATCTTCACGATGTGGGTATCGCCGGAGACCTCGCGGGCGTTCAGGGCCTTAGCCGCCGCCTGCAGGATCTCCAGGGCCTTGTCGTGATCGTTACGATGCACCGTAAAGGTGAAGTCAGTGGTCTGATCCGCGCCCACGTTCTGCACGATCATGTCCACCTCGATATTGGCGTCCGCGATCGGGCCGAGGATGCGATGCGCGACCCCCGGCTGATCGGGGACGCCCTGAATCGTCAGCTGGGCCTCGTTCTGATTGAACGCGATACCCGCAACCAGCGCCTGTTCCACCTGCGCATCCTCCTCCGTGGTAATCAGGGTCCCCGGTCCTTCCTCGAACGAGGACAGCACCCGTAACGGGACGTTGTACTTGCCGGCGAATTCCACCGCCCGAATCTGAAGCACCTTGGAGCCCAGGCTCGCCATCTCCAGCATCTCCTCGAAGGTGATGCTGTGCAAGCGACGCGCCGTCGGCACGAGGCGCGGATCGGTGGTGTACACGCCGTCGACATCCGTGTAGATGCGGCATTCGTCCGCCTTGAGGGCCGCGGCCAGCGCCACCGCCGTGGTGTCCGAGCCACCACGCCCCAAGGTGGTGATCGCGCCTTCCTCGTCCACGCCCTGGAAACCGGCCACGACCACGACACGCCCGGCCTCGAGATCGCCGCGCACGCGGGCATCGTCGATGCTGCGGATGCGCGCCTTGTTGTGTGCGCTGTCGGTGCGGATGGTCACCTGCGCCCCGGTGTAGGAACGCGCATCGCAGCCCCGCGCCTCCAGCGCCATCGCCAGCAGCGCGATGGTGACCTGTTCCCCGGTGGACAGGAGCACATCCAACTCGCGGCCGTCCGCGCGCGGGTTCAGTGCATGCGCCAGGCCCAGCAGGCGATCGGTTTCGCCGCTCATCGCGGAGACCACGATCACCAGCTGATGGCCTTCCTCGCGCAGCTTCAGCGCGCGCTCCGCGACCGCCTGGATGCGTTCGGGAGAGCCCACCGAAGTGCCGCCAAATTTGAGTACCAGCAACGCCATTTGAAGATTCCGTTCCGTGCCCGGCCCTTGCGACCGTCCGGACAGGGCCCACCCCGTCCATTAGCGTTTACTTAAGAAAAAACATTAACACTATTTGCATTGGCGTTGCGAGGCCCTGCCCCGGCCCGCCACAGCGCGCGCTGTGGCCACCACCGCTCGCGGAGCCCCCTGTGCCGAGGGCCAACCACCGAGATCGCCACGGCGCTGCGTGCGCGCCTTGCGATGACGGGGATCGCAGGATACGCGACGATCAGGCGCGTTCGCGCACCCAGGCCTCGACCGAGGCCAGCGCCGCATCCAGCTTGTCCGGGCTCTGCCCGCCGGCCATCGCCATGTCCGGACGGCCGCCGCCCTTGCCGTCCACCTGCGCGGCCACATGGCCGACCAGGTCGCCGGCCTTGAACTGTCCGGTCTCAGCCTTGGTGACACCTGCCACCAGGCTGACCTTGCCCTCGCCCGTCGCGGTGCCCAGCACCACCACGGCCTTGCCAAGCTTCTGCTTGAGCTGGTCGACCATGTCGCGCAGGGCCTTGGGCTCCACGCCCTCGACCTTCGCGGCCAGCACCTGGATGCCATCGACCTCCCGCGCCTGCGAGCCAAGGTCATCGCCGGCCTGGCTGGCCAGCTTGCCCTTCAGCTGCGTGACCTGCTTCTCCAGCTCGCGGGTACGCTCCTGCAGCTGGGCGACCTTGTCGGCCGCCTCGCCGCGCCCGGCGCGCAGCCGATCGGCGATCGCGTCGAGATAGCCGATCTGCTCGTCCACCCAGCGCAGGGCGACCTCGCCGGCCACCGCCTCGATACGGCGGATGCCGGCGGCCACGCCACCCTCGGAGGTAATGCGGAACAACCCGATATCACCGGTGCGATCCACATGGGTGCCCCCGCACAGCTCCACCGAGGTGCCGATCTTCAGCACCCGCACCTGATCGCCGTACTTCTCGCCGAACAGCGCGACCGCCCCGGACTCCATCGCCGACTCGATATCCATGACCCGGGTATCGGTCGCCTCGTTCGCCAGGATCTCGGCGTTCACCTGGGCCTCGATGGAGCGCAGCTGGTCGTCGGTCAGCGGTTCCATGTGGGTAAAGTCGAAGCGCAGCCGGTCCGGATCCACCAGCGAGCCCTTCTGCTGCACGTGTTCGCCCAGCTGATCGCGCAGGGCCTTGTGCAGCAGGTGGGTAGCCGAATGGTGGCGGCGGATGTTCTCGCGGCGCGGGCCTTCCACTGCGGCCTGCAGCGTCTGGCCGAGCTCCAGCGTGCCGGCACGCACCTGGCCGACGTGGATATGCGCCGCGCCCTGCTTGCGGGTGTCGGAGACCTGGAAGCGCACGCCGGATCCGCTGAGCGTGCCGACATCGCCCACCTGGCCACCGGACTCGCCATAGAACGGCGTGCGATCCAGCACCACGAGGCCCTCGGCGCCGACCTCGAGGCGGTCGACCGCCTCGCCATTCTGATACAGCGCGATCACGCGGCCCTCGTCGTCCACCGTCTCGTAGCCGGAGAACTCGGTCTCGACATCGACCTGCGGCAGACCGCCATCCTCCATGGAGAAATGGCTGGCCGCGCGCGCGCGGGCACGCTGGTCGGCCATGGCCGACTCGAAGCCCTCCATGTCCAGTTCCAGGCCGCGCTCGCGCGCGATGTCGCCGGTCAGGTCCACCGGGAAGCCGTAGGTGTCGTAGAGCAGGAAGATGGTTTCGCCAGGGATGACCGTGCCCTTCAGGTCACGCAGGTCGTCCTCGAGGATCTTCATGCCCTTGTCCAGGGTCTCGAGGAACTTGCGCTCTTCCTTCTCCAGCACCTTCTCGACCTGGGCCTGCGCCTCGGTCAGTTCGGGGAAGGCCTTGCCCATCGCGCGCACCAGGTCGCCGACCATCTGGTAGAGAAAGGCGTCCTGGGCGCCGACCTTGAAGCCATGGCGAGCGGCGCGGCGGATGATGCGGCGCAGCACGTAGCCACGCCCCTCGTTCGACGGCAGCACCCCATCCGTAATCAGAAAGGCGATGGAGCGGATGTGATCCGCGATCACGCGCAGCGAGGCGGAGTCCTTCTCGCTGGCACCGGTCACTCGCGCGGCGGCTGCGATCAGGTCCTGAAACAGATCGATCTCGTAGTTGGAGTGCACGCCCTGCAGCACGGCCGCCAGGCGCTCGAGGCCCATGCCGGTATCCACCGACGGGCGCGGCAGCGGATTCAGCGTGCCGTCCGCATCGCGGTCGTACTGCATGAACACGAGGTTCCAGATCTCGATATAACGATCGCCATCCTCGTCCGGCGAACCGGGCGGGCCTCCGGCGACCGCCGGGCCGTGGTCGTAGAAGACCTCGGTGCAGGGACCGCAGGGGCCGGTGTCGCCCATCTGCCAGAAGTTGTCGGAGTTTCCATCGGGATCGTCACCGATCCGGATGATCCGTTCGGCCGGCACCTGGATCTCGTTTGCCCAGACGTTATAGGCATCGTCGTCGGTCTCGTAGACCGTGACCCACAGCTTCTCCGGCGGCAGGCCGATGGTGTCGGTCAGGAACTGCCAGGCGTAGTGGATCGCGTCGCGCTTGAAGTAGTCACCGAAGCTGAAGTTGCCCAGCATCTCGAAGAAGGTGTGGTGCCGCGCGGTGTAGCCGACGTTCTCGAGGTCGTTGTGCTTGCCACCGGCACGCACACAGCGCTGGGTGGACACGGCCCGGGTATACGAGCGCTTTTCGCGGCCCAGGAACACGTCCTTGAACTGCACCATGCCCGCATTGGTAAACAGCAGCGTGGGGTCATTGCCCGGCACGAGCGGGCTGGAGGGCACGATCGTGTGCCCGTGGCCTTCAAAGAATTCGAGGAAACTCCGGCGAATGTCGGCGCTTTTCATGCGGTTCCGGTGAGCGTTGGGGTCAAACCGGGGATGCTATCACGCAAGCGCCCGACCCGCGTATTGCCGCCCCTGCCTTCGGGCCATGTTCCTCGTCTTTGCGAGCGTAGCGAAGTAATCGGTCAGGGCTCGCCCTTCCAGGCGGCGAGGGCCTGGTGGGCGACACGGCCGGGGAAGCCGCGACCCGCGAGGTGGCGAAGATAGCGGGCCTCGTCTTCGCGGGTTGCGGGGGGATGGCGGAAGTGGCGTTCGAGCTGGCCGCGGGCCTGGTCGATCCAGTCAACCTCCAGGGCCTCGAGGGCGGCATTGACGGTGTCGTTGCCGATGCCGTTGTGGGCCAGTTCGGCACGGATACGCTGCTCGCCGTAGCCCTGCTCGGTCCGGTGGCGGGCCATGAAGTCCGCGTAGCGCGTATCGCTCAGGTAGTCCAGTTCCCGCGCGCGCTCCAGCGCGCCATCCACTGCATCCCGCTCGTAGCCGCGTTCGGCCAGCTTGCGAGCCAGCTCCAGCGCGGAGTGTTCGCGCCGGACCAGCAACCGCAGGCCGGCCTCCAGCGCGGCCTCCGGGTCGGCCGGGTCAGCCTTGCTCCTCGACCGGGGCATCGACCGGCACGTCCTCGTCCGAGGCCTTCTTGCGCTTGGGCAGCAGGCGTTCGCGCAGGGTCTTTTCGACTTCCTCGGCGATATGCGGGTTGTCCTTCAGGTACTGGCGGGCGTTTTCCTTGCCCTGGCCGATCCGCTCGCCGTTGTAGCTGTACCAGGCGCCGGCCTTGTCGATCAGGCCTTCCTTCACGCCCATCTCGATAATCTCGCCGACCCGCGAGATGCCCTCGCCGTAGAGGATCTCGAAATACGCCTCGCGGAAGGGTGGCGCCATCTTGTTCTTGACGACCTTCACGCGGGTCTCGTTACCGATCACCTCGTCGCCCTTCTTGATCGCGCCGATGCGGCGGATGTCCATGCGCACCGAGGAGTAGAACTTCAGCGCATTGCCGCCGGTGGTCGTCTCCGGGCTGCCGAACATCACGCCGATCTTCATGCGGATCTGGTTGATGAAGATGACCAGCGTGTTGGAGCGCTTGATGTTGGCGGTCAGCTTGCGCAGCGCCTGTGACATCAGCCGCGCCTGCAGGCCGACGTGGGAATCGCCCATTTCGCCCTCGATCTCGGCCTTGGGCGTCAGCGCGGCCACCGAGTCCACGATCACCACGTCCACCGCGCCGGAGCGTACCAGCATGTCGGCGATCTCCAGCGCCTGCTCGCCGGTATCCGGCTGCGAGACCAGCAGGTCGTCGACGTTCACACCCAGCTTCTCGGCGTAGGTCGGGTCCAGCGCGTGCTCGGCATCGACGAACGCGGCGGTACCACCCGCCTTCTGCGCCTCGGCCACCACCTGCAGGGTCAGGGTCGTCTTGCCCGAGGACTCCGGCCCGTAGACCTCGACCACGCGTCCGCGCGGCACACCGCCGATCCCGAGGGCGATGTCCAGCGCCAGGGAACCCGTGGAGATCGCGGGGACGTCGACCGCCTCCTGATCGCCCATGCGCATCACCGCGCCCTTGCCGAATTGGCGTTCGATCTGTCCGAGTGCGGCGGTCAGGGCCTTCTTGCGATTCTCGTCCACGGTATGCCTCCCGATACTTGCAGCGATGGTTTCCAACCCGTTGCCCAACCCGGGGCGGATACGGGGCCGCAGTATCCCACAGGGCGGAGAGTGACCCAACCCGTGAT
>NZ_JAWLFK010000033.1:0-1523 GCF_041685615.1 Thioalkalivibrio sp.
TTTGCTGGTAAATCGCTGCGCGGAGACCTCCGATATGATGCGTACCTTGATGGGCACTGCTTTGGTTCTACTTGGGGCCCCAGCCCTTGCACACCCTGGGCATGGTCACAGTGGCGGTCTTTCGCTTCTGCATCTGGTGAGTTCGCCGGAGCACCTCTGGCCATTGGCTCTCGGTGTCCTCGTGATCGGGGTCGCGGCCGGAGCTTGGTTGTACCGCCGGCGGTCGCAGCGCTGACGGCCCGGAGTACCAGACTAGAGGTGTATCCGAAGTGGGCTGAGTTGTACGGTATACCCACCGAAACACTGATTAACTACGCGCTCGGGTAAAAGCGGGGTAGAACCCAAGAGAGTCGCGCACCGCTACTGGCGTGAGTGACTGGCGATAGGACCGGGCCAGAATCGACTTTGTCTCGCTGCATGCGGAGTGGCCCCTGGCATGCGCTGGGCAGAGTTTTGGCGTGTGATTCACTCGATTCCTCAAGCGAGCGAAGCGGTCGGGAAGCGCCAACGACGAACGGTGGTATTCGGTGTCTGGTTATGGCGTGCCCGAGACCGTGAGCCGGGGTTTCGCGAAGCGCGACTTCGTGCCGGCGGACGCCCCGAGGTATCGCCGAGGGGCTGGACTGGCTTCGCCGCTGGCGGCGGCTCGGTTCTGCAGACTGGCACGGCCGGTGGATGTGCCGCGGCATCGGCCGGCAAGCTCGGGCCTCGGCTAAAGCGAAGGTTCTCATCGGGTTCTCCAGCACCCCATTACGCAGAAAGGGACCACGAGGGTCCCTTTCTGCGTAATGGCGCGCCCGAGAGGATTCGAACCTCTGACTTCCACCTCCGGAGGGTGGCGCTCTATCCAGCTGAGCTACGGGCGCAAGACCTGCAATGATACGGGCGGCGCCTTTGGCGCGTCCAGCCATATTTGACCGTCCTGCTTGGTTTGTGGTCGCGCCTTGCATGATGCCCTATACTCTGCGCCCGATTTGCGCGTACCGCGCGAGCGCTTTCGAAAGAGCACACCACAAGGCCACGCACGGCCAGGATCTCGGAGGGAGAGAAGTGGGAAATCAACCGATCAAGATGGACACCGGGAACAAGGTGTTGCTGTTTATCGCGTCGCTGGCACTGCTGGCCACGGTCCTGTTTCTGGTGTCACAGCTTGCGGGCTGGGTTGCAGAGATGACGGGATCCAAGGCGGAGGCCGTGAGCGAGGAGCGCATTGCCCAGCGGATCGCCCCCATCGGCAAGGTGGTGTCGGGTGAGGTGGATACCGAGGCCGAGCCGGCCGATCTCAGCGCAGGTGACATCTATTCCAACGTCTGCGCCGCCTGCCACGACGACGGTGTTTCGGGTGCCCCGATCAAGGGCGAGACGGACGAGTGGAGCAATCGACTGAATGACAAGGGTCTGGAAACCTTGTTCGATCATGCCATCAACGGGTTCAACGAGATGCCCGCGCGCGGCGGCGACTCGAGTCTGACCGACGAGCAGGTCCGCGATGCGGTGGCGTATATGCTGGATGAAGCCGACGT
>NZ_JAWLFK010000033.1:1623-16245 GCF_041685615.1 Thioalkalivibrio sp.
GGACATCGCCGATCTGGCCGTGTACGTTGCGACCTTCGAAGACTGATCGTCGCGTCTCCGAGAGTTGCAAAGGCCCCGCCCGGGAAACCGGGCGGGGCCTTTTTTTTAGAGGATTACTGCGTACGCCAGTGATCCAGGGCGCGATAGCTGAGGGCCTCGGTCAGGTGCGGTGTGGCGATCTGTTCGGCGCCGTTCAGGTCCGCAATGCTGCGCGCGACGCGCAGGATGCGATGGTAGGCCCGCGCGGAAAGCCGGAAGCGTTCCGCCGCCTTGTCGAGCAGCTGGCGGTCCTTGGCCGCGAGTGCTGCGTGCCGGTCGAGGCCTGTGCCATCGAGCGCACTGTTGAGCCCGTCCTGTCGCGCGTGCTGTAGGTTTCGTGCCCGGACCACGCGTGCTGCAACCGCTGCGGATCCTTCGGCCGGATCGCCCGTGGCCGCCAGGTCCGCCGGGGGAATCCGGGGGACCTCGATGACGAGGTCGATCCGGTCCAGGAGTGGCGCGGACAGACGCTTTCGATGGCGGGCCCGCTGTTCCGGTGTGCATTCGCAGCGTTCGGCCAGGTCGCAGTCGAAGCCCTGGGGACAGGGGTTCATCGCGCCGACGAGCTGGAAGCGTGCCGGAAACTCGGCCTGGCGGGCGGCGCGCGAGATGTGGATGACGCCGGTCTCCAGCGGTTCGCGCAGTACATCCAGCACCGACCGGGCGAATTCGGTCAGCTCATCCAGGAACAGCACCCCCTGGTGTGCCAGCGAGATCTCGCCCGGGCGGGGCGTGCTGCCGCCGCCGACCAGCGCGACGCCCGAGGCGGTGTGGTGGGGCGAGCGGAAGGGGCGTGCGCGCCAGTCCCCGCGCAGGTGGGCACTGCCGCGCAGGCTGTGGATCGCAGCCGTTTCCAGTGCCTCGGCCTCTTCCATGGGCGGCAGGATGCCCGGGATGCGGGCCGCCAGCATCGACTTGCCACTGCCGGGCGGCCCGACCATCAACAGATGGTGCCCGCCGGCGGCCGCGATCTCCAGCGCCCGGCGTGCCTGGTGCTGGCCGCGTACGTCCGCGAGGTCCGGGTGCATCGGCGGAGCGCGTTCGGGCGGATGGGCGGGCGTCAGGCCGTCGCGCCCGGAAAGGGCGGCGCACACCGCGGTCAGATGCGACCCGGTAAGGACCCGGGCGCGGCTTGCCAGGGAGGCTTCTGGCCCGTCGTCCGGGCTAACCACCAGGGTGCGTTCGGCATCCGCCGCGGCGATCCCGGCCGCGAGGGTGCTCCCCACGGGGCGCAGCTGACCGTCGAGGCCGAGCTCGCCCAGGAATTCGTGGCGGGCCAGGGCCTCGGCCGGGATCTGCTGGCTGGCGGCCAGAATACCCAGGGCGATACCGAGGTCGAAGCGGCCGCCGTCCTTGGGCAGGTCGGCGGGGGCCAGGTTGACGGTGATGCGGCGCCGAGGGAATTCGAAACCGCTGGTCTGGATCGCGGCGCGCACGCGGTCACGGCTCTCGCGCACTGCGGCCTCGGGCAGGCCGACGATCTGGAAGGCCGGGAGGCCGTTGGCCAGGTGGGTCTCGATGGTTACCAGCGGGGCATGGATGCCGTCGATGGCGCGGGCGTAGGCGATGGTGACGGGCATCCTTGCCCCTCCGTCTGGGCGCCGGGCGTCCGTGCCCGGCGGGTGGATTCATGGGGTGGTTACTGCCCGGATTCGTCGCTCGGGCGGTCTTCCAGCGCGGCGACGCGCGCTTCCAGTTCCGCCAGGCGTTCGCGGGTGCGTTCCAGCAGGGCAACCTGGATGTCGAAGTCCTCGCGGGTGACTAGGTCCATGCGCTCGAAGCCGCTTTGCAGCGTCGAGCGGACTTGGCGCTGAACGTCTTCCTGCATGTGGCGCACCGACTCCGGCAGGCTATCCGTGATGCGGCGGGCGAGATCGTCGAAGCGTTTGGAATCGATCATGCGGTGGTCTCCTGGCGCGTGTGCTTGGTCGGGTTCAGTGTAGCGCGGCTGACGGGGTGCGCGGCTACTGTGATGCCGAACGCCCGCCGTCCACCGGGATCACCTGTCCGGTGATGTAAGGCGCGTCCAGGAGCAGGAACCGTACGGTACGCGCGATGTCGTCCGGGCGGCCCTCGCGCTTGAGCGCGGTGCGTTCGATCATCGCCTCGTGGGTGCCGGCGTTTTCCGCGTCCTCGGGGGCGAGAATCGCCCCCGGGGCGACGCCGTTGATCCGTACGCCCGGTCCCAGTTCGCGGGCGTAGGCCTGGGTGAGGGCCCACAGCCCGGCCTTGGCTGCCGAGTACACCGGGTAGCCCTTCAGCGGGCGCAGGGCGTGGATGTCGACGATGTTCACGACTGCGCCCTGCGCCCGCTGAAGGGCCGGGTTGCAGGCCTGGGTGAGGAAGGTCGGGGCCTTCAGGTTGGAGCCGATCAGGTCGTCCCAGGCTTGTTGGGTGATCGCGCCCACGGCGGTTGGATAGAAGGTCGAGGCGTTGTTGACCAGAAAGTCCAGACGGGCCCACGCCCCCTCGGCCTCGCGGGCCAGGCGTTCGATGCCCTCGGGGTCGAGCAGATCGGCATGCAGGGTGCGGGCGCTGTCGGGGCGCTTGGCATTTAGCTCGGAGGCGAGTGCCGCGGCGTCCGCGGGCGACCCGCGGTAGTGGATGAGGACCCGCAATCCGGCGGCGTGCAGATGCCGGGCGATGGTGGCGCCGACCCGTCGTGCGGCCCCGGTGACCAGTGCCACCCGTGCCGGGCCGGAAGCCGTGTCCATGCTGTCGGATTGTCCCTGCGCCACGTCTGCCCCCGGGTTGGTACCATGCGTCGCCATGATGCCGCCGAAACCTAGCACAAACACCGCGGACGATCCGGTTGCCCGGGAGATCGCCGCGCGTCTGCGCGTTTACCTGCAAGAGAGTGTCGCCGCGGGCGAGGGGTTCCTTCCGTTCGTCGACTATATGCAGGCGGCGCTGTACGCGCCGGGAGTGGGCTATTACGTGAATGGTGCCCACAAGCTGGGTGAAGGCGGGGACTTCGTCACGGCGCCGGAGCTCTCGCCGCTGTTCGGCGAGACCCTGGCTACCTGGCTGGCTCCGGTCCTGCGCGATGACCTTGGCGGCAGCGGAACGCTGCTGGAGTTCGGCGCCGGCAGTGGGCGTTTGGCGGGGGACGTGATCACGACCCTGCGCGATCTGGGGGTCGAGTGGGAGCGCTACTGGATCATCGAAGTCAGCCCGGACCTGCGGGCTCGGCAGCAGGCCTGTCTCGAGACCGCGCTGGAGCCGGCGGAATACCGGCGTGTGGCATGGCTGGACTCCCTCCCCGAGGCCCCGTTGCGCGGTGTGGTGCTGGCCAACGAGGTGCTGGATGCCCTGCCCGTGGAACTCTTCCGCTGGCGCGAGGGCCGGGTTTGGCAGGTCGGAGTCACGACTCGTGCCGACGGCGCGCTGACCCTGGCCGAGCGCGAGGCGCCGCCCGCCCTTGCCGGGCCGGTGAAACGGCTGGCGGCCGAATACGGTCCGTGGCCCGAGGGCTACCTGTCCGAGTGGCGCCCGGCACAGGCGGCGTGGGTAACCGCGCTGGCCGATGTCCTCGAGCAGGGGGTGGCCGTGCTCGTGGATTATGGCTTCCCCCGTAACGCATACTACGCGCCGGAGCGTCACCAGGGGACGCTAGTCGGCTATTACCGCCAGCAGATGATCCAGGATCCGCTGGCCCACCCGGGACTGATGGACCTGACCGCGAGCGTGGATTTCACCGGGGTGGCCGAGGCCGCGGATGCCGCGGGCCTCGATGTGCTGGCCTATGCCGGGCAGGGCGAGTTCCTGCTGGGGGCCGGGTTGCCGCAGCGCTTCGAGGCGCGGGTGGGAAATGGCGAGGATGCCCGTCTGACCATGCAGGCGGCGCAGGCCGTGCGCATGCTGACACTGCCGGGCGAGATGGGCGAGCGCTTCCAGGTCATGGCGCTGGGTCGCGGTTGTGCGCACCTGTCGCTGGATGGAATCCCGGACCGCCGGGGGCGCCTGTGATGTCCGCATCCGGTCTTATGGCGCGGCGGATCCGGGGCTGTTTGGTGCAGCCCCCGAAACGGGGCATGCTGGCGTCATGAAAGTACTGGGTATCGAGACCTCCTGTGACGAGACGGGCGTGGCGCTGATCGACGCCGAGCAGGGCCTGCTTGCGCATCGGTTGTACAGCCAGACGGACCTGCACGCGGTCTACGGCGGCGTGGTGCCGGAACTGGCGTCACGCGACCACATCCGGCGACTCCTCCCGCTGGTGCGCACGGTACTGGAGGAGGCGGACGTGGACGGGCACGACCTGGATGCGGTCGCCTATACCGGTGGACCGGGGCTGCTGGGGGCGTTGTTGACCGGGGCCTCGGTGGCGCGCGCCCTCGCCTGGGGCTGGGACATCCCGGCGCTGGCGGTCCATCACCTGGAGGGGCATCTGCTGGCACCGTTCCTGGAGGATACCGGACTCGATTTCCCGTTCCTGGTGTTGCAGGTCTCCGGCGGGCACACCCAGTTGATCCATGCGCGGGCCCTGGGCGACTACGACCTGCTTGGCGAGAGCATCGACGACGCCGCCGGCGAGGCGTTTGACAAGACGGCCAAGCTGCTGGGGCTGGGCTATCCCGGCGGTCCGGCGCTGGCGCGTCTGGCCGAACGGGGCGAGCCGGATGCCCTTCGTCTGCCGCGCCCGATGCTCGACCGCCCCGGGCTGGACATGAGTTTTTCCGGCCTGAAGACGGCGGTTCTGACCGCGCTGAAGAAGCAGGTCTACCGCCCGGAGGATGTCGCCCGTGCCTTCGAGGAGGCAGTGACTGACACCCTGGTGGAAAAGACCCGGCGCGGCCTGGAGCAGACCGGGGCCCCGGCGCTGGTGGTCGCTGGCGGCGTGGCCGCCAACACGACATTGCGCGCCGGGCTCGAGGCCATGGCGCAGCGCCAGGGGGTGCCGGTGTACTTCCCGCGCCCCGAGTTCTGCACCGACAATGGCGCGATGATTGCGCTGGCCGGACTGCGCCGGCTGCAGGCCGGGGCTGGCACAGGTAGTGGGGCGCCGGTGGTCGCGGCGCGGGCACGCTGGCCCCTGTCCGAGTTGGGACCGCCGGCGGCCCCGGGTTGAAGCGGCCCACGCACCGGTCCGCGAATTCGCAGACCGGTGCGCGGGCCCGCAGGGTTCAGTCGGAGGAGTTTTCCTGCGAGGGCTGCGAGGCCTTGTCCTTCTGGCCGATCCGCGATTCCTCGCCGCGCATCAGGCGGCGGATGTTGCTGTCGTGGCGGATGAACAGGACCACGCTCATCAGGGCCACCGCGGCACTGAGCCAGTGGTCCATGCCCAGCGCCACCGTGTAGACCGGGGCCATGCCCGCGGCCACCAGGGCAGCCAGCGACGAGTAGCGCCAGATAGCGGCGACGACGAGCCAGGTCAGCAGGACCAGTCCGCCGACCAGTGGGCTGATCGCGAGCATCACGCCCAGCGCGGTGGCCACGCCCTTGCCACCCTGGAAACGGTAGTAGACCGGAAAGACGTGCCCGAGGAAGGCGGCCAGGCCGATCAGGCCGATCGCCCAGCCGGGGAACAGGTCCAGTTGCAGGGTGACGAATACGGGTAGCCAGCCCTTGCCGACGTCCCCGAGGAGCGTGATGATGGCCGCCTTCTTGCCGCCCGCGCGCAGGACATTGGTCGCGCCAGGGTTCTTCGAGCCGGTGGTGCGCGGGTCCGGCAGCCGCAGCAGCTTGCTGACCAGAATGGCTGTGGAAAGCGATCCCAGCAGATACGCGATGATGATGCCGATTGTAATTGCCATGTGCGGTCAGCCTGCCTGCGCGGGTGAGCGAAAGGGTGCGGCCGCATATGATACGCAAGCCGGTGGTTGCCGTTCAGGGCGCTGACATGAGTAGGGCGGACCCCGCGGCCTGTGCCCCGACGCTGGTGCTGCTGCACGGCTGGGGCTTTTCCGGCAAGGTCTGGGCGCCGTTGCGGGAGGCCCTCCCGCCCGCAACGGCGGTGTTGACGCCGGATCTGCCCGGCCATGGCGGCGCCGGTGGTGGCGCGACGCTGGCAGATGCCGAGCGCACGGCAGCGGCGCTGATCGCCCGGCTGCCCGCGGGCGTCGAGTGCCCGGTCTGGGCGGGCTGGTCCCTGGGCGGCCTGGTCGCGCTCGCGGCCGCGCGCCAGTGGTCCGGCCCGCAGGGCGTGATGCTGATCGGGGGCACGCCGAAGTTCACCCGGGGCGACGACTGGCCGGCTGCCCTGCCGGGGGGCGAGCTGGAGGATTTCCGGGCCGCCCTGGAGGGCGACCGGCCACGGCTGGACCGGCGCCTGGCCATGCTCTGTGCCCGCGGCAGTACCGATGCGGCCTCGCTGGCCCGCGAGCTGGCGGCGCAGCTGCAGGTGGCTCCGGCGGCGCTGGAGGGGTTGGAGGCCGGGCTGGACCTGTTGCAGACCGCCGACCTGCGCGGGGCGTGGGCCGGCCTGCGGGCGCCGGCGGCACTCTGGCTGGAGCCGGCGGACGCGCTGGTGCCCTCCGCCGTGGAGGCGTATTTGTGTGCCTTGCGGCCCGATTGTCGGGTGGGGCGGGGTGCGGGTGGCCACGCGGACTGGCTTGTACGCCCGGCGCCACTCGCCACCTTTGTTTCCGAGTTCCTGAATCAGTGCAGTACTGGGGAGTGCGCATGAGCCGACCGGACAGCTTCGATCTCGACAAGCTGCGCGTCCGCGAGGCCTTCGCCCGTGCGGCGGCCACCTACGAGGAGCATGCGGTCCTGCAGCGCGAGGTGCAGGAGCGGATGCTGGGGCGGCTGGACTGGATCCGCTTGCAGCCGGAACGCATCGTGGATCTGGGCTGTGGCATCGGCGAGGCCCTCGATCACCTGAGCCGTCGCTACCGCAGTGCGCGTCTCGCGGGCGTCGACTTCGCCCCGGCGATGGTGGCGCGGGCCCGCCGCCGCGGGCGCTGGCTGCGCCGGCCGCAGGTGGTCTGCGGTGATCTGGAGGCCCTGCCGCTGGCCGAGCAGTCGTTCGACCTGGCGGTCTCCAGCTCGGCTTTGCAGTGGTGCAGCGACCTGGACCAGGCGTTCTCCGAGGTCCGGCGCATCCTGCGCCCGGGCGGGTTGTGGATGTTCACCACCTTCGGCCCCGATACCCTGCGCGAGCTGCGCGCCGCGTTCGCGGCGGTGGATGGCGGTGCCGCGGCGCACGTCAACGCCTTCATGGACATGCACGACATCGGCGATGCCCTGGTCCGGGCCGGGTTTGCCGACCCGGTCATGGACCAGGAGGCCCTGACCCTGACCTACCCCGACCTGACCGGACTGATCCGCGATCTGCGCGGGGTGGGGGTGCGCAACGCCCTGTCGGGTCGCTCGTCCGGACTGTTCGGGCCGCGGCGCCTGATTGCCGTCGCCGAGGCCTATGCGCGCGAGTTCGGTGTGGAGGGGCGCCTGCCCGCGACCTGGGAGGTCGTGTACGGCCATGCCTGGGTGCCGGACGCGCCGCCGCCGTCGCGGCCGCAGGGGCGTGTGATCCCCGTCCAGCCGGTTCGTTGACATGGATCAATGAATTCGCCACTGCGCCCTCGCGGGCGAGCAAGCCGAAGATGTATTCTTGTAGCGGGCGAAAGTTCCGCCGATTGCGCTGAATATCCGAGTGAAGCAGGCGGTATTGGTTTTTTGTGGGCCCGGAATGGGGTAGAGTTCACGCCCCCGAACCATCGGGACATCCGTGTTCCCCGCAGCAAGGTGGAAAAGTCATGTCACAAGCAGCCACTACGGCGGGTGCCGCACCCGCAGCGTCAGTCGCGACTTCCGAGCAGTACAACTACGCGATTATCAAGCGTTTTGCCATCGCCGCCGTCCTCTGGGGTGTGTTCGGTATGGCGGCCGGTGTCTGGATCGCCTCGCAGCTGGCGTTCCCGTTCCTGAACTTCGATATCGCGCAGATCACCTTCGGGCGCTTCCGTCCGGTCCACACCACGGCCGTGATCTTCGGTTTCGGGGGTAATGCGCTGTTCGCCACCTCGTATTACGTGGTGCAGCGGACCTGTCAGACGCGCCTGTGGGGCGACTCCTTGGCGAGCTTCACCTTCTACGGGTGGAACCTGGCGCTGATCCTCGGCGTAATCACCTACACGATGGGGATCACCCAGGGACGCGAGTACGCCGAGTTCAACTGGCAGGTCGACCTGATCATCCTGGTGACCTGGGTCGCCTACTTCGTCATCTATCTGATGACCCTGCTGCGCCGGAACCAGCCGCACATCTATGTGGCCAACTGGTTCTTCATGTCGTTCATACTTGCGACCGCGCTGCTGCACGTCTTCAACAACATCCAGGTCCCGGTCGGTCTGTTCAGCCCGTATTCCTACTCGGTCTTCTCCGGGGTGCAGGATGCGATGACCCAGTGGTGGTATGGCCACAACGCGGTGGGCTTCTTCCTGACCGCGGCCTTCCTCGGGATGATGTACTACTTCGTGCCGAAGCAGGCCGGTCGTCCCATCTACTCGTACAAGCTGTCCATTATCCACTTCTGGGCGCTGATCTTCCTGTACATGTGGGTGGGTGCGCACCACCTGCACTGGACGGCCCTTCCGGACTGGGTCTCCACTCTGGCGGCGACCTTCTCCATCCTCCTGCTGCTGCCCTCCTGGGGCGGGATGATCAACGGCATCATGACCCTATCGGGTGCCTGGGACAAACTGCGTACCGACCCGATCATGCTGTTCCTGATCACCGCGCTGGCGTTCTATGGCATGTCGACCTTCGAGGGCCCGATGATGTCGCTGAAGAGCGTGAACGCGCTGTCGCACTACACCGACTGGACCGTGGGCCACGTGCACTCCGGTGCGCTGGGTTGGGTGGCGATGATTTCCTTCGGTTCCCTGTACCATCTGATCCCGCGCCTGTGGAACGTAAACCTGTTCAGCCTGAAGCTGGTGTATGTGCACTTCTTCCTCGCGACCATCGGGATCGTGCTCTACATCACCGCGATGTGGGTGGCCGGAATCGGTCAGGGCCTGATGCTGCGTGCCTTCGACCAGTACGGGAATCTTGCCTACACCTTCACCGAGTCGGTGGTGTTCCTGCATAAGCCGTACGTGGTGCGCGCCATCGGTGGCGGGTTCTTCCTGGCCGGCATGCTGATCATGGCGTTCAATGTCGCGATGACCGTTCGCTCGGGCATCAAGGCCGAGGCCCGCGAGGCCGAGGCCGCGTCCGCCGAAGCCCGCACGGCCTGATTAGGGAGAGACTAGATCCATGAAGCATGAAAGCGTTGAAACCAATGCCGGCCTGCTGATCATCCTGACCCTTGCGGTGATCAGTGTTGGCGGACTGGTCGAGATCGTGCCGCTGTTCTACATCGACGACACGATCGAGGAAGTGGATGGCGTACGCCCGTACACCCCGCTGGAACAGCGCGGCCGAGACATCTACGTCCGCGAGGGGTGTTACACCTGCCACTCGCAGATGGTCCGCCCGTTCCGTGACGAGATGCTGCGGTATGGCCACTACTCCCTGGCGGCCGAGTCGCAGTACGACCATCCGTTCCAGTGGGGCTCCAAACGCACGGGCCCGGACCTGGCGCGTGTGGGGGGCAAGTATTCCAACGAGTGGCAGGTCCAGCACCTGATCAATCCGCAATCGCTGGTGCCGGAATCGATCATGCCGAGCTACCCCTGGCTGGCGGAGACCCCGCTCGACTATTCCGACGTGGATAGCCGGATGATCGCGCTGAAGCGGGTCGGTGTGCCGTATTCGCTCACCGACGAGGAATACGAGGCCAACGTCGAAAAGTTCGGCGCAGAACAGGCTCGGATGCTGGATATTCGCGATGCCGAGGACAACCTGGTTGCCCAGGCGCAGGACGAGAACTTCGACGGTAACGCCGGGACCATCACCGAGATGGACGCCATCGTCGCCTATCTCCAGGTCCTTGGGACCATGGTCGACTTCAGCGACTACGACGACGGGCACTTTGCCGAATTCCGGTAAGGAGGAACGGGCACCAGGATGACCGGGATGTGGGAATGGATCACGGACATGGGCAACAGCAAGATCGTCGCCCTGTTGCTCTTCATGGGCACGTTTATCGGCGTCGTGATCTTCCTGTTTTCCAATCGGCGGCGCGCCCGGAAGTTCGAGACGTATCGCTACATTCCTCTGGACGACGATGATTCACACCGGGAGCCCGTGGCCCGGCGTGACAAAACCAAGAGTGACGAGCAATGAGCACACAGGACAACCGTGAAAAGGACCCGAACCAGGTCGAGACCACCGGGCACGTCTGGGACGGCAACCTTCAGGAATACAACAACCCGCTCCCGCGCTGGTGGCTGTGGGGCTTCTACGCCACGATCGTGTTCGCGGTGGTGTACTGGCTGATCTACCCGGCATGGCCGATCGGCGACGGCTTTACCAAGGGCTTCAACACGATCACTTTCGAGCAGGGAGAGGAAGAGCGCACCATGCACTGGAACACCCGTGCACTGCTGGCGAAGGATATGCAGACCGGTGCCTACGCCGTTCGTCAGCGGGAGATGCTCGAGCAGGTCACTGCCCAGAATTACGAGACCATCCTGGAAGACGCCGAGAGCATGAGCTTCGTCAACGCCTATGCCCAGGGTTCCTTCGGTACCTGGTGTGCAGCCTGCCATCAGGTTGGCGGTGGTGGCGTCGTCAGCCAGTACCCGAACCTGCGTGATGACCACTGGCTTTGGGGAGGCGAGGTCGATCAGATCGAGGAAACCCTGCGGCAAGGGCGGCTCGGCTACATGCCCGGCTATCGTGACACTCTCGACGACGAACAGCTGGACCAGGTCGCCGCCTACGTACTGTCACTGAACGACTACGATGTCGACGAGGACGCCGCGGATGCCGGACAGCGTATCTTCACGGGCTCCGATGGTGGCTGCTTCCAGTGCCACGGGATGGACGCCCAGGGCCGTACCTCCCAGGGCGCGCCGAATCTGACCAACGACATCTGGGGTCTGGTGGACGTGCGCAGTGCCGAAAGTGACAGTGAACGTCAGCGCCTGGTCGCCAACTTCGTGCGCAACGGTGCCCAGCGCGAGATGCCCGCCTTCGCCAGTCGTCTGTCGGATGCGGAGATCAAGATGCTCACCGCCTACGTCTACTCGCTCGGCGGGGGGCAGTAGTCCGGCGCTGCATCATCGGGTGACCGCCGGGGCCGGCGGCTCGCCGGAACCGCTTCTACACAGGGGTGCCCGCCGGGTTTCTTGACGCCCGAGGGCACCCCTGTTTGTTTGGATTGAACTTTATTCGAGGGTAGAACGGCGATCCTGCCGGCGCCCTCTGCCGGATACCCTCCGGGAGGATTCGATGTCCGAGGCCCAGCCGTTGTACGAGGCGCGTATCCCGATCCACCCGCGATCGGTCAAGGGACGCTTTCGCAACTTGAAAACGGGCATCCTCCTGTTGGCCTACGGGGTCTTCTTCGGCCTGCCGTGGATTCGCTGGGAGCGCGAGTACGGTCCGAACCAGGCCGTCCTGTTTGATATACCCGCGCGCGAGTTCCACATCTTCGACCTCGTGGTCTATCCCCAGAATATCTTCTGGCTGGCGGGATTCCTGGTGCTGGCCGCCTTGCTCCTGTTCTTTGTGACCGGTGTGGCGGGGCGCGTGTTTTGTGGCTATTTCTGCTTCCAGACGCTGTGGACCGACGTCTTCATGTGGCTGGAGCGCAAGATTCAGGGAGAGCGCCCCGCGCGCCTGCGCCTGGCCAAGCAACCGTGGAATGGCGAAAAGTTCTTGAAGTACGGGCTGACTCACCTCTCCTGGCTTCTGGTCGCGTTTTCCACTGGCCTGGGTTTTGTCCTGTACTGGGGCAGCGCCCCGACCATCGTGGCCGATTTCTTTACCGGTCAGGCGGTCTATGCCGCGTACGTCACCACCGGGATCCTCACCGCCACGACCTACACCTTCGCCGGACTGGCGCGTGAACAGGTCTGCACGTTCATGTGCCCCTATGCCCGCTTTCAAAGCGTCATGTTCGATCGCGACACCATGATCGTCTCCTATGACGAGGCGCGGGGCGAGGGCACCGCCGGACGTGCCAAGGTCAAGGCTGGCCTGAAAACGCGCGAGGAACGCCAGGCCGCCGGAGTGGGTGACTGCATCGATTGCGGCTACTGTGTCCAGGTCTGCCCGACCGGGATCGATATTCGCGACGGCCTGCAGTTCCAGTGTATCCACTGTGCGCTTTGCATCGATGCATGCGACACCATCATGGACAAGCAGGGCTGGCCGCGCGGGCTGATCGCGTACACCTCCGAGCGCGAGCAGGAGGGCGGAAAGACCCGCTTTTTGAGGGGCAAGACCCTTGGCTACGGCGCCGCGGTACTCGTCGTGATCGTCGCCCTGGCCGGAAGCATTCTCGGCCGGGCACCGGTGGACGCCAACGTCAATCAGGTGCGCCAGCCCCTTTACGTCCAGATGTCGGACGGTCGAATCCAGAATGGCTACGAGATCCGCTTGAACAACACGGCCGATCGAGAACTCGACTTCGATATTGCCCTGGCGGGTCTTGAGGGTGCGGATCTGGATCTGGGCCAGGTCGAGCACATACGCCTGGAGCCCGGGGATCGGGTGACCGTGGCGGTCCGCGTCCGCTACGACGTGCCTGCGGATGCCCCGTCGCCGCAGCCCTTCCGTTTCGTAATAACCGACCGAGACGGTCACATCGAGCCACTCGAAGTGACCTCGCAGTTCAGTCATCGGTAGCGCGCGGTTCGGCGCCGTTGCCGTCGAGAGAGAAACAGTAATCGCGCTGCCGGAACTCGCGCGGCGCCCTGCAAGCGCCTAGCTTGCGAACACGCAGGAAAACGAAGAAATCGTCATGAGCAATCTCGTCATCACCCTCGGCGCAGGCACCGCGGCCTTGGCCCTGCTGTTTGCGCTGATCTACCGCTTCACGCGGCTGAAGGCGTACAGCACGTCGGCCGTCGTGGTCGCGATTATGCTGTTCCTGTTTATCCCCTACTCGATTCTGGCCTGGCAGGGGGCCGATGTCTTCGCTATCCATCTGGCTCTTTATGTCATCGTGCCGTATGGGTTGGGTATTGTCTTTACGCAGAAGGAAGCGGAGGTCGAGAATGGAGGCAAGGCCAAGATCGGGCGCCTGCACTGGGCCCCGATGGTGCTGGTGGGCTTTTTCATCATCGTGGCCTCGGCCCAGGCGATCCTGATCACGCTGGCCCAAAACGGGATGCCGCAGCAGTTCATCGGCACGATCCTGCCGGAGCCGGAAAACCGGACGCAGCAGGTGACGTCTGCCTTCCCGGGGACGGTGGCTGGCATGGAGAGCCGCAAGCAGGCGCTGGCCGTGCACCGGGTGTCCGAGCTTCAGGCCCAGCGCGAAAAGGGGTGGCAGGTCCGACAGGGCTGGGTGGAGCGTCCCACCGAGGGCGAGACCGCGATCCTGCAGGTCGAGGTGCGGGATGCCGACGGCGTGCCCATTGACGACGCGACTATTCGCGGGATGTTCATGTGGTTGGCGGATGAGCGCCGCGACCAGGGCTTCGAGATGCAGACCATGGGCGACGGGCTGTACCAGGCCGAGGTCGCGTTGCCGGCCCCGGGTCGCTGGGATCTGCGGTTCCAGATCCAGCGCGACGGGCAGTTGCTGGAGCAGCAGGCCCGTACCCGCGTGCGTAGCGCCCAGTCCGGTTAATCCTCTCCGACCTCGCCGTGGCGCTCGCGTCCGATTCGCAGGGCCCGGCATCGTCTGCGGCCCACACCCGCTGTTTCCACTGCGGCTTGGATGTGCCCGACGGCGCCCGCTATCCGGTCACCTTCGAGGGCCGGGAGGAACCCACCTGTTGCCCCGGCTGCCAGGCTGTGGCCGGCGCGATCATCGAACATGGCTTGGGCGCCTATTACCATCACCGTGATGCGGCCCCGGCGGAAAGCGGCCATCCCCTGATCCCCGAAGAACTCCGCGAGCTCGAACTGTTCGATCACCCCGGCGTGCAGCAGCAATTCGTGGCGTCCGCGGGCGACGGCGGTAACCGGCGCGAAGCCGCCCTGATGCTCGAGGGCATCACCTGTGCGGCCTGCGTCTGGCTCAACGAACGCCATGTCCAGGCGCTCCCGGGGGTGGAGAGCTTCCGCGTGAACTATTCCACCCATCGCGCGCAGGTGGTGTGGGATCCGGAACGGATCGCCCTGTCCGACATCCTCAAGGCGATCCGCGATATCGGCTACCACGCCCATCCCTACGACCCGGGTACCCGGGAACAGGCGATCGCGCGCGAACGGGGACTGGCACTGCGCCGCATCGCCGTGGCCGCACTGGGGATGATGCAGGTGATGATGCTGGCCGTGGCCCTCTGGCTGGGCGCGGAGGACACCGAACACGAGGACCTGCTCCAGTTCATGCGCTGGGTCGCGGCGGCCCTGACCACACCGGTGGTGCTGTATTCCGCGATCCCGTTCTACCAGAGTGCCTGGCGCGACCTGCGCCACTGGCAGCTCGGCATGGATGTACCCGTCAGCCTGGCCATCATCGTCACCTACCTGGCCAGCCTCTACGCGGTCATCCTCGGGACCGGCGAGCACGTCTATTTCGAGTCGGTCGTGATGTTCGTCTTCTTCCTGCTGACCAGTCGCTACCTGGAG
>NZ_JAWLFK010000033.1:16345-28014 GCF_041685615.1 Thioalkalivibrio sp.
TGGTTCGTGGGCGCCGTCCTGATCCTGACCGCGCTGGCCGGCCTCGTCTGGTACGCCTGGATCGATCCCGCGCGCGCGTTGTGGGTCATGGTCGCGATGCTGGTGGCCACCTGCCCCTGCGCCCTGGCGCTCGCCACGCCGGTGGCACTGACCGCCACCACCGGCGCCTTGTCGCGTCTCGGCCTGCTGGTGACTCGTGGAAGCGCCTTGGAGACACTGCCGCGCGTCGACCTGGTGTGCCTCGACAAGACGGGAACGCTGACGGTCGGCATGCCGCGCCTGGTTGCCCGTACGGACCTGCAGTCCGCACCGGCGGGCAGCGACTGGCTGCACTGGGCGGCTGCCCTGGAGGCCCACTCCGAGCACCCCCTGGCGCGGGCTCTGGTCGAGCCGGCCGGGGTCCCGGCGTTGACCGCCAGTGAAATCCGCAACATCCCCGGCCAGGGCGTCCAGGGGTGCATCGGTACGCATCGTGTCGCGATCGGCGGGGCTTCCATGCTTCCGCCAGGCGGGGCACCGACCCCGCAGCCTCCCGCCGATCATCCCGTCGCCACACCCGTCTGGCTGATCGTCGACGACCAGCCGGTTGCACTGTTCTGGCTGGCCGATACCCCGCGTCCAGAGGCGCGGGATGTCATCCAGGACCTGCGGGCGCGCGGCCTGGAGGTGGTCCTGCTGACCGGCGACCGGCCCGAGGCCGCGCGGGCGTTCGCCGCGCAAATGGACATCTCGACCGCCGAGGGCGGTCTCAGTCCGGAGGACAAGTTGGCCTACGTGCGGGTCCGCCAGGCCGAGGGCCGGGTCGTTCTGATGGCCGGAGAGGGCATCAACGATGCCCCAGTGCTCGCCGGCGCCGACGTCTCGCTGGCCATGGGCGGCGGCACACAGCTGGCCCAGACGCAGGCGGACCTGGTCCTGCTGTCGGAGCGGCTGGAGCATTTGCCGCAGGCGCTGGACCAGGCACGCCACACCCGGCGCGTGATCCGTCAGAACATCGCCTGGGCGATCGGCTACAACGCGGTGGCGCTACCGGTGGCGGCGGCCGGGCTGCTGACCCCCTGGCTGGCCGCGCTCGGGATGTCGCTCAGCTCGTTGCTGGTCGTCGGCAATGCCCTGCGGCTGCGCCCCGCGAGGGCGGTCGAGGACCGGACGTCCGAATCCCGGTCCGAGGCACCCGCGCGCGGCCGGCCATCGGGCGCGCCCCCGGTTTAAGCCCGCCCCGGGGCTGGGTACACTGAGAACATGACGATCCTGTACCTGCTGATTCCGCTGGCGATGCTGTTTGCCCTGGTGGTGGGACTGGTGCTCTTCTGGGCCATCCGCTCGGGACAGTACGATGACCTCCAGGGCCCGGCCCATCGCATCCTGATGGATGACGACGACCCGCGCATCCCCACGGGTTCGGATGACGATCCGCCGGGCCGGGACGATAATGCCCCGCGCGGGCGGGGCAATCCCGAGCGCTGATGGGGGTCGTACTTGCGCCGCACTGCGGCGGCGCTTACCCTTCGCTCGTTCTGGTTGAAAATTCCGAGGATTGCGAGATGCGCGACTGGTTTAGCTTTGAAAACTTTCCGCTGACCTTCACGGTCGCCCTGATCATCTGGTCCTGGATCAGCTTCTTCTCGGTGATCCTGTTCGGTTGATCGGCAGCACGACGGCCGGGTTCGCGGGGCGGGGCCCCGGTGCACCCGGTAACGAAAAGGCCCCGGATTACGCCGGGGCCTTTTTCGTTGGGGCGATTCCGTTTCCGGTGCCGGGCCCGGACGTCAGTCCCCGAAGGCCGCCCGGATGCGCTTGATCGCGTTGTTCTCGATCTGGCGAATGCGTTCGGCCGAGACGCCGTATTCCGCGGCCAGCTCATGCAGCGTGGCCTTCTGGTCCGCCATGTAGCGGCGCATCAGGATGGTGCGGGCGCGCTCGTCGAGTTCGCCCAGGGTCTGGCTCAGGCGTTCCTGATAGTGCCGGTCCCAGTCCTCGTCCTCGGTTACGTGCGCCGGATCGTCGCTCAGGTCTTCCAGGCTCAGGCGCTCGGACGGGGCCTGGTAGCCCTCGTCGTCGGCTTCCGGACCCGGGTCGAAGCTCGCGTCCTGGCTCGACAGGCGGCGTTCCATCTCCCAGACGTCCTTCTCCGAGACACCCAGGTCCTGCGCGACGGCGGAGACCTCGGCGTTCGACAGCCAGCCCAGGCGCTGCTTGGCGCTGCGCAGGTTGAAGAACAGCTTGCGCTGAGCCTTGGTTGTGGCGACCTTCACGATGCGCCAGTTGCGCAGGATGAACTCGTGGATCTCGGCGCGGATCCAGTGCACCGCGAATGACACCAGGCGCACACCCTGGGCCGGGTCGAAGCGGCGCACCGCCTTCATCAGACCCACGTTGCCCTCCTGGATCAGGTCGCCCAGCGGCAGGCCGTAGCCTTGGTAGCCGCGTGCGATGTGGATCACGAAGCGCAGGTTGTGCAGGATCAACTGGCGCGCGGCATCCAGGTCCTGGTGCTCGTGCAGCGCCACGGCCAGTTCGCGTTCCTGTTCGGCGTCCAGTACCTCGATGCGGCCAACGGCCTGCATGTAGTGATCGAGGTCGCCCACCGGTACGGGCATGTCGATGCGCGGGGTGGTCAGGGCTTGGGTCATGCGTGGTGTTTCCTCCGGATTCATCACTCTAGGTTAGCAGTCTGTGGATAAGAGTGCTAAACCCTGCAAAAGTTCCGGCCGTTCCCCCTGAAATGCAAGCCTACGGGGCATCCCGCAGGGCGTGGCCACTGCCCAGCCGCGCCCCCAGCCAGCCAAGGAGCAGCCCGGTCAGCAACAGGGTCAGGAGGTGGTCAGCCCCGGGGAAGGCGAGCGCGAATTCGAGGTCGAAGGCCGCGGCGGCCTGTTCCAGGGGTGCCCGGCTCAGCCCGATCCCGATCAGCAGCAGGATGCCGGCGAAGACCCCGCCGCCAAGGCCGGTGATCAGGCCCCCGTAGAGGGAAGGCCGGCGCAGAAAGCGGTGAGTGGCGCCGCTGATGCGCGAGATCGCGATCTCCTCCCGGCGCTCGCGCAGTTCCGAGGCGGTTGCCAGGGCGAGGATCAGCAGTGCCCCCAGGCCCAGCAGCGCGCCGACGACCGCGAGGATGCGCAGCCCCAGCTGATGCAGGCTGTTCAGCTGACGGACCCACTCGTCGTCGCTGACCACCGTCGCCCCTGAGGCGGTCGCCGCGAGGGCCTCGCGCAGCGCTGCCACCGTCTCCGGGTCGGCCGTGACGGGCACCACGTCGACCACGTCCGGCAGCGGGTTCTCGTCCAGCCAGTCCAGCAGGCCCGGATCGCTCATTCCCTCGCGGTAGTTGGCCAGGGCGTCGTCCGCATCGATCCAGGTCCAGCGTTCCACCCGCGCATCGGTCTCCAGGTGACGCTCCAGTTCCGCGACCGTGTCGGCCTCCACACCGTCGAGGTAGAGGGCGATGCGCGGGTCGTGGTCGACATGGGCGGACAATGCCCGGGCGTTGTCCAGCAGGACCCACAGGTAGGCCGGAAGGGCGAGGATAAAGCCCAGCACGGCGATGCTGATCAGGCTCAGCACCGGGGCCTGCAGGCGCCGCTGGAGGCTGCGCCGACCGGCATCCCGGTGGGCCTCCAGCCAGGCCGGCACGACATCCAGCAGGCGGCGCGCGGGCTTCATGCGGTGCCCTCGCCGGCCACCCGCGCCTCGACGCGCCCGTTCTCCAGGTGCAGGACCGGTTTGCCCATCCGCTCGACCAGCCCGAGGTCATGGCTGGCGATCAGGGCGGTCATGCCGACCCGGTTGAAGTCGTCGAACAGCTGCAGGATCTCGCGCGACAGCGCCGGGTCGAGGTTCCCGGTGGGCTCGTCCGCCAGCAGCAGCACCGGGCGGTGGACGATGGCGCGGGCAATCCCGACACGCTGTTGCTCCCCCGCGGACAGGGTGCGCGGGTTGACCGTCTCCTTGTGCAGCAGGCCGACCTTGTCCAGCGCGGCGCGCACGCGCTTGCGCATCTCCGGGCGGCGGTAGGCGAGGATCTCCAGCGGCAGGGCGACGTTGTCGAACACCGGGCGGTCGAACAGCAGGCGGTGATCCTGGAACACCAGCCCGATGCTGCGGCGGAACCCGGGGATGGCACGGTTGGAAAGCCGGTCGAGGTCGTGGCCGTTGACCCGGATGCGCCCGCGGGTGGGGCGTTCCAGCCCGGCAATCAGGCGCAGCAGCGTGCTCTTGCCGGCCCCCGAGGGGCCGGTGATGAAGGCCATCGCCCCCGGGTCCACGCGCAGGCTGACGTTGCTGAGCGCCTCTGCCGCGCTGCCGAACCGCTTGGTGACGCGTTGCAGATAAATCATCCCGGGCGCGTCAGTCGTTGTCGCGGCCGAGCAGGGCGCGGACGAAGGCGCGGGCATCGAATACCTGCAGGTCCTCGGCCTTTTCCCCGACCCCGATGAACCGCACCGGGACACCCAGCTGTTCGGCCAGTGCGAACAGCACGCCGCCCTTGGCCGTGCCATCCAGCTTGGTGACCACGATCCCGGTCAGGCCCAGGGCCTCGTGGAACTGGCGCGCCTGGTTCAGGGCGTTCTGCCCCGTGCCCCCGTCCACCACCAGCAGGACCTCGTCCGGGGCGTGTTCGTCCAGCCGGCCCATCACGCGCTTCACCTTGCGCACCTCGTCCATCAGGTTGGTCTGGGTGTGCAGGCGCCCGGCGGTGTCGGCGATCATCACCTCGATGCCGCGCGCCTGTGCCGCCTGCAGGCCGTCGTACACCACCGACGCGGAATCGGCCCCGGTCCCCTGGGCGATCACCGGGGCGCCGTTGCGCTCGCCCCAGGTCTGCAGCTGCTCCACGGCCGCTGCGCGGAAGGTGTCGCCGGCCGCCAGCAGAACCGAACGGCCATCCGCCTGCAGGTGATGCGCGAGCTTGCCGATGGTGGTGGTCTTGCCGGCGCCGTTGATGCCGACGACGAGGATGGAGACTGGGCGTTCGGCGTCCGGGATCTCCAGGGGGCGCGAGACCGGCTCGAGGATCTCGATCATGGCCGCCTCCAGGGCGCCCATCAGGGCCTCGGCATCGTCCAGTTGTCCGCGTTTTACCTCGCGGGTGATACGATCCATGATCTGCTGGGTCGCATCCAGGCCCACGTCCGCGAGGAGCAGGCGTTCCTCGAGTTCCTCGAACAGTTCATCGTCGATCTTGCGCCGGAACAGCGAACCCAGGTCCCCGCCGAGGGCCTCTCCGGTCTTGGCCAGGCCCTTGCGCAGGCGCTGGAACCAGCCCGTGCGAGCGGGCTTCTCCGGCTCGTGGCCGGCGGGCTCCGGGGCGGGGCTGGCGGGGTCTTCGGAATTCTTCTTGCGGAAACCGAACATGTTTAATGTGGTCAAGTAGAGAGTTCGCCAATGCTAGCACGAGGATTTATGAATCATGCGCGGTAAAACCCTGGTAACAGTGCTCGTCACGGCGCTTGCGTTTGCCTGGCCCGTCGTGGCCCCGGCCTCGGCGCCGGAGATCGAATCGGACGTGGTCGAGGCCACGCTCGACAACGGGCTGACGGTACTGGTGCTGGAGGACCAACGTGCCCCGGTGGTGGCCAATATGGTGTGGTACCGAGTCGGTTCCGCCGACGAGCACAGTGGCATCACCGGCATCTCGCACCTGCTGGAGCACATGATGTTTCGCGGGAGCGAGGAGTACGAGCCGGGCGAATTCTCGCGCATCGTCTCGCGCCTGGGCGGGCGCGAGAACGCTTTTACCGGGCGCGACTACACCGGCTATTTCCAGGTGATCGGGCGCGATCACTGGGAGACGGTGATGGCGATGGAGGCGGAGCGCATGCAGC
Source organism: Thioalkalivibrio sp. (assembly GCF_041685615.1). Lineage (GTDB taxonomy): Bacteria > Pseudomonadota > Gammaproteobacteria > Ectothiorhodospirales > Ectothiorhodospiraceae > Thioalkalivibrio. The sequence goes on from NZ_JAWLFK010000033.1 coordinate 22,171, forward strand.
ACCTCAAGCTGCAGGAAGACGAATTCCGGCCGGAGATGAACGTGGTGAAGGAGGAACGCCGCCTGCGGGTCGAGGACCAGCCGAACTCACTGCTACGCGAACAGCTGATGGCCACGGCCTTCTTCAACCATCCCTATGGCAATCCGGTGATCGGCTGGATGAGCGACATCGAGGCCTACACGCTGGAAGACAACCAGGCTTGGTATGACCGCTACTATCGTCCGGACAACGCGGTGGTCGTGGTGGTCGGCGACGTGGACGCCGAGCGGGTGATCGACGCGGCCCGCGAGCACTTTGGCGACATCCCGGCCGGGGATCACTCGGAGGCGAAGCCGCGTACCGAGACCCCGCAGAAGGGCGAGCGCCATATTACCGTCGAGGCGCCCGCCGAGCTGCCCTACCTGATGATGGGCTGGAAAACGCCCGTGCTGAACACCGTGGACGATCCCGTGGATGCCTACGCCCTGATGGTGGCGTCCGGGATTCTGGACTCCGGCGAGGCCTCGCGCTTCGCCCGCGAGATCGTGCGCGGCGACGAACTGGCCGGTTCGACCTCGGCCCGCTACAGCCCGTTCAGCCGACTGGATGACCTGTTCCTGATTGCCGCCGTGCCTACGCGAGATACCGAGGTGGAGACCCTGGAGGCCGCCCTGCTGGAACAGGTGCAGCGCCTGCAGGAGGAGCCGGTCAGCGACAGCGAGCTTGAGCGGGTGCAGGCGCAGGTCATCGCCTCCGAGGTCTACCAGCGCGATTCGGTGCGTTCGCAGGCCTTCCAGTTGGGCATGCTGGAGACCATCGGGGTCGGCTGGCAGGAGGGCGACCGCTTCGTCGAGCGCGTGCGGGCGGTCACCGCCGAGGACGTGCAGCGTGTGGCCCGCGAATACCTGGTACCGCAGCGGCGAACGGTCGGCATCCTCGACCCGCAGCCTCTCGATGGCGAGGACCCGCCCGGTCCAGAGGCGGTGCAACCCCATGGCGATACCGCCGGGGGCATGTGATGACGGGAGGCAAGATGATGCGGGCAGGATGGCTGACGGCCCTGGTGTGGCTGCTGGCGCTGGCGCTGCCGGCCCAGGCGGTCGAGATCGAGGAATGGGAAACCAATGAGGGGTTGCGGGTGCTGTTTGTGGCGGCCCCGGATCTGCCAATGGTCGACCTGCGTCTGACCTTCGATGGCGGTGCCTCGCGGGACGGCGACGAGAATGGTCTGGCCTCGCTCACCAGCTCGGCGCTGCGCCACGGCACCGCGGAGATGGATGCGGATGCGCTGGCCGAGCGCTTCGAGTCCGTGGGGGCGCAGTTCAGTACCGACTCGCTGCGCGACATGGCCATCGTCAGCCTGCGCAGCCTCACCGAACCGGACTGGTTGGACTCGGCGCTGGACACCCTGACCGACGTGCTGGCCGCGCCGGCCTTCCCCGGGTCCGATTTTGAACGTGCCCGGCGCCAAGCCCTGCAGGGGCTGCAGCGCGAACGCCAGGATCCGGGCAGCGTGGCCAGCCGGCGCTTCTACGAGCTGATGTACGGCGATCACCCCTACGCCAACTGGCCGGGTGGCGAGCGGGAGACCCTCGAGGCGCTGGAGCCGGGGGATGCCCGCGCGTTCTACGAGCGCTTCTATACCACCGGCAACGGTGCCCTGGCGATCACCGGCGGGCTGAGCCGCGAGGAGGCCGAGGCCATTGCCGCGCGTATCTCCGCGGCCCTGCCGCAGGGTCCGGCGGCGGAGCCACTACCCGCGGTCGAGCTGCCTGAAGAGCCGGTGGAGGAGCGCGTCGACTTTCCCTCCGAGCAGGCGCATATCTATATGGGGGCCCCGACCCTGCGGCGCGGGGACGAGGATCACTACGCCCTGACCCTGGCCAATCACGCCTTCGGGGGCGGAGGGTTTATCTCGCGCCTGTTCCGGGAGATCCGCAGTACACGCGGCCTGGCCTATTCGGTAAGCAGTCGCCTGCAGCCGATGGCGGTCGAGGGGCCCTTCCAGATCGGGATGCAGACCGGCGTGGATCAGGCGGGCGAGGCGGTCACGGCGCTACGCGAGGAGCTGACGCGCTGGCACGCCGACGGCATCGATGCCGACGAGTTGGACGCCTCGCGCGAGAACGTCGTCAACAGCTTCCCCCTGTCGCTGGCCTCGAACAGCGACATTGTGGGTGTGCTCGGCATGATGGCCTTCTACGACCTGCCGCTGGATTATCTGGACCGCTATGTCGAGCGCATGGAGGCCGTGGAGCTGGACGCGCTGAATGCGCGCCTGCGCGAGCGCATCGACCCGGATGCGATGGTCACGGTGATCGTGGGTGGGCAGGAGTAGGCGCACCCCCGCCGGGCGCCCGGCACGCATCCGCATCATTGGCGGGGCCTGGCGGCGCCGATGGCTGCCGGTTCCCGGAGTGGGCGGGCTTCGGCCCACTGCCGACGCCCTGCGCGAGACGCTGTTCAATTGGCTGCAGCCGCAGTTGCCGGGGGCGCGGGTGCTGGATCTGTTCGCCGGAACCGGGGCCCTGGGGCTGGAGGCGGCCTCGCGCGGGGCGGATACGGTGCTGCTGGTCGAGCGCGATGCGCGCGCCGCGGCGCAGCTCCAGGCGAACTGCGAGAGCCTGGGCGCCGGGCAGGTAACCGTGCGCCGGGACGACGCGCGGCGCATGCTGGGAGAGTCGCCGCCCGACGGGCTCGCCTTCGACCTTGTGCTGGTGGATCCGCCGTTCGGCAAGGGACATGTGCCGCCGGTGCTGGAGGCCCTGCTGGCGCGCGGCTGGCTGCACGCCGACAGCCAGGTGTATGTCGAGATCGAGGCCGAGGCGGATCTTGCCTTCATCGCCGCGGGCGGCTGGCAGGTCGAGCGCGAACGCCAGGGGGGGCAGGCCCGGGCCCTGCTGCTCGCCCAAGGGGTGCCCGATGCCCGGGCATGATCTCGTGCCGGGCGTGAAGCCCGTCGCGTTTTTGCAGTCGAAAGAGTCTTTCGCTACGGTGACAGTGTCCCACCTCACTGCGGCAACGCCCAATGGGCGCTACCCCGCGCGGTTTCCGGCCCCCCGGAATCGGGCCGCTCGGTCTTGCGCGTGCACAAGAATACAAGGTGAACCTGAATGGATGAGCAGTCCACCCCCGGTCTGACGCAGACCCGCCTCGCCGGCTTTGGCGTGATCTGCAGTCCGGTCTTCTATAGCTCGACGCTGGTGATTGCGGCTTTCGTGTTGTTCGGAGCGATCTTCCCGGATCGCGCCGAGATGATCTTCAACGAGTTGCAAAGCGGCATCGGCGAGTATCTCGGCTGGTACTACATGCTGGTCGTGACCGTATTCCTCGTGTTTTCCCTGTACCTGATGTTCAGCCGCTATGGCGGGGTGCGCCTGGGCGACCAGTTCGAGACCGCGCGCTTCAGCTACGCCGCGTGGTTCTCGATGCTGTTCTCTGCGGGCATGGGGATCGGGCTGCTGTTCTGGAGTATCGCCGAGCCGATGTACCACTACCTCAGCCCACCGCACGTCGAGGGCGAGACCAGCGCGGCGGCTGTCGAGGCGATGCGCTACACCTTCTTCCACTGGGGATTGCATGCCTGGGCGATCTACATTGTCGTTGGCCTGTCGCTGGCGTATTACGCCTATCGCCACAATCTCCCGCTGCTGATCCGTTCCTCCCTGTATCCCTTTATCGGAGACCGGATCTACGGTCCGTGGGGGCATCTTGTGGATGTGGTGGCATTGTTCGGCACCATGTTCGGGGTGGCGACGTCGCTGGGGCTCGGCGTCATGCAGATCAACTCGGGCCTGAATTTCGTGTTCGGGATTGAGGAATCCACCTACATGCAGATTGTCCTGGTCGCGATCATTACCCTGATCGCCGTCGTGTCGGTCGCGCTGGGCGTCGACAAGGGCATCAAGCGGCTCTCGAACTTCAATATCGGCCTCGCGGTAATCCTGATCGCGCTGCTGCTGGTCATAGGCCCGACCCTGTTCATCCTGCGCCTCCTGGTGGAAAGCACCGGTGTCTACGTTCAGTTTCTGCCCGAGATGAGCCTGTGGGCCGACACGATCGAGGATTCCGGCTGGGCGACCTCCTGGACCATCTTCTACTGGGGCTGGTGGATCTCCTGGGCCCCGTACGTCGGCATGTTCATCGCGCGGGTCTCGCGCGGGCGCACCATTCGCGAGTTCGTCGCCGGAGTGCTGCTGGCCCCCACCGCTGCGGCCTTCGTCTGGCTAGCCGTGTTTGGCGGTACCGCGATGAGCTACGAGCTGGACGGCGTGGCCGATCTGTCCGGTGCCGTGTCCGATAACATGTCCACCGCGCTGTTCGTGACACTCGAGGCCCTGCCGCTTTGGGACTGGCTGTCTCTGGGCGTGATGGCGGCGGCGACGGTGCTGATCGTCACCTTCTTCGTGACCTCCTCGGATTCCGGCTCGCTGGTCATCGACACCCTGGCCTCCGGTGACGTGCGCAACCCCACCGTCACCCAGCGTGTGTACTGGGCCCTCCTCGAGGGGGTTGTGGCATCCATTCTGCTGCTGGCGGGCGGTCTTGCCGCGTTGCAGGCGGCCGCGATCAGTATCGGGCTGCCCTTCTCGGTCATCATGCTGATCATGGTGTTCGGCCTGTGGCGAAGCCTGCATCAGACCGAGGCGGTCACCCCGAGCCGGTACCAGAAGGAGGCCCCGCCGCCGCATACCCTGCTGGGGTATACGGACGATCTGGACGACAAAATCAAGTAGGGGGTAATGATGGCTGCGTCCCGAGTGGCGCTGCTGGGATGCGGGCTCATGGGGCAACCCATGGGCCTGCGTCTTTTGCAGGCCGGATTTCCCGTGGTGGCTTACAACCGCACGGTCGCGCGCGCGAGCGATCTGGCGGCCGAGGGGGTGGCCGTTCACAGTGATCCTGCCGCAGCCGTCGCCGAGGCGGACGCGCTGGTGCTGATGCTCAGTGATGCCGCTGCCATCAATGCCGTGCTGGATGCCCTGCCGGCCGGCGCGCTGGAGGGTCGTTGCGTGATCCAGATGGCGACCATCCTGCCGGCCGAGAGCCGCGCTCTGGCGCAGCGGGTGCGTGCCGTGGGGGCCTGCTACCTGGAGGCGCCGGTGCTGGGTTCCATCCCCGAGGCCCGGGATGGCCGTCTGCTGATCATGGCGGGCGCCGACCGCGAGGCCGACTTTGCCCGGGCCCAGCCGGTACTGGCGGCTCTGGGCGAGACACCCCGGCATGTCGGTTCGGTCGGGCAGGGGGCGGCGCTGAAGCTGGCCTTCAACCAGCTGATCGCGAGTCTCACGGCGGCGTTTTCCCTCAGCCTGGGGCTGGTGCGGCGCGAGGGCGTGGAGGTGGACACCTTCATGGACATTCTGCGCGACAGTGCCCTGTATGCCCCGACCTTCGACAAGAAGCTCGGCAAGATGGTCTCCGGTGACTTCGGTACCGCCAACTTTCCGGTCAAACACCTGCTGAAGGATGTGCGCCTGACCGAGCGCGCGGTGGAGGATGCCGGACTGGTCGGGCCATGGCTGCCGCTGCTGGCCGATCTGCTGGACCGGGTGCGCGAGCAGGGCCTGGCCGACGCCGACTACTCCGCCATTTATGCGGCCATTGCCCCGGAAACCGCGGGTTCATGAGGTACATACGCTGGCCCTTATGCACAGCGGGTGCCGATGCCCTGGAAGGCCTGCTCGCCCGGGGTGTGACCTCCAGGGACGTAAACGGTCAACTTTGTAAGCTCCCGAAATCAATCGGTTGAAGCATATAACCGGGATATCCTGACGGGCGACTCTTGACGTTTCCGGCGTGGCCCGTTCCGGACGCGACAATTCGTCCACAAAGTTATCCACAGGTTGTTCGCGTGGGTAAAACCAT
>NZ_JAWLFK010000072.1:0-7015 GCF_041685615.1 Thioalkalivibrio sp.
CGCTATGCAGAACAGCGGTTTCGGTTCGGCACTCGTCACCGGCAATTCCAGTGGCCTGGGTCTGGGGATGACCCGGGTGTTGCTGGAACAAGGCGCCCGCGTCTACGGCATGAGCCGGCGCGGCTGCCCCGAGGCCGGGGTGAGCGGCGACGAACAGGTCGACCTGAGCGATTTCGGTGCCACGCAGGACGCGATGGAACGCCTGCTGAAAGGCGTGGAGTCGCTGGACCTGGTGGTGCTCAACGCCGGGCTGCTGGGGCACATGCAGCGCATGCAGGACGCGCCGATGGACGAGCTGCGCCTGCTGATGGACGTGAACACCTTCGCCAACAAGGTCATCCTCGACGCGCTGCTGAAGCATCGCGTGGCCGTCGGCCAGATCATCGCGATCTCCTCCGGCGCGTCGGTCTCCGGGCATGCCGGCTGGAGCGGCTATTCGCTGTCCAAGGCGGCGCTGAACATGATGATGCAGCTCTACGCGCACGAATTCCCCGAGGAGACCGCGATCAATGCCTTCGCCCCGGGCCTGGTCGACACCGCGATGCAGGACTATCTCTGCGAGGAGGCCGACCGGGAGAGCTTCCCGGTCCTCCAGCGCCTGAAGGCCGCCCGCGGCACCCAGGACATGCCCGGCCCGGAGAGCGCCGCCCGCGCCATCCTCGACGTCCTGCCGCGCCTGCACCACACCACCCGCGGCAGCTTCGTCGACATCCGCCAGCTCTGACGCCCCCTTCCGGTGGCACCACGAAGCCGGTCAAGGGCGATTCACAGGAAGACGCGAAGGCAGGAAGGGTCCTTGGGTGTGGGTACTGGCATGGAATCGGGGCATGCCCGGACCGTCAGCCCCGCCCTGTACGCTCCGACCCGATCCCGCTTCGAATCTTCGCGTCTTCCTGTCACAGGCCCTTGCCCTTCTTCGTGTCTTCGGGCGCTCCGTGGTGAATACTCGGGCGCGCCGGAAATCCGCAGTGCAGTGCCAAAAAAACTTCACGGAGGGGCGTTGGATTTTGCCCGGGATGGGGCGTATAGTCGGAAGCGTGATTCGTGGTTAAGCGGCAACACTAGGAAGTTTCTAGTTTCTGAACCAGTGCTCCCGTTGATCTGTTGGCAGCATGCCGCGAACACATTTGTTCGTTACATGAAGAGGTTACAAGTTGTGAATACTGGTGTTGTGAAGTGGTTCAACGAGAGCAAGGGTTTCGGTTTCATCACCCCCGATGATGGCGGCAAGGACGTGTTCGTCCATTTCTCCGCGATCAACGGTTCGGGTTTCAAGACCCTGGCCGAAGGCCAGAAGGTCTCCTTTGAAATCCAGGAAACCGCCAAGGGCCTGGCCGCCGGGGAAGTGACCGCCATCTAAGGCGCCACTCCCAAGGCTGACGGCTCCTTCGTTGGACCGTCCGAAAAGGCCGCCTCCGGGCGGCCTTTTTCGTGTCCGGCGTTCTGTATCCACTACGAAGAAGGTCAAAAGCGATTTACAGGAAGACGCGAAGATTGCAAGAGGGATTGGGGTGGGACGTACAGGGTAGGGCTGACGGTCCGGGCATGCCGCGGGCTCTCAGCGAGTGCCCGCACCCAATAACCCTTCCTGTCTTCCCATCTTCCTGTAAATCGATTTTGACCTGGCCCTTGTTCGTGGTGGAACAGGGGTTCAACGGGAATGATTCAAGTACACTGCGGGGCTTTCCCGTAGGCTGTCCCCGCACGCGATGAACCGCCTGTTTCGCTCCACCGCCGTCGTCAGTGGCATGACCATGATCTCCCGGATCATGGGCTACCTGCGCGACATGGTGCTGGCGGTCACCTTTGGCGCCGGGCCGGCGACCGACGCCTTCTTCGTCGCCTTTCGCATTCCCAACTTCCTGCGCCGGCTATTCGCCGAGGGGGCGTTCAACCAGGCCTTTGTGCCGGTGTTCGCGGAGTTTCGCGAGAAGCACGGGCGCGAGGCCCTGCGTGACCTTCTGGACCACACCGCCGGCACCCTGATGACCGTGGTCACCGTGGTCACCCTGATCGGGGTTCTGGCCGCGCCGGCACTAATCTGGGTATTCGCCCCGGGCCTCGGCACCCAGGAGGCCGGGCGCGAGGACCTGGCGGCCACCATGCTGCGGATCACCTTCCCGTACCTGCTGTTCATCTCGCTCACCGCAATGGCGGCCGGCATCCTCAACAGCATCGGGCGCTTCGCGGTGCCAGCGTTCACCCCGGTATTCCTGAACCTCGCGCTGATCGGCGCGGCGCTGTGGCTCGCGCCGATGTTCGAAGAGCCGATCATGGCGCTGGCCTGGGGTGTATTCATCGCGGGGGCGCTGCAACTCGCCTTCCAGATCCCGTTCCTGTGGCGTGCCGGCCTGCTGCCGCGGCCTCGCTTCCGGCGCGCCCACGAGGGCGTGCGCCGCATCGTCAAGCTGATGCTGCCGGCGATCCTCGGGACCTCGGTGGTCCAGATCAACCTGCTGGTGGATACCCTGATCGCGTCGTTCCTGGTCGCGGGATCGATTTCCTGGCTGTACTTCGGCGACCGCTTCGTGGAGCTGCCGCTAGCCCTGTTCGGCATCGCCATCGGCACGGTGATCCTTCCGCGCCTGGCCCGGCAGTACAATCTGGCGGAGCCGGCGGCCTTCAACCGCACCCTGGACTGGGCCCTGCGCCTGGCGATGCTGGTCGCGCTGCCTTCCATGGTCGGGCTGGTCGTGCTGGCGGTCCCGATCCTCGCCACGCTGATCCAGTACCAGGCCTTCACCCAGTTTGATACCTACATGACTGCGATGGCGCTGGCGGCCTACGCGCTGGGCCTTCCCGGATTCATCCTGATCAAGGTGCTGGCGCCCGGCTTCTTCGCCCGCCAGGACACGAAGACCCCGGTCAAGATCGCGATCATCGCCATGCTCTGGAACATGGTGCTGAACGGCGCCTTTGTGCTGCCGTGGTATCTCTCCGGCACACCGGGGGCGCACGCCGGGCTCGCCCTGGCCACCGCGGCCTCGGCCTACATCAACGCCGGTCTGCTCTACCGCGGGTTGATCCGCGAGGGCATCTACCAGCCCGGGCCCGGCCTGCGCCGGCTGCGCCTGGGGCTGCCGCTAGGCCTTGCCGCGATGGTCGGCGTGCTGGCCTGGCTCTCGCCGGAGTTCGGCCAGTGGACGGAGTGGTCCATCGATACGCGCCTGCTGGCGCTCGCGGGGTTGATCCTGGCCGGAACCGCGACGCTGGCCGCCACGCTTTGGCTGGCCGGACTGCGGCCGCACCACCTGCTGCTGCGCGAGTCCGCGGATCACGCGGATCAATGATGTCCGGGATGGCCACGGCGGGTTATACTCGCGGTTTTGCGCGGGATCGGGGCAATGCGGCTGATACGTGGCCTGGGGCCGGTCGACAGCAAGGCGATCGAGGCGGCCGGCCTGCACGGCGCGGTGGTGACCATTGGCAACTTTGATGGTCTGCATCGTGGCCATCAGGCTGTTCTGGGGCGCCTGCTCGAGGCGGCGCAGGATCACCAGGCGCCGGCGCTCCTGATGACCTTCGAACCGCTGCCGCGCGAGTATTTCGGCGCGCGGACCCAGGCCCCGGCACCACCCGGGCGCCTGCAGCGTCTGCGCGACCGTCTGGTGACCCTGAGCGACAGCGCCCTGAACGCTGCCTGGATCCTGCGCTTCGACGCACAGCTGGCCGGGCTTTCGGCCGATGCCTTCATGGAGGAGGTCCTCTACCGGCGTTTGGGTGCCCGGCACGTGCTGGTCGGCGACGACTTCCGGTTCGGACGCGGGCGCGAGGGTGATCAAGCCGCCCTGCAGACCGCCGGCCGGCGCCTCGGCTTCACCGTGGAATCCACGCCGACGGTGCGCGATGCCGAGGGCCGCATCAGCAGCACACGGGTGCGCGCCGCCGCCATTGCGGGGGACTTCGCCCGGGTGACAGAACTGCTCGGCCGGCCCTACCGCCTGCACGGCCGGGTGGCGCATGGCGACAAGCGCGGGCGGACCATCGGCTTCCCGACCGCGAACCTGCGCCTGGGGCCCTGGCCGCTGGCACTGCGCGGGGTGTATTCGGGCTGGCTGCGCCGCGCCTCCGGCGAGGCCCTGCCGGCGGTCGCCAACATTGGCTGGCGCCCCACCGTGGATGGCACCGAGCAGCGCCTGGAGGCCCACGTACTCGAGGGCCAGCCCGACCTGTACGGCGAGGCGGTCTGTTTCGAGCCGGTCGCGCAGGTACGCGGCGAACAACGCTTCGAGGGCCTGGAGGCGCTGCGCGCGCAGATCGCGCGCGACGTCGACACGGCCCGCCTGCAACTCTCCGAAATCGACTGAAACCGGCCCGCAGGGCCAATCCGGAACTCGCTCATGGCACGCAAACCGGCACCGCCGAATCCCTACAAGGACACCCTCAACCTGCCCGAGACGGCCTTCCCGATGCGCGCCGGCCTGGCAACGCGGGAGCCGGAGTGGCTGGAGGCCTGGAAGGCCGAGGACCGCTACCAGCGCCTGCGCGAGCACTGCGCCGGGCGACCGCGCTTCGTGCTGGCCGACGGCCCGCCCTATGCCAACGGCTCGATCCACGTCGGCCACGCGGTCAACAAGATCCTCAAGGACGTGATCGTGAAAAGCCGCACACTGGCCGGCTTTGACGCCCCCTACGTGCCGGGCTGGGACTGCCACGGCCTGCCCATCGAGCTGAAGGTGGAACAGAACCTCGGCAAGGCCGGGCGCGACGTGGATGCCGCGACATTCCGCAAGGCCTGCCGCGAGTACGCCCAGGAGCAGGTGGACGGACAGAGCGCGGACTTCCAGCGCCTCGGGGTGCTGGGCGACTGGGCCAACCCCTACCTGACCATGAGCTACCAGGTGGAGGCAGACACCGTCCGCGCGCTGGGCACCATCTTCAAGCGCGGCCACGTGCAGATGGGCGAGAAGCCGGTGCACTGGTGCGTGGACTGCGGCTCGGCCCTGGCCGAGGCCGAGGTGGAGTACGAGGACAAGATCTCGCAGGCGATCGACGTGCGCTTCCGCGTGGTCGACGACATCGACTTCCTGCGGCGCTTCGACGGCATCGACGGCTCGCGCGGCCCGATCAGCGTGGTGATCTGGACCACCACGCCATGGACCCTGCCGGCCAACCAGGCGGTGGCCCTGCACCCGGAACTGGACTACGCCCTGGTGGAGCTGGAGCACGAGCGCATCCTGCTGGCGGAGGCCCTGGTCGAGGACTGCCTCGCACGCTACTCCCTGGGCGAGGGCAAGATCGTCGCCCGGGCCAAGGGCCAGGCGCTGGAAGGCCTGATGCTGCGCCACCCGTTCCTGGAGCGCGAGGTTCCGTTGATCCTGGGCGATCACGTAACCACCGAGACCGGTACCGGGGCGGTTCACACCGCCCCCGGCCACGGCCAGGAGGACTACGCGGTCGGGTTGCAGTACAGCCTGCCGGTGGAAAACCCGGTGGGCCCGGACGGGTGCTTCCTGCCGGACACCCCGCACTTCGCCGGCGAGAACGTGCACCAGGCCAACGGCCACGTGATCGACGTGCTGAAGGAACACGGCGCACTGATCGTCGCAGTGAAGTTCGAGCACAGCTACCCGCATTGCTGGCGCCACAAGACGCCGATCATCTTCCGGGCGACTCCGCAGTGGTTCATCAGCATGGACCGCGCGGAGCTGCGCGCCGATGCGCTGAGAGCGATCGCCGACACCCAATGGATGCCGAGCTGGGGCCAGGCGCGCATCCACGGCATGGTGGTCAACCGCCCGGACTGGTGCATCTCGCGCCAGCGCAACTGGGGTGTGCCGATCCCCTTCTTCGTGCACAAGGAGACCAATCGCCTCCACCCGCATACCGCGGAGATGGTCGAGACCATCGCCCAGCGCATCGAGCGCGACGGGATCGAGGCCTGGTTCCAGCTGGACCCGAAGGAGCTCCTCGGCGACCAGGCCGATGACTACGTCAAGCTGAACGACACCCTTGACGTCTGGTTCGACTCCGGCGTGCTCCACTCCACGGTGGTGGAGAAGCGCCCGGAACTGGGCGAGCTGCCGGTGGACCTGTTCCTGGAGGGCTCCGACCAGCACCGCGGCTGGTTCCAGTCCAGCCTGCTGACCAGCGTGGCCATGCGCGGCGAGGCGCCGTACCGGGCGGTGCTGACCCACGGCTTCACGGTGGACGAGAAGGGCGAGAAGATGTCCAAGTCGCGCGGCAACGTGGTCGCGCCGCAGGAGGTCGTCTCCACCCTGGGCGCGGACATCCTGCGCCTGTGGGTCGCGGCCACCGATTTCTCCGGCGAGATGGCGATCTCCAAGGATATCCTCGACCGCACGGCCGATGCCTATCGTCGCATCCGCAACACCACGCGCTTCCTGCTGGGCAACCTGAACGGTTTCGAGCCGGCCGAACACGCCCTGCCCCTGGACGAGCTGCTGCCGCTGGACCGCTGGATCGTCGCCCGCGCGCTGCAGGTACAGGGGCAGGTGACGAAGGCCTACGACGACTACCTGTTCCACCAGATCTATCAGCGTGTGCACAACTTCTGTTCGGTGGAACTCGGCAGCTTCTACCTGGACGTGATCAAGGACCGCCAGTACACCACGCAGGCCGACTCGCACGCCCGGCGCTCGGCGCAGACCGCGCTGTACCACGTGGCCGAGGCCCTCACGCGCTGGGTAGCCCCGATCCTCACCTTCACCGCCGAGGAAATCTGGGAACTGCTGCCAGGCGCGCACCCCGACAGCGTCCTGTTCGCCACCTGGTACGAGGGCCTCGCCCCGCTGCCGGAGGACGCGACCTTCTCCGACGGCGACTGGGACCGCATCCTGGAGGTGCGCACCCACGTCGCCCGCGCGCTGGAGCTCGCACGCAACGAGCAGGGCATTGGCGCCTCGCTGAATGCCGAGATCGACCTGTACCTGCCGGCCGACTCGACGGCCCGCAACCTGCTGGAACGCCTTGGCGACGAACTGCGCTTTGTGCTGATCACCTCCGAGGCCCGCCTGGCCATGGGCGCCACCCCGGAAGGCGCGCATGGCGCCGA
>NZ_JAWLFK010000034.1:0-27607 GCF_041685615.1 Thioalkalivibrio sp.
GGCCTTCCATCCCGACCTCCTGGTGGACTTTGCTACCCTGACCGGGGCCGCGCGGGTGGCCGTGGGGACCGAGATCAGCGCCTGCCTCACCCAGGACGAGGGCTGGGCCCGGGCGCTGGTCGAGCCGGCCCGCGAATGGGACGACCCGATCTGCCAGCTGCCGCTGCACGCGCCGTACCGCTACATGCTGGACAGCGATGTGGCGGATATCGCGAACAGCTCCAGCGGTGGCTTCGCCGGCGCCATCACGGCCGGGCTGTTCCTGAAGGAGTTTGTCCCCGAGGGCACCACCTGGATGCACTTCGACATCATGGCCTTCAACGAGCGCGCGCGGCCGGGGAGGCCCAAGGGCGGCGAGGCTATGGGCCTGCGGGCGTTGTTCGCGGCGCTGGAGTCGCGCTACGGGCAGGCCGGGTAACGGGCCGGGCAGGATGAGCGATGCCCCTTGCCACCCTTCAATCCCTGTCCGTCGCGGTCAGATGAGCTTGAGATCGCTGCGGGCGCGGATGATCTTGCGCAGGGCGATCAGGTAGGCCGCGGTGCGGTAGTCAAGGATCTCGCCGTTGCTTTCCACCTCGCGGACCTCGTGCATCTCGCGGAAGGCCTCGCGCATGGTGTCCTCGAGACCCGAGCGGACCAGGTCGATCTCCTCGGCCCCGCGCACGACGGCGTCACGGATCCATTCCGGGATGCTCTCGTTGGTCATCATCTCGATGGCCGTGACGATGTGCTGGCCCTGGGCCTGGTCATACCGGCGTTCCAGGCGCCCGAAGCTCATGTGGGAGAGGTTCCGCACCCACTCGAAGTAGGACACGACGACGCCGCCGGCGTTGACGTAGACGTCGGGCAGGATCGTGACGCCCCGGTTCCGCAGCGCCTGATCCGCCTCCCAGGTGCAGGGACCATTGGCGGCCTCGGCGATCAGGCGGGCCTGGATGCGGTCGGCATTGTCGCGATGGATGGCCCCTTCTAGTGCGGCGGGGATCAGGATGTCGCATTCGCGTTCCATGATGCGGTTTCCATCGCGCACGAAGTCGACCCCCGCAAAGCCCTCCATGGTGCCGCTGCGGCGCACGTAGTCGTGCAGCGCCTCGACATCGATGCCGTCTTCGGAATAAACCCCGCCATCGCTCTTGATGACGCCGACAATCTTCGCGTGGTCGTCGTGCTGCAGGAAGCGCGCGGCGTAGTACCCCACGTTGCCAAAGCCCTGGATGATGATGCGCTGGTCGCCCAGACCGCCTTCGAACCCGGCCTCGCGGGCCGCCGAGCCTTCGCGGAAGAAGGCCTGAAGCGCATACTGCACCCCGCGCCCGGTTGCCTCGAGGCGACCGACGATGCCCCCGAGCTCGACCGGCTTGCCGGTGACCGAGGCGGCATGGTCCAGGTCCTCCGGGTGGCGCTCGCGATAGGTCCCCATGATCCAGGCCATTTCGCGCTGGGAGGTCCCGACGTCCGGGGCGGGGACGTTCTGGGCAGGGCTGATGTAGCCGCGCTGGATCAACTCGTGGGCGAAACGCCGGGTGATGCGCTCCATCTCGTACTCGTCGTATTGCTGCGGGTCAATCCGCAGTCCGCCCTTGGAACCGCCGAAGGGGATATCCACGATGGCGCACTTGTAGGTCATCAGGGCCGCCAGTGCCTCGGCGTGTCCCTGGTCCATGGTCGGGGCAAAGCGCAGCCCGCCCTTGGATGGCATTCGATGCGAGGAATGCACGGCCCGCCAGCCCTTGAACACCTCGATGCGATCGCGAAAACGGATCGGAAAGCTCACCTGAATGACGGAATCGCAGGTCTTCAGCGCGTCCCGGGCACCCTCGGGCAGCTCGAGGTACGCCATGGCCCGGTCGACCATGTGTGAGACACTATCGAGAAAGGTTTCAGGGACTTCGCTTTCCGACATGATGGCAATCCTTTCTGGTTTGGCCATGCCGCCCGCACGGCATGGAGGCCTCGCTGATGAGTGACGCGGGACCGGCTCCCGACCCGCGGTTTTCGGTGGCACCGATGATGGACTGGACGGACACGTGGTGTCGCCGGTTCCACCGGCTGCTGACCCGGCGGGCATTGTTGTACACCGAGATGGTGCATGCCAACGCGGTGATTCATGGCGATCGCAACCGGTTGCTGGGCTATTCGCCGGTGGAGCACCCGGTGGCCCTGCAACTCGGCGGTTCCGAACCGGCCACGTTGGCCGACGCCGCCCGGGTCGCCGCCGAGTGCGGCTACGACGAGATCAACCTGAACGTCGGGTGCCCTTCCGACCGTGTGCAATCGGGCGCGTTCGGCGCCTGCCTGATGGCGCAGCCAGGCCTGGTCGCCGATTGCGTCGCGGCGATGCAGCAGGCCGTGGATCTCCCGGTCACCGTCAAGCACCGGATCGGCATTGATGACCAGGATTCGGAGGCGGATCTGCATGCCTTCGTGGAACGCGTGGCGGCGGCCGGTTGCCGACACTTCGTGGTGCATGCGCGAAAGGCCTGGCTGCAGGGGTTGAGTCCCAGGGACAATCGCGACGTCCCCCCGCTGGACTACCAGCGCGTGTACCGCCTGAAGACGGAATTCCCGGACCTGACCATCGTGCTGAACGGCGGACTGGACGATGTGCCCGGCGCCCGCATCCATCTGGAACACGTGGACGGCGTAATGTTTGGCCGCAAGGCCTATCACGAGCCCTGGAGCCTGGCCGCGGTCGATCGCCTGTATTTCGGCGTGGCGCAGGCGCCCACCCGCGAAGCGGTGCTGGACGGCATCCTGACGTTGGCGGAACAGATGCGTCGCGACGGCATTCCGCTGGCGCGCCTGACGCGTCACATCCTGGGGCTGTTCCACGGCGAGCCCGGGGCCCGCCGGTGGCGCCGCATCCTGACCGAGGGTGCCCACCAGGCGGACGCCGGGCCGGAACTGATCGAGCAGGCGGCGCAAGCCTGTCTGCCCCGGGCCGCCTGATGGCTCCCGCCGGGTGCGTCCGGTTATTCGGCCGGGTCGTCCGGCGCGAGCCAGCCGGCCTCCAGCCCGTCCGCGAGGATCTGCCGGATCGCGGGAATCGCCTCCACCCACTCCGCGATGCTGAGCGTTTCGGCGCCACAGAAGGCCTCGAGCACTTCGGGTGCGACGGCCTGTGCCGGATAGTCAGTGCCAGCGATGCACAGCACCGGCCCGTCCGGGCCGCCGAACCATGCGCGCCGCACGCCCGGATGAACGACGAACCGGGTCGCCGGGGTCGCGCGGGCCGCGTGCGATGGGTCTTCCGGGGTGAGCTCCACGTTCCCGGCGGGGCGGGTCAGGAAACGGCCCAGGTAGGCGTCCAGATCGTGGTCCTCGGCCGCCAGCAACGCGCGCAGGGCCTCGCGGAGTTCGCCCCGGTCCGCCGCCGGGATCTCGGCGGCATGCGCGGCCGGATGCCGGCCGGGATCCTCGAAGCGCGCCTGGTCGCCGATCACGTTGGCGCGTTCCTCGAGAAAGCCGGTCAGGACATCGAGGATGGTCGGGGCACGGAAGCCGACCGACCAGGTCATGCACGCCTCGTCCAGGGACATGCCGTAATGCGGCAGGCCGGGCGGCAGGTAGAGCAGGTCCCCGGCTCCCAGTTCCCAGGTCTCGGTCGGCTCGAACGCTTGCAGGATGGCCAGCGGGAGGTCGTCGTGGCACGCCAGTGATCCGGGCGGGTCCTGGATCTGCCAGCGGCGCCGCCCGGCGGCCTGGAACAGGAAGACGTCGTACTGGTCCACATGCGGGCCGACCGAGCCGCCGGGCGGGGCATAGGAGATCATCAGGTCGTCCCGTCGCCAGCGCGGGACGAAGTCGAAGCGTGCGAGGAACTCGGGGCCTCCGGGCCAGAAGCGTTCCACATCAGTGACCAGCAGCGTCCAGTCACGCTCGGGCAGCTCGCCCAGGCGCTCGGCATCGAAGGGCCCGTACTCGACATCCCAGTCCTGGCGGTCGACATGACCGCTCACGATACGGCTGGCGGCGTCGGCATCGGTCGCCAGCCCGGCAAGGTCGTCGGGCTCGATGGGGTTGTCGAAGCCGGGGATGGCGCCGCGCACCAGCAGCGGGCGCTGCTGCCAGTAGTCGCGCAGGAACTCGGCGGGGGTGAGGCCACCGAGCAGTGCGAGTGGTTGGTTCGGGTCCGGGGCCGGCATGCCGCGCGCCGGATCAGATGTCGCGGGCAAGTCGGTCGGCGATGCCGGTGTAGGTGCCCGGTGTCAGCTCGCGCAGGCGGGCGCGGGCCTCTTCCGGGATGGCGAGTCCATCGATGAACGCCACCAATGCCTCGGGGGTGATGCGCTGTCCGCGAGTCAGTTCCTTGAGCTTCTCGTAGGGAGACTCGATGCCATAGCGGCGCATGACCGTCTGCACCGCCTCGCCGAGAACCTCCCAGTTCTGGTCCAGATCCTCCTCCAGACGGCCCGGCTCGATCTCCAGCTTGCCGAGCCCGCGGCCGAAGGCCTTGTAGGCGATCAGCGACCAGGCGAACGCCGGACCGATGTTGCGCAGCACGGTGGAGTCAGTCAGGTCGCGCTGGAAGCGCGAGACCGGCAGCTTGCTCGCCAGGTGGTCGAACAGGGCGTTGGCCAGGCCCAGGTTGCCCTCGGCGTTCTCGAAGTCGATCGGATTGACCTTGTGCGGCATGGTCGAGGAGCCGACTTCACCGGCCACGACCTTCTGCTTGAAATACCCCAGCGAGATATAGCCCCAGATGTCACGCGCGGCATCCAGCAGGATGGTGTTCGCGCGCATGAAGGCGTGGAATAGCTCCGCGAGGAAGTCGTGCGGCTCGATCTGCGTGGTGTGGGTGTTCGGCTGCAGGCCCAGGCCCTCGATCATCCGCCGCGACAGGGCGGGCCAGTCAACCTCGGGGTAGGCGACGCTGTGGGCATTGAAGTTGCCAACGGCGCCATTGATCTTGCCGCGGCAGGCCACCCCGGCGATCGCGGCGCGCTGGCGCTCCAGGCGGGCGACCACATTGGCCAGTTCCTTGCCCATGGTCGTGGGGGAGGCCGGCTGGCCGTGGGTGCGCGCGAGCATCGGCTGTTCGGCGAAGCGGCCGGACAGTTCGCGCAGCGGGGCGAGCACGGCATCCAGGGCCGGCAGCATTACCATGTCACGGGCCTCGCGGACCATTACGCCATAGGCGAGGTTGTTGATGTCCTCCGAGGTGCAGGCGAAGTGCACGAACTCGATCTGGCTCTGCAAGTCCCCGCGGTCCGCCATTTGCTCCTTGATGTAGTACTCGATGGCCTTCACGTCGTGGTTGGTGGTGGCCTCGATCTCCTTCACGCGAGTACCCGCCACTTCGTCGAAACTGAAGGCGATCTCGTCGAGGAAGGCGCCGGCCTTGTCGGTCAGCGCCGGGACCTCGGGGATGGCCGGTTCGGCGGCCAGGGCCTTGAGCCACGCGATCTCCACCCGCACGCGGGCCTGCATCAGGCCCTGTTCGGAGAAGTAGGGGGCCAGGTCGCGGGTGTGGCGGGCGTAGCGGCCGTCGACGGGGCTGATCGCGGTCAGGGGGCTCAGGGACATGGGATTTCCGGGGTCGGGTTCGGGACAGGCGGCGCAGTATACTAAGGCGATCAGGTGCAATACAGCACCGCGCCGGCCCAGCACGGTGCACGGCCCGCCGGAGTGGGCATGGCCCGGACTCTGGCGACCGGCGCGGACCCAACCAGGAGGAAGGCATGTCGAAGCCCGCAATGCGTCAGGAACGGGACAGTCTCGGGCCGGTCGAGGTCCCGGCACACGCCCTTTGGGGCGCGCAGACCCAGCGTGCGCTGGACAATTTCCGGATTGCGGAGCGTCCCCTGCCACCGGCGTTTATCCGCGCCCTGGCACAGACCAAGGCAGCCTGTGCCGAGGCCAACCAGGCCCTGGAACAGCTGACGCCCGAGGTGGCCGGCCCGATTGTGGCGGCGGCCGAGGCGGTCGCCAGCGGCGAGCATGCCGACGCGTTTCCGGTGGACGTCTACCAGACCGGCTCCGGGACCAGCAGCAACATGAACATGAACGAGGTGATCGCACATCTGGCCTCCACCAGTTCGTTGCCGATTCATCCCAACGATCACGTGAACCGCTCGCAGAGTTCGAATGACGTGATCCCGACCGCGCTGCACGTGGCGGCCTCCGTCCAGCTGGAACAGGAGCTGATTCCGGCCCTGCGCCACCTGATCGCCACCATCGCCCGGCGCGAGGGTGACCTGACGTCGATCGTGAAGACCGGCCGTACCCACCTGATGGATGCCATGCCGGTGCGCCTGAGCCAGGAGCTGTCCGGCTGGCGCACGCAGCTCGAGCTGGACGTCGAACGCCTGCGCGAAACCCGTACCCGGGTGAATCGCCTGGCGATCGGCGCCACGGCGGTGGGCACGGGTATCAACGCCCCCGCCGCCTTTGGTGACCGTGTGGCCCGGCGCATGGCAGAACGCACCGGCATTGCCTTTGAGCGCGAGCCCAACGGGTTTGCGGCCCTGGCCAGCCAGGACACGGCAGTCGAGCTGTCCGGCCAGCTGCGCACCACGGCCACCAGCCTGATCAAGATTGCCAACGACCTGCGCTGGATGAACTCGGGCCCGCTGGCCGGGTTGGGCGAGATCGCGCTGCCGGCCCTGCAGCCGGGCAGTTCAATCATGCCGGGCAAGGTGAACCCGGTGATACCCGAGGCCGTGATCATGGCCGCACAGCAGGTAATCGGGCTGGACGCCGCGATTGCCGCCGCGGGGCAGGGCGGCAGTTTCCAGCTGAATGTGGGGTTGCCGCTGATCGCCGACAACCTGCTCAACCAGACAAGCCTGCTTGCGCGGGCGGCCGGTCATCTGGCGGATCGGGCCATGGCCGGCTTTACGGTGAACGAGGATGTGCTGCGCGCCGCCCTCGATCGCAACCCGATCCTGGTGACCGCCCTGAACGCGGAGATTGGTTACGAGGCCGGCGCCCGCATCGCCAAGGAGGCCTACGCGACGGGGCGGCCGATCGTGGACGTTGCGGTGGAACACACGGACATCCCGCGCGAACGCCTGCAGGCGCTGCTCGACCCGGCGGTCCTGACCGCTCCGCAGGACGGATAGGGGACGGACCGTTCCCCGGCGGCCTTTACCGTCGGGGAACGATCAAGCGGTCTCGACGGGCAGCACCACGGCCGGGCGGAGCAGCTCCCGGAAATCGGCAAACCGGACCGGGTACGAATAGAAATAGCCCTGGGCCGTATGGCAGTCGAGCTCTTGCAGGACTTGCGCCTGACGCTCGGTCTCTACGCCCTCCGCGATTACGTCCAGACCCAGGGTGCGGGCCATCAGCACGATCGCGCGCACGATCTGCGCGTGACCCTCGCCCTGGTCGAGGTCCTTCACGAAGGAACGATCGATCTTCAGGGTATCGGCGGGGATCTGCTTGAGCTGCATCAGCGAGGCGTGCCCGGTACCGAAATCGTCGACCGCCAGGGACATGCCCACCTGGCGCAGGCGCTGGAAAACCCGGGCGGCACCCTGAGGGTCGTCCATGATGCTCGTCTCGGTCAGTTCAAGCTCGATGCAGCGGGGCGGTATGCCAGCCTCGCGGATAATACGGTGGAAATCCCCGGCGAGGTCCGGTTGGCGCAGCTGGCGGGCGGAGACATTGATCGCGACGCGCGGCAGATCTTCCTCCGGCATGTGCAGGGACTGAATGTCCCGGCAGACCCGGCGCAGGACCCATTCCCCGATCTCCTCGATCAGGGTCATGTCTTCGGCCAGCTCGATGAAGTGTCCCGGCGGGAGCAGGCCCAGTTTCGGGTGCTGCCAGCGAATCAGGGCCTCCGCGCCAATGATGCGTCCAGTCGCGAGTTCCACCTTCGGCTGGTAGTGCAGCACGAGCTGGTCATTGGCGATGGCCTGGCCCAGTTCGTTCTCCAGCTCGAAGTGGCGGAATGTCCGGGCATTGAGATCCTGGGTGTAGAAGCGGAATCCGTTGCGGCCGCGCTGTTTCGCCTCGTACATCGCGGCGTCGGCGTTGCCCAGCAGGGTGTCCGGATCCTCGCCGTCGTAGGGGTAGACCGCGATTCCGCAGGAGACACTGCTGACCACAGGCTGGTCGAAGATCTGGCGTTCCGTGGCCGTCTTGCGCACGACGTCGGTGACCAGACGGACCACCCCCTCCAGTCCCTGGCCGTCCTCGACGAGGATGCCGAACTCGTCGCCGCCCAGGCGCGACAGCGTGGTCCGCAGGTGGCGGCCCGAACGCTCGCGGGCCTGGTTCAGGAGTTCGGAGAGATCCTGGGCGACCTTGCGGATCAGTTCGTCGCCCGCGCGGTGGCCGAGGGAGTCGTTGGTGCGCTTGAAGTTGTCGAGATCCAGCAGGATCAACGCCACATGCCCCGCATTGTCCGCGTGGCGCTCCATGGCCTGTGACAGCCGGTCGTTAAACAGCATCCGGTTGGGCAGGTTCGTCAGCGAATCGTGCGACATGTGGTGCAGCAGCTCGCGCGACTGGCGTTCCGTGATCCGCTGAAGGGCTTTCTGGCGCCGGTCCATCATCTGGAACAGGTCGGCGCTCTCCAGCGCGTAGGCGGTGTTGAACAGCACCATGGTCAGCGTCGACAGGATCATCTCGTAGCGCTGCAGCTCCGCCTGGCGGAAGCGGGCGACGAACATCCCGCGAATGCGCGTGCGCGTGGAGACGACATGCAGCATCACGCTCTCTCCGTCGACCGGCGAGGGGAGGCAGACCGGATGATTCTGATGCAGTGCCCAGGAAAACTGGCCGTCCCGGATCAGCTCTTCAACGGTGTCCGCGAGGTCCGGCTTCAGCTCGCCCGGTCGTTCCTGGTAGGCCAGGTTGAAGGAACAGTCGTTGTCCAGGACATACACGCCCATGTCCTGCGTCGGGAGCAGGCGGCGGATGGACTCGATGGTGTTCTGGATGATGAGCTCGGGGCTGCGGTTGCGATCGGTGTCGCCAAAGATCGCCGTGGTCGAGGCGAGCACATCCATCGCGTAGGCGTTGGCCTCCAAGGCCTCCTCGAGGAAGCGGATGCGCTCATGGAGGGCATTGACCTCCTCGGGCGTTCGGTACGATGGGCTCATGCAACCGCGTCCTTTGCCTGCATACGGGCTCAGTCGAGGAGGATCGCCTGCATCTGGTCCAGATGCTTGCGGGCGTGGCCGATGATGTCTTCATAGATCGGCATCTCCAGGCCGATCCGGTCGAAGGTCTCGGGGGCGACCGGCGGCACGAACCGCTCGCCGGAGGATCCCAGCCGCAGCGAATTCGCGATGCTGTCGGCGACGTGCACGATGGCGGTCTCCACCGGAAACGCGCGGGCCTCCTCCGGGGCGTGGTGGTAGCGCGTGGCCTCCACCTGGGCCGGGGCCATGCCCCATTCCTCCAGCAGGGCGGAGCCGATCGCCGCGTGGTCGAAACCGAGCAGTTCACGCTCGGCCTCGAACAGCAGGCACTGCTCGCGCTCGCGGATGTTGATCAGTTCCTCGGTGCGGTTGCCCAGGCGCAGGAACAGCAGCAGCCGTCCCAGGTCGTGCATGATCCCGTACAGGTACAGGCGCTCGATGTTCGCCTCGCGCCGGAAACGCGCGATGGACCGACTGAGAACGCCCACGGCGATGCTGTGGCGCCAGAAGGATTCCATGTCCACACCGATCACCGGCAGTCCGCGGAAGTGCTCGATGACGATCGTCGACAGCACGATCTGGCGCATCTGCTGCAGGCCGATGATGGACACTGCCCGGTGTAGGGTGTCGATGGGTTCCGGGAACCCGTACAGGGAGGAGTTGGCCATCCGCAGCGTCTTGGCGGCGATGGTCGGGTCCAGCTCCACCGCCTCCGTAATCCCGGCCACGTTGGCGGTCGGGTCGCTAAGGCGCGTGAAGATCGTGTTGTAACTGCCGGAAAAGCTGCACAGCGCGTCGTCCTGCTCGAGAAACTCGGCAACCGTCATTACGCACTCCGGGCGTTGGGGCCGCGGCGCATCAGCTCGTCCAGCAACTGGTCGCGGGCCAGGCGGTAGATCCCGTCCATCGGATGGGCCGTCACGTCACAGTGACGAAAGCGCTCGGAGAGGATGGTATCGGCCTGTTCCTCCATCTCCGGCGTGGGCCGGGCGGCAGCCGGGGCCTCCGGGGGTGCGTCCTGGCCGTCATTGGCCGCCGCATGTTCGTCCTCGACGATCTCGACGGTACTGATGCCCCAGGACAGCAGCACGCGAATCTGCTTGTCCTGTAGGACCATGCCGGCGGGGATCAGGAGACGGCCTGAACGGTCGTGCACCGCCGCCGCCAGCGTCTGGCCGGACTGTATCGCCTCCGTGGATATCCGTCGCCCCATGGGTCAGACCTTATGCGGAAGCCGCGAGCTGGCGCAACACGTAGGGGAGAATGCCACCGTGGCGGAAGTAGTCCACCTCCTGCGGGGTATCCAGGCGCACGCGAACCGTGAAGGTCTTGCGCTGGCCGTTGTCGTCCACGGCCGTGACCGTGGCCTCGCGGGCTTCGCCGTTCTCCACACCTGTAATGCCGTAGGTCTCGTGGCCCGTCAGTTCATGGCTGGCCGCGTTCTCGCCGGGGAGGAACTGTAGCGGCAGCACGCCCATGCCGACGAGGTTGGAGCGGTGGATGCGCTCGAAGCTCTCGACAATGACCGCCTTGACGCCGAGGAGCAGGGTGCCCTTGGCGGCCCAGTCGCGCGAGGAGCCGGTGCCGTATTCCTGGCCGGCGATCACGATCAGGGGCGTATCTTCTTCCTGATAGCGCATGGCCGCGTCGTAGATGGACATCTGTTCGCCATCCGGCAGGTGCTGGGTCACCCCGCCCTGGGTACCCGGTGCCAGCAGGTTGCGCAGGCGCACGTTGGCGAACGTGCCGCGCATCATCACCTCGTGGTTCCCGCGGCGGGAGCCGTAGGAATTGAAGTCGGCCGGCTTCACGCCCTTGGATTCCAGGTAGCGACCCGCCGGGCTGTCCTTGGCGATGGAGCCGGCCGGGGAGATGTGGTCGGTGGTGACCGAGTCGCCCAGCAGGGCCAGCACGCGCGCGCCCTGGATGTCATGCCAGGGCATCGGGGTCATGCCCATGCCCTTGAAGTAGGGCGGATTGCGCACGTAGGTCGAATCTTCCTGCCAGTCGAATCGCTCGCCCTGCGGGGCCTCCAGATTGCGCCAGCGGTCCTCGCCGGAATAGAGGTCGCCGTAGGCGCTCGTGAAGCTGCCGGCACCGACATGGCTGGCCACCGTCTCCCGCACTTCTTCCGTGCTCGGCCAGATGTCCTTCAGGTAAACCGGGTCCCCGGCGGCGTTCTCGCCGATCGGATCGTTGTACAGGTCGATATTGCTGCGCCCCGCCAGGGCATAGGCAACCACTAGCGGCGGTGAAGCCAGGAAGTTCATCTGTACCTCCGAATGGATGCGGCCCTCGAAGTTGCGGTTGCCGGAGAGCACCGCGCTGACGATCAGGTCGTCCTTGATAATGGCCTCGGAGATCGGTTCCGGAAGCGGACCGGAGTTGCCGATGCAGGTGGTGCAGCCGTAGCCGACCACGTGGAAGCCCAAGTGCTCGAGGTCCTTCAACAGACCCGATTTTTCGAGATAGTCGGTGACGACGCGCGAGCCAGGGGCCAGGGATGTCTTCACCCACGGCTTGACCTGCAGGCCAAGTTCCCGCGCCTTGCGGGCCACGAGACCGGCCCCCAGCATCACGGACGGATTGGAGGTGTTGGTGCAGGAGGTGATCGCGGCAATCACGATATCGCCATGATCCAGCGTAAAAGTCTCGCCGTCCATCTCGATAGCGGTGTGGTGGGGCTCCTCCGCCTGGTGCTCTACGCCCACTGCGGTATGACCGCCCTCGGCGGCGAAACGCTCCGCCTCGTCCGGTTCGTCGGCGCCGCTGTCGCGTTCCTTGAGCATGGTGTCCAGGTGGCGGCTGATGGTGGCGCCGGCCTGGCTCAGGAGGATACGGTCCTGCGGGCGCTTGGGCCCGGCCAGACTCGGCTCCACGGTGGACAGGTCCAGCTCCAGCATGTCGCTGTAGCGGGCGATCGGGGCGTTGTCGTCGCGCCACAGGCCCTGGGCCTTTGCGTAGGCCTCGATGAACTCGATGTGCTGGGCGTCGCGCCCGGTCAGGCGCAGATAGGTCAGGGTCTCGTCATCAATCGGGAAGATGCCGCAGGTGGCGCCGTATTCCGGCGCCATGTTGGCGATGGTGGCGCGATCGGCCAGCGGCAGGTCGGCCAGACCGTCGCCGAAGAACTCGACGAACTTGCCGACCACGCCCTTCTTGCGCAGCGTCTCTACGATCACCAGCACCAGGTCGGTGGCGGTCGCGCCCTCGGCCAGCTTGCCGGTCAGGCGGAAGCCCACGACCTGCGGGATCAGCATGGAAATCGGCTGGCCGAGCATCGCGGCCTCGGCCTCGATGCCGCCCACGCCCCAGCCGAGCACGCCCAGACCGTTGATCATGGTGGTGTGGGAGTCGGTCCCGACCAGGGTGTCGGGGTAGGCCATGCAGCCACCCTCGGCCTTGTCATCCACGAACACCGTGCGCGCCAGGTACTCGAGGTTCACCTGGTGGACGATGCCGGTATCCGGCGGCACGACCTTGAAGGTATCAAAGGCCTGCTGGCCCCATTTGAGGAAGCTGTAGCGTTCGCGATTGCGGGAATATTCGAGCTCCGCGTTCAGGTTCATCGCGTTGGCGTTGCCGTGCGCGTCCACCTGCACCGAATGGTCGATGACCAGCTCGGCCGGCTGTAGCGGCGTGATCTTCTTGGGATCGCCCCCCAGAGCCTCCATTGCATCGCGCATCGCGGCCAGGTCGACGACCGCCGGTACCCCGGTGAAGTCCTGCAGCAGCACACGGGCCGGGCGGAACGCGATCTCCTGGGAGGGTTCCGCCTTCGGATCCCAGTCCAGCAGGGCCTCGATGTCGGCACGGCGCACAGTGCGCTCATCCTCGAAGCGCAGCAGGTTTTCCAGCAGCACCTTCAGCGCGAAGGGCAGGTCCTTCGCCCGGGCGTCGTCGGTGATCGGCACGTAGCGGCATTCGCGGCCGCCGGCGGACAGGGTGCGGGTGTTCTTCGGGTCAGCGTGGCTCATGTGCGTCTTCCGCGTTCAGGTATTGAGTCGGTTGAGGATATGATTCGCTTCGCGAATCAGCCGCTTGCGGCCGAATAGAAGTTTCCAGCGCGATCCGCCGGCCTGACGCCAGAGGACCGCGGCCCGGATCCCGGCCAGCAGGAGCGCGCGGATGCGCGCTGCGGTTTCGGGAGTGGACAGGTTGTTCTGTTCGCCCTGCACGATGATGCGCGGGCCGAGTTCGGAGATGGTCTCCTTGTAGATCTCGGCCAGCCGGGCTATCACGCTTTCGTGCGTAATGTGGAAGTAGTCGATCTGGCGCTGGGCGCCCTGCAGGCCGTCGGTCAGCTTCTGCAGCATGTCGTCGCGCTTTTGCAGCTTGCGCTCGAGGAAGATCAGCCCGATGGCGTAACGGGTGATCTCCATGTCCGGCGGCTTGCTGCCGTTCTGCAGCTGGCTCTCGATGCGCTCCAGGCCACTGCGCAGGCTGACCGCCTCGCGGTAGACCGCCTCGGGGGTCTCGGCGTCGAAGGCGAACAGGCTGCCGACCAGGACCTCGAATTCGTATTCGTCGCAGCTTCCGCGCCAGGCCAGATCCTTGACCAGGCTCGCGCACTGGAAGAGGGCGGCCAGCGCGAGGGTTCGATTATGATCGGAGCGATCCAAGCCAGTCGATTCCTTGGGTAGGCGGGGTGGGGATGCCGGGTGGGCTCACTATACCGGAAGTGGCCCGGATGACTCACGGGTCAGACGGCATCCATCGTGCTGCGCGTGGCGATCACGGCGCCCCCCAGGCAGACATCGTCGCGGTAGAAGGCGATGGACTGCCCGGGGGTTGCGGCACGCTGGGGGGTGTCGAAGACAACCGTGGCGCCGGCGGCATCCAGGCGCTGTACCCGGCAGTCCTGCAGGGGCTGGCGATGGCGCAGCCGGGCCATCAGCGGCGTACCGGGAGTGGGTGCCTCGTGGATCCAGTGTGGGGGTTCGGTCATCAGCGAGGGGCTCATCAGCCGCGGATGCCGCGGGTCCTGGGCGACTACCAGGACGTTGGCCGCGAGATCCTTGTCGACGACGTACCACGGGGCCTCGGCGAAGCCGTCGACCCCACCGATCCCCAGGCCCTGGCGCTGGCCGAGGGTGTAGAACATCAGGCCCTGGTGGCGACCGACCACCTGGCCCTCCGGGGTGTGCATCTCGCCCCCGGTTGCCTTCAGGTATTGCGCGAGGAAGTCCCGGAAACGTCGTTCGCCAATAAAGCAGATGCCGGTGGAATCCTTGCGGGCGTGGTTTGGCAGGCCCAGTTCGCGCGCCCGTTCCCGGACCCGGTCCTTGGGGATGTCGCCCAGCGGGAACAGAGCGGGGCGTAGCTGTTCCTGGGTCAGGGTGTGGAGGAAGTAGGTCTGGTCCTTGTTGGCATCGGCTGCCGTACACAGTTCGCTGTAGCCGGCGTGGTGGCGCACCCGGGCGTAGTGACCCGTGGCGATCCGGGTGGCGCCCAGCTCGCGGGCGTGGTCGAGGAACGAGCGGAACTTGATCTCACGGTTGCAGAGGATGTCCGGGTTCGGGGTACGTCCGGCCTCGTATTCATGGAGGAACCGTGCGAACACCCGCTGGCGGTAGTCCTCGGCAAAGTTTGCCTTGTGCAGCGGGATTTCCAGGCAGTCGGCGACTTCGCGGGCCATCGCGTAGTCGGCCTCGGCGGCGCAGTATTCGGCGTCGTCGTCATCCTCCCAGTTCTTCATGAACAGGCCTTCGACGCGATAGCCGGCCTCCAGCAGGCAGCTGGCCGCGACGGCAGAGTCGACCCCGCCGGACAGGCCGATGATGACGCGCTCGCGATCGGTCATTGCGCGGCGGTCCGCACAAGGCTGCCGACCGCCGCCAGGGGCAGCCGCAGGCCCTCGCGGTATCGGCGGATGCTGCGCATCACCAGCGGGCTGCGCAGCGGCCAGTCGCGCTCGGCCGTCTCGGGGGTCAGCCAGTGCAGGGCATGGATCGCCGGGTCGCGCGGCGTGGGCGATGGCAGCGGGGTCGCCGCACCGGAGAAGGTGACGCGCAGGATCACGGCCCCGCCCGCCAACTCCAGCAGGTCACAACCCAGGGTGGCGTCGGGCGTGAACGCCATGCAGGTTTCCTCCCGGACCTCGCGCACCACCGCGTCGACCAGATCCTCTCCGGCATCCAGGTGTCCGGCCGGCTGGTTCAGGACCCGGCGCCCGCCATCGGTTTCCTCGACGAACAGGAACTGACCATCGTGTTCGATCACGGCGGCCACGGTGATGTGACAGGGGAGGCGGTCGGTCATGCGGCGAATGATAACGCAGCCGCCGGGGCAGGCCGCCATTCCGGAACGCGCAATCCGTATCCCTTCGCCCACCGGAAACGGCGTTTCGGCATGTATAATCGAGCCATACGCAATCAGCCAATCGATTTTCTCGAGTTCCGCACAAGGAGTTTGCATGGCCTACCAGCACATTCAGGTCCCGGAGAAGGGTGAACGCATCACCGTCGATGACCAGGGAAAGCTGCAGGTGCCGGATCATCCTGTGATCCCGTACATCGAAGGTGACGGGATCGGTGTGGACATCACCCCGGTGATGCGCCGGGTGACCGATGCGGCGGTGGAAAAGGCCTATGGCGGCAAGAAGGCCATCGAGTGGATGGAGGTCTATGCCGGCGAGAAGGCGACGCAGGTCTACGATGACAACTCCGGGCTGCCGGACGAGACCCTGCAGGCGGTAAAGGACTATCGCGTCTCCATCAAGGGCCCGCTGACCACCCCGGTCGGTGGCGGCTTCCGCTCCCTGAATGTGGCGCTGCGCCAGAAGCTGGATCTGTATGTCTGCCTGCGCCCGGTGCGCTATTACGACGGCACCCCGAGCCCGCTGAAGGAGCCGGAGAAGACCGACATGGTGATCTTCCGCGAGAACTCCGAGGACATCTACGCCGGGATCGAGTTCGAGTCCGGCACGCCGGAGGCCAAGAAGGTCATCGACTTCCTGCAGGGCGAGATGGGTGTGACCCAGATTCGTTTCCCTGACACCGCCGGAATCGGCGTGAAGCCGGTTTCCAGCGAGGGCACCAAGCGCCTGGTGCGCAAGGCCATCGAGTACGCGATCGATAACGACCGTCCGTCGGTGACCCTGGTGCACAAGGGTAATATCATGAAATTCACCGAGGGTTCGTTCAAGGCCTGGGGCTACGAGCTGGCGCGCGAGGAATTCGGTGCGAATGATCTCGACGGCGGCCCGTGGCAGACCTTCAAGAATCCGAAGACCGGGCGCGAGATCGTCGTCAAGGACGTTATCGCCGACGCCTTCCTGCAGCAGATCCTGCTGCGTCCGGAGGATTACTCGGTGATCGCCACGCTCAACCTCAACGGCGACTACATCTCGGACGCGCTGGCCGCCCAGGTGGGCGGCATCGGGATCGCTCCGGGTGCGAACCTGTCGGATACCACTGCCATGTTCGAGGCGACTCACGGGACCGCGCCGAAGTACGCCGGCCAGGACAAGGTGAACCCCGGCTCGCTGATCCTGTCTGCCGAAATGATGCTGCGGCATCTGGGCTGGTCCGAGGCGGCTGACCTGGTAGTCAAGGGCATGGGCGGTGCGATCAGTGCCGGCGAGGTGACCTACGACTTCGCCCGGCTGATGGACGACGTCGAGCCGATCGCGTGCTCGGCATTCGGCGAAGCAATGATCAAACACATGTGACGAACGGGCAGCAGGTGGTCGGAGTGTCCGTAAGGGCACTTGGCCCCAGCCTGGAACCATTCGAGGATGGAGACGACCCAAACGAGTAACCGCTGAAGGCGTGAGTTCGACCGATGAGTGAAGACAAGCCCCAAAACCCCGATCGAGACGACTCGGTAACGGTCGAAGAATCGAGGCCGGAGCTCAAGCCACCGCGACAGTACAAGGTGGTCTTGCTCAACGATGATTTCACGCCGATGGAGTTCGTGATCGAGGTACTGGAGACCTTCTTCAGCATGGATCGCGAAAAGGCCACCCGGGTGATGCTGCACGTGCACACGCGCGGCAAGGGAGTATGCGGCATCTTTACCCGGGATGTGGCCGAGACCAAGGTGGCGCAGGTGAACGACTACGCCCGCAGTCATCAGCACCCACTGCTTTGCTCGATGGAGGAGGCCTGACTCCCATGCTCGACAAGGAACTCGAATTCAGCCTGAACATGGTCTTCAAGGAGGCCCGCGAAAAACGTCACGAGTTCGTGACCGTTGAGCACTTGCTGATGGCGCTGGCGCAGAATCCCAGCGCGGCCACGGTGCTGCGGGCGTGCGGGGGTGATCTTGATCGCATCCGCGACGAACTGGAGGCCTATATTGACGAGAACACGCCGCGGATCCCGCCGAACGATTCGCGCGAAACGCAACCCACGCTGGGTTTCCAGCGCGTGCTGCAACGGGCGGTGTTCCACGTGCAGTCCAGCGGACGCAAGGAAGTGTCCGGCGCCAATGTCCTGGTCGCACTGTTCGGCGAGCAGGACAGCCAGGCCCTGTATGTATTGGGCCAGCAGAATATTTCGCGCCTGGATGTGGTCAATTTCATCTCGCACGGCATCTCGAAGGTCGGCGAGGACGAGCTCGGGGCGCAGCCCAGCCCGAACGAGTCCCAGGCCGAGCCGGTGGAGGGCGAGCGCGACGACAAGACCAACGCGCTGCAGCTCTATGCCAGCAACCTGAATGACAAGGCAGCCAGGGACGAAATCGACCCGTTGATCGGTCGCGATCACGAAATCGAGCGGACCATCCAGATCCTTTGCCGCCGGCGCAAGAACAACCCGCTGTTGGTGGGCGAGGCTGGCGTCGGGAAGACTGCCATTGCCGAGGGTCTCGCCCGGCGCATTGTCGATGAGCAGGTGCCGGAGGCGATCGAATCCGCGACCGTCTACGCCCTGGACCTCGGCGCGCTGGTGGCGGGTACTAAGTATCGGGGTGACTTCGAGAAACGTTTGAAGGGCGTGCTGGCCCAGCTCAAGAAGGAGCCGGGGGCGGTACTGTTCATCGACGAGATCCACACCATCATCGGGGCCGGCGCGGCCTCCGGCGGGGTGATGGACGCCTCCAATCTGATCAAGCCGATGCTGGCCTCGGGCGAACTGAAGTGCATCGGATCCACCACCTATCAGGAATACCGCGGCATCTTCGAGAAGGATCGTGCTCTGGCGCGCCGCTTCCAGAAGATCGAGGTCCCCGAGCCGACCGTGGACGAGACCGAGCAGATCCTGCGTGGACTCAAGTCCCGGTTCGAGATGCACCACAACGTGCGCTTCACCAAACCGGCCCTGCGCGCCGCGGCGGAACTGGCCGATCGCTACATCACTGACCGCTTCCTGCCGGACAAGGCGATCGACCTGATCGACGAGGCCGGGGCTAGCCGGCAGCTGCAGCCGGTCAGTCAGCGCAAGAAGACCATCAGCGTGCAGGATATCGAGACCATCGTGGCCAAGATCGCACGCATCCCGCCGAAGTCGGTCTCCAGCTCCGACAAGGAGACGCTGCGCAACCTCGACCGCAACCTTAAGATGACCGTATTCGGTCAGGACGAGGCCATCGGGACCCTGGCGACCGCCATCAAGATGGCGCGCTCCGGGCTGGGCGACATGGACAAGCCGATTGGCTCGTTCCTGTTTGCCGGCCCGACGGGGGTGGGCAAGACCGAGGTCACGCGCCAGCTGGCGCAGCAGATGGGTATTCACCTGGCCCGCTTCGACATGTCGGAATACATGGAGCGGCACACCGTGTCCCGCCTGATCGGGGCCCCCCCGGGCTATGTGGGCTATGAAGAAGGTGGTTTGCTGACCGACGCCATCCTGAAACATCCGCATTGCGTGCTGTTGCTGGACGAGATCGAGAAGGCGCACCCGGATGTCTTCAACGTGCTCCTGCAGGTGATGGACCACGGCACGCTGACCGATGCCAACGGCCGCGAGGTGGACTTCCGCAACGTGATCCTGGTGATGACCACCAACGCCGGCGCCGAACAGGCGAGCCGCCCCTCCGTGGGGTTCACCCAGCAGGACCACTCCAGCGATGCGATGGAGGCGATCAAGCGGACCTTCACGCCGGAGTTCCGCAACCGCCTGGATGCCACGATCCAGTTCGGCCCGCTGGACGAGGCCACCATTCTGAACGTGGTGGACAAGTTCCTGATCCAGTTGCAGGCTCAGCTCGACGAGAAGAAGGTACACCTGACCGTGGAGCCGGAGGCGCGGGCCTGGCTGGCCGAGCACGGCTACGACGCGAAGATGGGGGCGCGGCCGATGGCGCGCACGCTGCAGGAGCACATCAAGAAGCCCCTGGCCGACGAGCTATTGTTCGGGCGCCTGGCGCATGGCGGGGAAGTGGTGGTGCGGCTGGGCGATTCCGGCCTGGAGCTGGACATCCAGGAGGCGGCCGTGTCTTCCTGACGCGACGGTTTGGCGTAACGGGACTCACAAACGAAGAAGCCCCGGTCTGGCCGGGGCTTCTTCGCGGGAGAGGGAACTTACTTGTTGCGGTAGACGATGCGGCCCTTGGTCAGGTCGTAGGGCGTCATTTGCACGATCACCTTGTCACCGCGCAGGATCCGGATGTAATGCTTGCGCATCTTTCCGGAGATGTGCGCCGTGATCGTGTGCCCGTTTTCGAGCTCCACCCGGAAGGTGGTGTTCGGGAGTGTCTCGACGACGGTGCCCTCCAGCTCGATTTCGTCTTCCTTCGCCATACAGTTCCTCTCGTATTGAATCAAGGTGGCGACATTATCCGGATGCACCGGCGGAACACAAGTTATGACGGGCTTCGCGCGGCTCGACCGTCGCATGGGAAGGCTGGCTGAACCGGGTGGTGCCCGCCGTGACGTGCCCATACCCCGCGTTTGCCGACACTTAACGGACCGCCTACACTACGCGCGCTTTCACGCGCGAGACCATTGCGAATGACAACATCTTGGGCAGCCGTTTTTCCGGGGCAGGGTTCCCAGTCCACCGGTATGCTGGCCGATCTGGGCGACGATCATGCCATTGTACGCGACACCTTCCAGGAGGCGTCGGACTGCCTCGACGCCGATCTCTGGAGCCTGTGTCAGCACGGGCCCGTGGAGCAGCTGAACCAGACGGAATGGACGCAACCGGTGATGCTGGCCGCGGGGGTAGCCGCCTGGCGGCTGCTGAGCGAACAGACGTCCGCGCGTCCGCAGGCGGTCGCCGGGCACAGCCTCGGCGAATACAGCGCCCTGGTTGCCGCCGGGGTGCTGCGCTTCCCCGATGCCGTTCGTCTGGTGGCCGAACGCGCCCGGGCCATGCAGGCCGCCGTCCCGGAAGGCGAGGGCGCGATGGCCGCGATCCTGGGGCTGGAGGACGATGCGGTGCAGGTTCTTTGCGCCGAGCATGCGGGGCGCGAGGTTCTCGAGGCCGTCAACCTGAACGCCCCGGGCCAGGTCGTCATCGCCGGTAATGCGGCGGCGGTCGACCGGGCCGTCGCTGCGGCGAAGGATGCGGGGGCCAAGCGGGCCCTGAAGCTGCCGGTATCGGTCCCCTCGCATTGTGCGCTGATGCGCCCGGCAGCGGATCGCCTGCAGGCCGCACTGGATCACACCCCCTTCAATCCGCCGACGATCCCGGTCTGGCAGAATGTGACGGCAGCACCGGCGGATTCCGCCGAGGTAATCAAGGACAACCTCGCCGCACAGCTGTATCGTCCGGTGCGCTGGGTTGAAACCGTCCGGGGCCTGCGCGGGCAGGGCGTGACGGTACAGGTCGAATGTGGCCCGGGGCGTGTGCTGACCGGTCTGGCCAAGCGCATCGACCGCGAACTGGATCTGTTCGATGTCGCCGACCGCGATACGCTGAAGGCTACCCTCGAGCGCCTGGTCCGGGATTGAGCCGCATCCGCCCGGGATCTTCTGGAGAGGCCAGTCATCTCCGTCGTCGTGAATCCCTCTTACTGAAGCAAAGGCACAACCATGTCCGACAGCAAACGTGTAGCCCTGGTCACCGGCGCCAGCCGCGGAATCGGCGCCGCTATCGCCCGACGTCTGGCCGAGCAGGGTCTTCAGGTGGTCGGCACCGCCACCAGCGAGGCCGGTGCCGACCGGATCACCGAGGCCCTGAAGGAATGGGGCGGCCGCGGTATCGCAATGGACGTAACCGATGGCGAATCCGTCGCCGCCGGCCTGAAGGCGATCCAGGACCAGGAAGGGGCGATCGAGGTGCTGGTGAACAACGCCGGTATCACGCGCGACAACCTGTTCATGCGCATGAAGGACGAGGAGTGGGACGCGATCATCGACACCAACCTCTCCGCCGCCGTGCGCCTGACCCAGCGGCTGCTGAAGGGCATGATGAAGCTGCGCCGCGGGCGCATCATCCTGATCGGATCCGTGGTGGGCTCCACCGGCAATGCCGGACAGACCAACTACGCGGCCGCCAAGGCGGGACTGGCAGGCTTTGCCCGCTCGCTGGCGCGCGAGGTCGGGAGCCGCAACATCACGGTGAACACCGTGGCCCCGGGGTTCATCGACACCGACATGACGCGTGAACTGGGTGACGACACCAAGGCGGCTCTGCTGGGACAGATCCCGCTGGGACGCCTGGGCGCGCCCGAGGAAATCGCCGCGACCGTGGGTTTCCTGGCCTCGGAGGAAGCGGGTTACATTACCGGCGAAACCCTGCACGTGAACGGCGGGATGTTCATGCACTGATCACGACGGGCCGGCTTCAGGCCGCCCGCACGGCCCGCCGCGCGGATCGCTAGATCGCGGCGAGGCTTTTCTCTAGAATGGCGGACCTTTCAACGAAGCCGCCTCACACTGAAGGGGATTTCTGAACCATGAGTAGCATTGAAGAACGCGTCAAGAAGATCGTTGTCGAGCAACTGGGAGTCAAGGAAGAGGACGTGACCAACGCCGCCGCTTTCGTCGACGACCTGGGTGCGGATTCGCTGGACACGGTGGAACTGGTGATGGCGCTCGAAGAGGAATTCGAGACCGAGATCCCCGACGAGCAGGCGGAAAAGATCACCACCGTGCAGCAGGCGATCGATTACATCAACGAGCACATGAAGGACTGATCCGACGCCTCCGGGCGCCGGTCAGGACGACGCGAACGGGCCTTCCTGTGCGCAGGGCGGCCCTTCGTCGTTTCGCTGAACAGCGTATTCAGTCTTTCGAGGAGAACATCATTGGCTAAGCGACGTGTCGTGATTACCGGACTGGGGATCGTCTCCCCGGTCGGATCCACTATCGACAAGGCCTGGAGCAACATCAAGGCCGGCAAGAGCGGCATTTCCCCCATCGATGTGTTCGATGCCGCGGACATGCCGGTAAAGATCTCCGGTGCAGTCCGGGACTTCGAGGCCAATGACTACGTCCCGACGAAAGAGCAGAAGAAGATGGACACCTTCGTCCTCTACGGGATCGCCGCCGGGCTGCAGGCCCTGGACGATTCCGGGCTGGAGGTGAGCGAGGAAAACGCCGAGCGCGTCGGGGTCGCCATTGGTTCCGGGATCGGCGGTCTGCCGTACATCGAGCGCTCCTACGGAGCCTACCTGAAGGGCGGGGCGCGCAAGATCTCGCCGTTCTTTGTCCCCAGCGCCATCATCAACATGGTGGCCGGGAACCTGTCCATCATGCGCAACCTTCAGGGCCCGAACATCTCCATCGTTTCGGCCTGCGCCACCGGCACCCACAACATTGGTGACGCCGCGCGCATGATCGCCTACGGCGACGCGGATGCGATGGTTGCCGGTGGCGCCGAGATGGCCACCACGCCGCTGGGCATTGGTGGGTTTGCGGCCGCCCGTGCGCTGTCCACCCGCAACGACGACCCGGAACGCGCCTCGCGTCCCTGGGATCAGGACCGCGACGGCTTCGTGCTCAGTGATGGGGCCGGCGTGATGATGCTGGAAGAGTACGAGCACGCGAAGGCCCGCGGGGCCAATATCTACTGCGAGATCGCCGGATTCGCCTGGAACGCCGATGCACACCACATGACGCAGCCCGTACAGGATGGCTCCGGCGCCGCGAAGTGCATGCATCGCGCCCTGACGGACGCGGGCGTGAATCCAGAAGAGGTCGGTTATATCAACGCCCACGGGACGTCGACTCCGGCCGGCGACCTGGCGGAGACCCAGGGGCTGAAGAAGGCCTTTGGCGATCATGCCTACAAGCTGCTGGTGAACTCGACCAAGTCGATGACCGGTCACCTGCTGGGCGCCGCCGGGGGCATCGAAGGCGTGTTCACGGCCCTCGCGCTGCGCGACCAGGTGTCGCCGCCGACCATCAACTTGGAGAACCCGGGCGAGGGTTGCGATCTCGATTACGTCGCCAACGAGGCGCGCGAGATGAATACCAAGGTCGGGCTGTCCAACTCGTTCGGGTTCGGCGGCACCAACGGCACCCTGGTGTTCCGCAGCATCTGACGCTGCCGCGCCGCTATGGCGGTCCATCAGCTGGCCGCCGGGGTCGATTTCGCGGCCCTGGCGCGGCGGTTTCCCGAACGCTATCCGCACCTGCTGGAGTCGGCCCTCATCGGGCAGGCCCCGGCGCGCTTTTCCATTCTGTTCGCTTTTCCCGGGCGGACGCTTTCCAGTGCAGCCGGGGACGATGTACTCGACGCACTGGATCAGGATCTTGCTCGTTCGCCAGTGTTCGATCCAGGTGATGCCGCTCATGCCCATCTGCCCTTCCTCGGGGGCTGGTTCCTCTACGCGGGTTACGAACTGGCCTGGCGCCTGGAACCGGCTCTGGGCCAGTGCCGGGGTGATCCCTGGCTGCCGGACGCACTGGTGACCCGTTTCCCGGGTGCGCTGATCCATGATCACCATGAAGGCACGACTTGGTGGGTCGACGAGGAGGGGCTCCCGGCGCGCCGGGAGCAGGTCGAGTCCGACTGCGCGGCAGTGCGAGGCGTAATGGACGTCACGGACGAAGCGCTGCCGGGGCTGACCCTGCGAGAAGAAGCCCCTGAGCAGTATCGCGACGCGGTGCTGCGTGGGCTGGAATACATCCGGGCCGGCGATACCTTTCAGGTCAACCTGTCGCGGGAATGGCATGCCACGGCCCGTGCGGCGCTGGATCCGGCGGTGCTGTATGCACGCCTGCGGGAGGCGAATGCGGCACCGTTCGCGGCTTGGCTGCAGCTCCCGGGTGCGCACGTCATCAGTTCTTCCCCCGAACGTCTGGTATCGGTCGAGGCGGGAATGGCCGAGACCCGGCCGATTGCGGGAACGCGACGACGGGATTCGGATGCCGATGAGGACCAGCGGCTTTTCAGCGAGTTGACAGTCAATTTAAAGGAACGGGCTGAGCACGTGATGCTGGTGGATCTGGAACGCAACGATGTCGGACGTGTGGCTGAAACCGGGAGTGTCCGGGTGGCGGAATTGATGACCATCGAGAGCTATCGCCGGGTGCACCACATCGTGTCGAGCATTGTCGGCCGACTGCGCGCCGGGACCACGGCCGCGAATGTCCTGCGCGCGGTCTTCCCCGGGGGCACGATCACGGGCTGCCCCAAGATCCGGAGCATGCAGATCATCCAGGAACTGGAGCAGTATGCCCCCCGTGGCGCCTATACCGGCGGTTGCGGCTATGTCAGCCGGCATGGACGCATGGATACGAATATCCTCATCCGTACCCTCGTGGTGCGCGGGAATGAACTGCGCTTCCGGGCCGGGGCCGGGATCGTCGCGGACTCCGATCCCGAGCGCGAACTGGAGGAGACACGACACAAGGCGCGTGGCCTTCTGGAGGCCCTGCACGGGGCGAACGAGGACGTGGTGTGATTCTGGTCAACGGTGAGCTGGAAGGTCGGATTGCGCCCCTCGACCGCGGGCTTTTGCTGGGTGACGGACTGTTTGAGACCTTGCTTGTACGCGCTGGTCGGCCCCAGTTGTGGGCGTATCACCGGGACAGGCTCTGGCGGGGCGTGCAGCAACTGGGTTTCCCGGAACCGGACGAGCCACAGATCTTGGAGGAGGTCGCCCGGGTCGCCGAGCCGGACACCTGCCTGGTGCGGTTGACGCTGACCCGTGGCGAGGGGCCGCGGGGCTATGCGCCGCCCGAGATCGCAACCCCGACACGGATTGTGAGTGCGGGGCCGGTCATTGAGGAAACGCCACCCCACGCGCGGGCATCGTTGATCATGGGCCATTCGGAGATCCCGGTGGGCGTGAACCCGGCCTTGGCGGGCCTGAAGCACACCAGTCGCCTGGAACACGTGATGGCGCGGCGCAGCTGGAAACCGGGATGGGACGAGGCGATCCTCCACGATGCCCTGGGGCGCGTCGTCAGTGTGACGCAGGGCAATCTGTGGCTGCGGGAAGGGCGCCGCCTGGTGACGCCACCGGTCGAGCAGGCCGGGATCGCGGGGACGCGGCGGGCCTGGATACGGGATCACGCGCCCCGATTCGGGTTCGAGGTCGTCGAAGCCTATCCGGGCCCCACGCGTGTCGGACAAGCAGACAGCCTATACGTCAGCAACGCGCGCCTGGGGTTGACCCCGGCGCGACTGGTCGAAGCGGACAAGCCGGGGCCCGCGTGGCAGGATGATCCGGTGTATCCAATGGGGATCGCGTTGCATGAAGCGGATTAGTCTCGCCGTACTGGGCTTCGTGGTGCTGCTGGCCCTGGTGGCCGCGTGGTG
Organism: Thioalkalivibrio sp.; assembly: GCF_041685615.1. Taxonomy (GTDB): domain Bacteria; phylum Pseudomonadota; class Gammaproteobacteria; order Ectothiorhodospirales; family Ectothiorhodospiraceae; genus Thioalkalivibrio. The sequence continues at coordinate 25,700 of NZ_JAWLFK010000034.1, forward strand.
GTTGAGCGAGCATTACCGCGCGCAATTGGATACGCCGCTTGTGCTGGAGACATCGGAGCGTTTCCAGCTGGAATCCGGTCAGGGGCTGCGCTCGGTCAGCCAGTCATTCGCGGAGCGGGGCTGGATCGATTCCGCGTGGGTGGCGGAGGTCTATGGCCGTCGGCAGGGCATCGCCCCGCGTCTGCAGGCGGGGGAATATGCGGTCACCCCGGGGATGACGCCGCGCGATTTGCTGCATGCGATGGCCCGTGGCGAGGTCGTTCAGCATCGCCTGACATTCCCCGAGGGCTGGACCATTCGTCAGGCGCTGGCCGCGCTGCGCGAACATCCCGAGCTGGTCGGTCCTCCCGAGTCCGTTGGCGTGCACAACCTTCTCGAGGCCCTCGAAATATCGGACCTGGAACATCCGGAGGGGTGGTTCCTTCCGGACACCTACTTCTTCGGATCCGGTACCGATGCCCTGAACGTGCTGAAACGCGCGCACCGGGCGATGCGCCTGCATCTCGACCGCGCCTGGGAAAACCGCATCGAGGACCACCCGGCGGATTCCCCCTACGAGCTCCTGATCCTGGCGTCGATCATCGAGCGCGAGACCGGGCGGGGAGAGGAACGTGACCGGGTGGCGGGTGTGTTCGTGAATCGCCTGCAACGAGGCATGCGTCTGCAGACGGATCCAACGCTCCTGTATGTTCAGGAGCCGGGCGTGCAACGGCTGACACGCGCGGAACTCGACCGCGACCATCCCTACAACACCTACACCCGGGTCGGGCTCCCCCCGACGCCGATCGCGCTTCCCGGGAGGGCGGCCCTGGAGGCCGCGGCCCGGCCGGCCGATACCGACGACCTGTTCTTTGTCTCGCGCGGCGATGGCAGTCATCATTTCTCGGAGACCTATCGCGAACACCGCGAGGCCGTGATCCGCTACCAGCTTGGCGGCGACGGCAGCCGCTACGGCATTCGCAACCGCTAACCGGAGTCCCGCGCATGGATCGCTCGCCCCATCCTGGCCGCTTCCTGGTACTCGAAGGTACCGAGGGCTCGGGCAAGACCACCCAGATGGAACGCCTGGATGCGGCCCTGCGGGCCGCGGGTCGCCCGGTGTGCAACACCCGCGAGCCCGGCGGGACCGCGCTGGGCGAACGCCTGCGTGGGCTGCTTCTGGATCCGGACCTCCCCGGCATGTGCGCGGAGGCCGAACTGCTGCTGATGTTTGCCGCGCGCGCCCAGCACCTGTCAGAGGTAATCCGGCCCGCCCTGCAGGCGGGCGGGTGGGTGCTCAGCGATCGCTTTACGGACGCGTCGTTTGCGTATCAGGGGGCAGGGCGGGGTCTGGGTGCCGGGCGCGTGGCCGAACTGGAGGCCTGGTTGCAGGGGGCGCTACGGCCGGACCTGGTCATCCTGCTGGATATCGAGCCTGAAGCCGGACTGGAACGGGCGGTCCAGCGCGGCCGGCGCGACCGCATCGAACGCGAGGCGGTGGACTTTTTCCAGCGTGCCCGCGAGGCGTATCGCGAGCGCGCGGCCCAGGCCCCCGAACGGTATCTGGTCGTCGATGGTGCCTCGGACCCGGACACGGTAGCCGAGCGGATTCTTGCGGGGGTTCGCGAGCGCCTGCCGCTGCATTCACTCGAGGGGTAGGGGGAGATGGATACCGTTACGACAACGGAGGCCATCCCGCCCTGGTTACGAGCGCCATGGGAGTCCCTGATCCGCCGCGGGCGTGACGGCCGCCTGCCCACCGGCCTGTTGCTCCATGGCGCCCCAGGGGTGGGCAAGGCGCTTCTTTCGCAGGCACTGGTCCAGGCCCTGCTGTGTCAGCGCGCGACCGGGGCCGAGGCTGCCTGTGGCGAGTGCAATGCCTGTCGCAGTTTCGTCGGCGGCGTGCACCCCGAGGTCCTGGGCCTGGAG
>NZ_JAWLFK010000035.1:0-26964 GCF_041685615.1 Thioalkalivibrio sp.
GCGACATTCGGGCCCAGGAACAGGGCCAGGGCAACGGCACCGGACAGGGGCGCCAGGGTCCAGCTCATCGTCTTCTTCATTGCGATTCCTCTCTGGTCAGGCGGTTCGGGTGTCGCCAGTGGCCTTCCGGGCGGACACGCAGTGCGCGTTGCTTCCCGAATCCAACGCGAGGAATGCCGATGGGCATTTCCCAGTGCGTTGTAAACAGGAGACGGAAATCCGGCGCACTGTTGTGTGACCACGACACCCGCCCCGTGTTCCTTCTCTGGATCGAGGGCCTACAGCTGCCCGACGACTCCCAGCGTACCGGGATGGGCTTTCCGCTGGGGCTGGCCCCCAATCCCCCTTTTTAGAGCCCGTGGCGCCATTTCGCCAGCCCGGCCGTAAGTTGCAATGGAACTATTTTTGTACAAAAATAACTAACCGAGTGATTCAATTGTGAGAAGTTTTGATGGCATCCACCCAGGCTGTGCCCCAGGCACCTGAAGACGAAAGCGGCCCCGCGGCCGGCACTCAGGGCGAGCCCGACGTGGCGCGTTCGGTGATCCGCCAGTTGCGCGTGATCATCCGCGCCCTGCAGGGTCATTCGCGGGCCGTCGAGCGGGCCTGCGGGATCAGTGCCTCGCAGCTGTGGGCGTTGTGGGAGCTGCAGCGCACACCGGGGCTGAACGTCAGCGACCTGTCGCGCCGGCTCTCGGTGCATGCCTCCACCACCTCCAATCTGCTCGACAAACTGGAGCACCGGGGCCTGATCGAGCGCCGGCGCCCGGAAAAGGATCAGCGCATCGTCCGCCTGTACGTGACGGACACGGGTATGGAGTTGCTGGACAAGGCGCCGGCCGCGCCGCAGGGTGAGCTCAACCGGGCCCTGCAGTCGCTGCCGAAGGGTCGCCTCGAGTCACTGGATCAGGGCCTGGACCTGCTGGTTGATGCGATGAACACCACCGAGCCCAAGGCCGGGTTGCAGCCGTTCGAAGGCCAGTCCTGAGCCAGGCCCGCGCGGAGGTACCGATGCGACTCATTCCCCCACTCCTGCCATTCTTGCTCTGGCTGCCGCTTGCAGCGAGTGGTCAGCCGGCGTTCGACGCACCGCCCGAGCGCTCCACGGATGGTGGCTTCACGCTCGCCTGGGAGTCCGATGAGACGGTGGTGCTCGAGCAGGGCACCGGACCGGATCATGGGGATGCGCGCATTGTCTACGAGGGCGGTGATACCAGCACGGTGATCAGCGGCCTGCCCGACGGCGAATATCGTTTCCGACTGCGTGCCGCGGATCGCGACGCCTGGGCCGACGAGGCCACGGTCGTGGTGGAGCATCACAGCCTGGCGCGCGCCTTCGGCTTCTTCTCCGTCGGCGCGGTCGTTTTCCTGGTCCTGATCGGGGCCATCCTGCGCGGCCGTCCGCGCGACTGATTCACCCGGTCCAGTCCCGTCGATCCGTGTTGGCGTAGAACGTTTTCGCTTGATCCGGGGTGGACCCGCCAAAGGAGGTTTCCATGACGGATCTCACGATCGACATGCAGCGCCTGCAACAGGACATCAACGAGCTGGGGCAGATTGGCCGTGATGCCGATCGCGGCCTGCACCGCCGTGCCTTCAGCGAGGGCGACCGCGCGGGCCGGGAGTGGTTTCGCGGGCGCCTGGAGGCGGCCGGGCTGGACGTGTGGCAGGACGGCGCCGCCAACCTTCACGGGCGCCTCGACTACGATGGCAAGCGCCCGGTGGTGGCCATGGGTTCGCATCTGGACACGGTACCCGGCGGTGGCCCGCTGGACGGGGCGCTGGGCGTGTTGATCGGGCTGGAGGTGCTGCGCACCGCCAAGGAAAACGCCGTCGACCTGGCCTATCCGCTCGAGGTGATCGACTTCACCGACGAGGAAGGCCGGTTCGGCGGCATGTTCGGTTCCCAGGCCATGGCCGGCAAGCTGACACCGGAGAGCATCAGCCATGCCCGCGACCTGGAAGGGGTCACCCTGGTCGAGGCGATGGCCAACTGGGGCCTGAATGCCGACGACGCCCTGGCCGCGCGTCGCGACCCGCACACCCTGCACGCCTTCATTGAAACCCATATCGAACAGGGCCCGGTGCTGGACCGGCGCGGTCTCAGTGTCGGGGTGGTCGAGGCGATCACCGGCCTGTTCAAGTGGGAGGTGCGCCTGAAGGGCCAGCCCAACCACGCCGGCACCACGCCGATGGACATGCGCATCGATCCTTTCCAGGGACTGGCGGAGTTCGGTGGCGAGATCAATCGTCTGATCGAGGAGCACGGCAGCCCGAACTCGCGCGCCACCATCGGCCGCGTGGAGCTGGCACCGGGGGCGGCAAACACCGTGCCGGGCATGGCGACCTTCTCCTTCGAGGTGCGCGACACCGACGAGAAGGTCCTGACCGCGCTGGCCCATGCGGCCCGGCGCACGCTGTCGAGTCTGGCCCGTCGGCGCGATCTGATGTTCGAGTTCGACGTCCTCTCGGAGATCGACCCGGTGCGTTGCGACCCCGGAATCGTGCAGACCATCGAGGCGCAGGCCGAGCGCATGGGGCTGGAGTACATCACCATGCCCAGCGGCGCGGCCCACGACACCCAGAGCATGAGCCGGATCACCCGAACCGGCATGATCTTCGTGCCGAGCCTGCAGGGGCGTAGCCATTCCGCCGCGGAATGGACAAACTGGGAGGACATCGAGACTGGCGCCAACCTGACTCTGCAAAGTGCCCTGGCGCTGGCGGCCCGGCAATAAACGCGACCTAGAGGAAACGCCCGGAATGGCCGACAACAATAACGTCTCCCGCCTGACCGACTACGACTCCCTGGACCCGCTGCGCGAGCAGTACCAGGAGAGCCTGATCACCACGCCGGTCCTGCGTCAGGAGCTGCGCCAGCATCATGTCGCGCTCCTGTGCATCGACCTGCAGTACCTCGATGCCGCACGCGGTCACGGCGTGTTTGCGGATTCGGCCGAGTCCGGCGTGCCCCTGGAGGCGCAGGAGTACTACTTCAACCGCCTGGAGCAGACGGTGTTGCCGAATGTGCGCCGCCTGCAGGATGCGTTCCGCGAGGAAGGGCTGGAAGTGATCCATACCCGCATCCGCTCGCTGACCCATGACGGCCGCGACCGCAGCCCGGGGCACAAGCGCCTGAACCTGCACGCGGCCCCCGGTTCCAAGGACGCCGAGTTCGTCGAGCAGGTGGCCCCGGTGGGCGACGAGATCGTGCTCGACAAGACCGCCAGCGGGGTCTTCAATTCCACCAACCTGCATTACATTCTGCGTAACCTGAACATCTCGGCCTTGTTCATCGTTGGGGTGTACTCCAACGAGTGCGTCTCCACCGCCGTGCGGGATGCCTGCGACCTGGGCTTCTATGTCACCCTGATGGACGACGCCACGGCCACGGTGACGCCGGAGATGCAGAAGGCCACGATCACCACTATCAAGGACCGCTACGCCCGCGTGATGACCACCGACGAGGCGATCCGCGAGATCAAGAAGGTGAAGGAGGCCTCGTGACCGGTCTCGAGGACCCCATTCTTCCCGCCTCCATTGCCTGGGCGCTGCTGGCGGCGTTCAGCGTCCTGTGGGTGGTGCTGGGTTGGTGGCTAGGTCGTCGCAACAAGACCGCCGAGGACCACATGCTGGCGGGGCGCAACGTCGGCCTGGCACTGGCCACCGCCACCGCGATGGCTACCTGGGTCACCGCCAACACCACGATGACGGCTCCGCAGTTGGCGCTCCAGCTGGGCGTCTGGGGCATGCTCGGATACTCGCTGGGGGCCCTGGGGCTGATCCTGTTCGCGCCACTGGCGCGCCGCATCCGCGAACTGATGCCGAAGGGCTTTACCTCCGGCGACTTCATCCGCCTGCGCTATGGGACCTTCACCTGGCGGGTGTTTCTGGTGGTGTCGCTGATCTACGCCTTCGGCTGGCTGGTCTCGATGGCGATGGCCGGCGGCGTACTGATCAACGCCCTGGCCGGCATCGACTACCGCGTGGGCATGACCGTGATCCTGACCGTCTGCGTGGTCTACACCCTGCTGGGTGGCTTGCGCGCGGTGATCGGGACCGACTTCATCCAGACCGTCATCATTATCGCCGGCGCGGCATTCATCGCCTGGCTGACCATCGACGAAGTCGGTTTCGAGGCGATCCACGTCAACCTGATGGAAGAGCGCCCGGAACTGCTCAACCTGCTGTTCCCGGCCGCGATCATGTTCCTGTTCAACAATCTGCTGTTCGGCGTGGGCGAAATCTTCCACTCCAACGTCTGGTGGTCCCGCGCCTTCGCGTTCGGCCGCAACGTGGGCTTTCGCGCTTACCTCTTCGGCGGCTTGCTGTGGTTGCCGATCCCGATCGTCGCCGGTTTCATTGCGTTGGCCACGCCGGCGCTGGGGATCAACGTGCCCACAGCTGACATGGTCGGGCCGCTGGTGGCCGCCGAGGTGCTGGGCCTGACCGGTGCGATCGTGGTGTTCATCGTGGTGTTCGCCGCGCTGGCCTCCAGTCTCGACTCGCTGCTGGCGGCCACGTCCGATTTGGTCACGCGCGACATCTACCGCGGGCACATCCGCCCGAAGGCCAGCGAGCAGCACCAGTTCCACGCGACCAAGGTGATCGTCGTGTTGCTGGGGCTGCTGACCTGGCTGGCGGCCAGCTACCGCGGCGAGATCCCGATTGTCGGCTCCCTGGCGGAGCTCCTGTACTTCACCGGGGCCTTCGTGGCCTCCGCGATCTGGCCCATCGTCGCCGGGCTTTACTGGAAGAAGGCGAACCCGCAGGGCGCCGCCTGGTCGATGATACTGGGGTCCGGCATCGGGCTGGCCAGCTACTTCCTGATCGGGTTCTACGTGGCCGCGCTGGTCGGGGCCGCCGTCTCGCTGGCGGTGATGGTGGTGACCACCTGGCTGATGCCGCGGCCGTTTGACTGGAACCGCCTGGCCCGTTCGGACGCGGAGGTGCCGGCATGACGATCTCGACTACTGCGCTGTCCGTGATCGTGGTCCTCGCCACCACTGTGGCGACCCTGACCCCGATCCTGCTGATTGCCCTGTTCATCCGCGACTGGAAAAAAGGATGCCTCTGGTGAACTACACCGAAGATCCCCTGCACGTGCTCCACCCGAAAGATGGCGCCGCCGGTACCAACCGGCCGAAGGCGTTGCTGGACGCGGTGGAGGAAGACCCCGATCCGTTACTGAAACTGGCGGCCTCGCATGTGGTCTCCAGCCAGCAGTTCTCGCGCGACGAGTTGCTGCAGCTGTTCCGGCTGGCGGCACAGTACGAGACCACCCCGGCCCTCATGCACCTGCCGTTGGCGGGCAAGATTCTCATCAGCGCGTTCTACGAGCCGTCGACACGCACACGCCTGTCGTTCGAGAGTGCCTGGCATCGCCTGGGCGGCTCGGTCATGTCGATTACCGACCCCAAGAGCACCGGGATCGCCAAGGGCGAATCGCTGGCGGACATCGCCGAGATGTTCAATAACTACGGCGACGTACTGGTCCTGCGCTCCTCCGATGGCGAGGCCGCGCACAACATGCTGGAGAACCTGCGCATCCCGCTGGTCAACGCCGGCAACGGCATCGACGAGCACCCGACCCAGGCGCTGGCGGATGTCTACACCCTGGCCAAGTGGCGCCCGGAGCTGTTCGCCGAAACGGTCGCGCCGGAAAGCCGCATCAAGGTGGGCATCATCGGGGTGCCGTCGCGGATGCGCACGGTACGTTCCCTGCTGCGTCTGCTGAGCCTGTTCCCGGAGGCGGTCGAGGAGGTGGTGATCATCTCGCGCGAGGACGAGAACTTCGACCCTGGCCAGCGCGAGGAGCTGGAACAGGCCGGGCTGTCACTGCGGGTGGTTCACGACCTGGACCCGGTGCTGCCGGAGCTGGACGTCGTCTATATCAATGCCATTGCCTGGGTCGGCGATACCTTCGAAGCCATGGGCGAGGGCCTGAAGCTGGATCGCAACTCGCCGCTGAAGCAGGGGGCGATCATCATGCATCCGCTCGCGCGCGGCGCCGAGTTGTCCACCGATCTCGACGATACCCCGCACAACTGGTACTTCGCCCAGGCCCGCGGGGCGGTATTCGTGCGCATGGCGCTGCTGACCACGGTGGTGCGGCGCATCAGCGCGGTGATGGACACCCCGGAAGGCTGAACCTTTTCACTGAACCGCGAGCGGCGTGGCGCGCCGGACCGGCCCGCGCCCCGCTCGCCCCGAACGGATAACCAAGGAGACATGCCATGTGTGGCATTGCCGGAATCTTTCACGCCGACCCGAACCGCACGGTCGACCCGCAAACCCTGGTCAACATGGCCGCGATCCAGTATCACCGCGGCCCCGACGGCTTCGGCTACAAGACGCAGGATGACCGTGGCGTGGGGTTTTCCCACGCGCGGCTGTCGATCATCGACCTGGACGAGAACCGCGGGCGCCAGCCGTTCTGCATGACGAACGGCGAGATCATGACTGCAGTCAACGGCGAGCTGTACGACTACAAGCGCATCCGGACCGATCTTACCTCGCGCGGGGTCAAGTTCCGCACCAAGAGCGACTCCGAGATGGTCATGCACCTGTACCAGCGCGAGGGACTGGAGGACGCGGTAAAGCACTTTCGCGGCGAGTTCGCCATCTCGCTGTACGACCGCGAGCATGACCGCCTGGTGCTGATCCGCGACCGCTTCGGCATCAAGCCGCTGTACTTCACCGAGGCCAACGGCAGCTTCGTGTTCGGCTCCGAGCTGAAGGTGCTGTTCGCCAACCCGGACGTCCCGCGCCAGTTCTCCGACGACGGCCTGTACCACCAGCTGATGCAGACCATGGTGCCCGGGACCACCGCGTTCGAGGACATCCACCAGGTGAAGCCGGGGCACATGGTGATCGTCGAGCGCGCCCACGGGAAGCTGAAGATCCGCCAGGAGAAGTACTGGGACATGGACTTCCCGCTCGCCGCCGAGCGCCCGCCCGAGAGCGAGACTGACGAGGCGTACTGGATCGAGGGCGTGCGCGAGAAGCTGATGGAGGCGGTGCAGCTGCGCCTCGAGGCCGATGTGCCGGTCGCCTGCTATCTGTCCGGCGGGATCGACTCCTGCATCACCCTGGGGCTGGCCTCGGCCAGCCAGCAGGCGCCGGTCAAGGCGTTCACCATCGGCTTCGACAACGACGACTACGACGAGACCGCGATCGCCCGCGAGATGGCCGAGAGCGTCGGCGCCGACCAGGACATCATGACCCTGAATGCGGACCACCTCTACGACAACTTCGAAGAGGCGCTCTGGCACGCCGAGCGCACCATCTACAACACGCTCGGCGTGGCCAAGCTGCTGATGAGCCGCCACGTGAACAAGGCCGGCTACAAGGTCGTGGTTACCGGCGAGGGTTCCGACGAGCTGTTCGGCGGCTACCCGGCCTTCCGCCGCGACATGTTCCTGCATGGCCTGGACACCCTGCCGGAGGCCGACCGCCAGGCGTGGCAGCAGATGCTGAACGAGTCCAACGAACTGGTTTCCGGCGCCATGCTGGCCGAGAACGAGCTGGACGACCCCGAATTCACGAAGATGATGGGGTTCACGCCGTCCTGCCTGCAGCCGTGGCTGGCCGCGGCCGATCACGTGCCGGGCCTGCTGCATCCGAAACGCCGCGAGCGCATGCAGGGCTACCAGCCGGGCAAGGCCATCGCCAACGCCCTGGACAACGACATGCTGGAAGGCCGGCATCCGCTGGACAAAGCCCAGTACGTCTGGATCAAGACCATGCTGGAGGGCCAGATCCTGACCTGGGGTGGCGACCGCATGGACATGGCCAATTCCATGGAGGCGCGTCCGCCGTTCCTCGATCACCACCTGGCCGAGTTCGCCGCCCACCTGCCGCCGACCATGCGCATCAAGGGCTCGACCGAGAAGTACGTGCTGCGCGAATCGATGAAGGGCTTGCTGCCGAAGGTCCTCTACGAGCGCGAGAAGTTCGCGTTCATGGCGCCGCCGGCCCACACCGACCCCGTCAAATGGGCCGCGATGAAGGCGCTGGCCGATCGCTACCTCGCGCCGGAGAAGGTTGAACAGGCCGGCTTGCTGGACCCGGAGGGCGTGCGCCAGGTCTTCGAATTGCACGAGTCCGAGGATACCCCGGCCGCCACCCAGGTCCAGCTGGATGCGGTGATCAACCACATGATCGGGGTCCAGGTGTTGTACGAGAAGTTCGTCGCCACCGACATCCCGGCTCTGGCTCAGCAGAAGGCCGAGGAGTTCGGCTGGCGCGCCTGATCACCGGCGACGACGAAGCGGGGCCGGGGAATGAAACCTCCCGCCTCTCGCTCGAAGGCCCCGCGGATCGACGATCCGCGGGGCCTTTCATTTGCGGCTCCCGACCTGGCTTCCTGACAGGCGGACACAAAAAAGCCGCCGGCCCGGGGGGCGCGGCGGCGGATGGCCTCGCGGCCCCGAGGGGCCGGAAGCGGATGCCTTACAGGCTGTAGTACATGTCGAACTCGATCGGATGCGTGGTCATGCGCATCTGCGTGACGTCTTCCATCTTCAGGTCGATGTAGGCATCGATCATGTCGTCGGTGAACACGCCACCCTGGGTCAGGAACTCGCGATCCTGGTTCAGGGCTTCCAGCGCCTGGTCCAGTGAGTGGCAGACCTGCGGAATGCCCTTTTCCTCTTCCGGCGGCAGGTCGTAGAGGTTTTTGTCCATCGCGTCGCCCGGGTGGATCTTGTTCTGGATGCCGTCGAGGCCAGCCATCAGCATCGCGGCGAACGCGAGGTAGGGGTTGGCGGTGGAGTCCGGGAAGCGCAGCTCGATGCGGCGGCCCTTCGGGTTCATCACGAAGGGGATACGCAGCGAGGCGGAGCGGTTGCGCGCCGAGTAGGCCAGCATGACCGGTGCCTCGAAGCCCGGCACCAGGCGCTTGTAGCTGTTGGTGGACGGGTTGGTGAAGGCGTTCAGCGCGCGGGCATGCTTGATGATGCCGCCGATGTAGAACAGCGCGGTCTCCGACAGGCCGCCGTACAGGTCCCCGGAGAACAGGTTCTTGCCGTCCTTGGACAGCGACTGGTGCACATGCATGCCGGAGCCGTTGTCACCGACGATCGGCTTGGGCATGAAGGTTGCGGTCTTGCCGTGGACGTGGGCCACGTTCTGTACCACGTACTTCAGGATCTGCACCTCGTCGGCCTTCTGCGTCAGGGTCGCCGCGCCCACGCCGATCTCGCACTGGCCGGCGGTCGCCACCTCGTGGTGGTGCACCTCGGTCTCCAGGCCCATCTCGGTCATGACCTCGCACATCGTGGAGCGGATGTCGTGCAGGCTGTCGACCGGCGGGACCGGGAAGTAGCCGCCCTTCACGCCCGGGCGGTGGCCGATGTTACCGTCCTCGTAGACGCGCTCGGAGTTCCAGGAGGCCTCTTGGGAGTCGACGCGGCAGTAGGAGCCGGAAAGGCTGGTGCCCCACTTCACGTCATCAAAGATGAAGAACTCGTTCTCGGGACCGAACAGCGCGGTGTCGGCGATACCGGTGCTCTGCAGGTAGGCCTCGGCACGGCGCGCCAGGGAACGCGGGCAACGGTCGTAGCCCTGCATGGTGGCCGGCTCGACCACGTCGCAGCGGATGTTCATGGTCATGTCTTCGAAGAACGGGTCGATCACGGCCGACTCGGCGTCCGGCATCAGGATCATGTCGGACTCGTTGATCCCCTTCCAGCCGGAGATCGAGGAGCCGTCGAACATCTTGCCTTCCTCGAAGGTCTCTTCATCGATGTCGTGGGCCGGCATGGTCACATGCTGTTCCTTGCCCTTGGAGTCGGTAAAACGGAAGTCGACGAAGCGCACTTCCTTTTCCTTGATCTGGTTCAGCACGTCGGCTGCGGACATGGGGGTCTCCTTGGTCTTCACTTGAGTCTTCAATGGTGGCCGCTCGGCTCGTTGGGCCCAGCGCGGCTTCGCGATTCACTATGCAGGCATCATGCCATTCGGTCCGATCTGGCCCGGGCGCGCGAAAAACGGGCGCCCGGCACCTGAAGCCGCATCCTTTTTGCACCACTACGGTGCCACTCGCGCACAAAACCTGTGCACAAGGGAGTAGTGCGCACCTAATGAGTGCATGGACGATAGAGTAGCGTGACCTCGCCCAGCATGTCGCCTACCTGCGGATGGTCGTGCAGCCGGTCGGCCAGTGCCTGGGCCCGCGCCTCCAGGTTGGTCGCGGCGGTTGCCCCGTCAAGGCGCACCGTCACCGTCATGTGCACCCGGCCGTCGAGATAGTGCAGGGACAAGTGTTCCACGGCGTCCAGTTCCGGCGTGCCGGCCCAGGCCTCGCGCAGGGCCTCGACCAGCGTCGGGCGCAGCGGCAGGGCGGAACTGCGGGCCTGTTCCGCGTCGTTCTCCGGGTCCACGTGCACGGTAATGTCGTTGATCCGGTCATGTTCTTCGGTCACCGCATGGAAGACCGCGTCGGCGATGCGATGCCCCTCGGAGACCGAGATCATGGGTGCGACCTGAATATGCACGTCGGCCACCACGTCGCTGCCGTGGCGGCGGGTGCGCAGCATGTGTGCATCCTTGACGCCGGGTACATCCATGATGGTGCGGTGGATGCGGTCCACCTTCTCCGGTTCCAGCGCGGTGTCGATCAGCTCTGCCGCGGCGCGCACGATCAGGCGCCCGGCGATATGCAGGATGAACAGCGCCACGATCAGCGCGGCCAGCGCATCCGCCCACGGGAGGCCCGCCACGGCCGCGCCCACGCCGATCAGCACGAACAGCGACGAGATCGCATCCGTGCGATGGTGCCAGGCATTGGAGTCCAGCATTCGCGAGCGCAGGCGCCTCGCCACCCGGTGGGTGTACTGGTACAGGCCTTCCTTGGCCACCAGCGTCAGCGCGGCAAAGAAAATGGCCATGTTCGCGGGACCGGTCACCAACTCGGGCTCGACCAGCCGGCTACCGGCCGACCAGGCGATCCCCAGGCCGGCGAATGCCAGAAACACCCCGACGATCACCGTCGCCAGCGTCTCGATCCGGGCGTGCCCGTAGGGATGGTCTTGGTCGGGTGAGGCGGACGCCTTGCGTGCGGCGAACAGCACCACCCCGTCGGTGACCAGGTCCGACAGCGTATGCACGCCGTCCGCCACCAGCGCCTGCGAGTTCAGCAGCCAGCCGCTCAGTAGCTGCGCGACGGCCAGGAAGCTGTTCACGGTCGCGCCCACCAGCGTGACCCGGCGCGTATCGCGATAGCGCTGGCCGTCAGCCGCCGTCACCGTCGGTTCCGTATTGGCATGGGGTTCGCTCAGGGCCGCTCTCCCGAACAGGATCAGGCGCCCAGTATGGGCGCCTTCCCGGCTGGTGCAAAACCGCCCACCGCGCCATGGAAAACCCGGGGACGCGCGAGCGGGTCCGTCGGCCCGCGTTTCGCGCCGGCGGTGGCCGCGGCCGAAGCCGGGCCGATATACTGTCGGCTTTGCCCTGACCCGGGATCCCGCATGTCGCACGAACGCACCCCGTCCAGCAGCAGCCCGACCTTCCAGGACCTGATCCGGCGCCTGCAGGATTACTGGAATGATCACGGCTGCGTGGTCCTGCAGCCCTACGACATGGAGATGGGCGCGGGCACCTTCCATCCGGCGACCTTCCTGCGCTCCATCGGACCGGAGCCGTGGCGTGCGGCCTACGTGCAGCCGAGCCGCCGCCCGACCGACGGGCGCTATGGCGACAATCCCAACCGCCTGCAGCACTACTACCAGTTCCAGGTCCTGCTGAAGCCATCGCCGCCGGACATCCAGGACCTCTACCTGGGTTCTCTGGAGGCGCTGGGCTTCGATACCCTGACCCACGACGTGCGCTTCGTCGAGGACAACTGGGAGTCCCCGACCCTTGGCGCCTGGGGGCTGGGCTGGGAGGTCTGGCTGAACGGCATGGAGGTCACCCAGTTCACCTACTTCCAGCAGGTGGGCGGACTGGACTGCCACCCGGTCTCCGGCGAGATCACCTACGGCCTCGAACGCCTGGCGATGTACCTGCAGGGTGTGGAGAGCGTGTTCGAGCTGGTCTGGACGATTGGACCCGACGGTCGCGCGATCACCTACGGCGATGTCTATCACCAGAACGAGGTGGAGCAGTCCACCTACAATTTCGAGCACGCGGACCGCGACGCCCTGTTCGCCGCCTTCGACCAGCACGCGACCGAGAGCGATCGCATGATCGAGCTGGGCTTGCCCCTGCCGGCCTACGAGCAGATGCTGCGCGCCTCGCACAGCTTCAACCTGCTGGATGCGCGCGGTGCGATCTCGGTCACCGAGCGCCAGCGCTACATCCTGCGCGTGCGCGAGCTGTCGCGGAATGTCGCGCAGAAGTACTACGAGTCACGCGAGGCCCTCGGCTTCCCGCTGTGCGCCGATGGCGACAGCAACAAGCCCGACGCCGCCTGAACCCTGTACCCGGACCGCGCCCCTGCGCGCGGTTGTGATGGACCCGACACGGACCCGACATGGCTGAAGCCCGCGAACTCCTGATCGAACTCGGCACCGAGGAGCTGCCCCCGACCGCGCTGACCCGGCTGCGCGACGCCCTCGCCGAGGGTCTCACCACCCGCCTGCGCGAGGCCGGGCTGGAGCCGGGCGAGCCCGAGGCCTTCGCTACCCCGCGCCGGCTGGCCGTTCTGTTCCCCGATATCCCGGCGCAACAGCCGGATCAACTCCAGGAGCGCCGTGGCCCGGCCGTCGCCGCGGCTTTCGACGACGCCGGCGAACCCACCAAGGCGGTGCTGGGCTTCGCCCGCTCCTGCGGTGTCGAGGTCGAGCGCCTGGAGCGCGAGACCACCGACAAGGGCGAATACCTGGTCTTTCGCCAGCTGCAACCGGGCCGCGCGCTGGGCGAATTGCTTCCGGAGATGCTCGAAGGCGCGCTGGACGCGCTGCCCACACCCAAGCGCATGCGCTGGGGCAGCAGCCGCACCGAGTTCGTGCGCCCGGCACACTGGCTGGTCGTGCTGCACGGCACCGAGGTGCTGGAGATGACGGTGCTGGAACAAACGGCCGGGCATGCCACGCACGGCCACCGCTTCCACCAGCCCGGTGCGCTGGAGCTCAAGCGCGGGAACGACTACGCCGATCGGCTACGCAGCCCGGGATTCGTCGAACCGTCGTTCGAGGCGCGGCGCGAACGCATCCTGGACCAGGTCCACGAACAGGCGAAGGCGCTGGGCGGCCGTGCACTGGTGGATGCCGACCTGCTGGACGAGGTGACCGCGCTGGTCGAGTGGCCGGTGGCCCTGACCGGCGGCTTCGACCCGCGCTTCCTGGATGTCCCGCAGGAGGCGCTGATCTCCACCATGCAGGACAATCAGAAATACTTTCCGGTGGTCGACGAGGCCGGCCGGATGCAGCCACACTTCATCGTGATCAGCAACATCGAGTCGCGCGATCCACACGCGGTGCGCGACGGCAACGAGCGCGTGCTGCGCCCGCGCTTCGCGGATGCCGAGTTCTTCTGGCAGCAGGACCGCAAGAAGCGCCTGGAGGAGCGTCTGGAGGCGCTGGACTCGGTGGTGTTCGAGAAGCGCCTGGGCACGCTGCGCGACAAGTCCACGCGCCTCGAGGCCCTGATGCAGCGCCTGGCGGGGTTGATGGATCTGGATGCGAACCTGGCCACGCGCGCCGCCCGGCTGGCCAAGTGCGACCTGGTCACCCAGATGGTGTTCGAGTTCACCGAGTTGCAGGGCACCATGGGCCGCTACTACGCCCTGCACGATCGCGAGGCCGAGAGCGTTGCCGCCGCGATTGAGCAGCACTACTGGCCGCGCCAGTCCGGCTCCGAGCTGCCGGATGCCCCGCTGGCCCAGGCGCTGGCGCTGGCGGACCGACTCGACACGCTGGTCGGGATCTTCGCCATCGGCAAGCAGCCCACGGGCACCAAGGATCCGTTCGCCCTGCGCCGCGCCGCACTGGGGCTGGTGCGCATCCTGGTCGAGCGTGAACTGCCGCTGGCCCTGACCCCGCTGCTGCAGGCCGCCGCCGAGCCAATCCGCGAGCGCGTGCCGGAGGCCGACCAGGCGGTAGAACCGGTGCGCGAATACATCCTCGAGCGCCTGCGCGGATATCTGCTGGAGCAGGGCCAGGCGCACGAGACCATCGAGGCGGTGGCTGCGGTCGCGCCGGACGCCCCACTGGACTTTTCCCGCCGCGTGCGCGCGGTGAGCCTGTTCCGCGAGCGCCCGGAGGCCGAGGCGCTCGCGGCCGCCAACAAGCGCATCCACAACCTGCTGCGCAAGGCGGGCGAGGAGGCCGAGGCGGAACTCGACCCCGAGGCCCTGGCGCTGGACGAGGAGCGTCAGCTGTACCAGGGGCTGCAGTCGGTGCGCCCGGGGGTCGAGCAGGCCGTGGCCGCTGGCGACTACCTGCATGCCCTCGGCGAGCTGGCGGGCCTGCGCGACCGCGTGGATACCTTCTTCGACCAGGTCATGGTGATGGCCGAGGACGCCGCCGAGCGGCGCAACCGCCTGGCCCTGCTGCGCGAGTTGCGCCGCGCCTTCGAGACCGTGGCCGACATTGGCCGCCTGGCCACCGGATAGGGCCTTTCCATGCTGCCCCTGATCCGCGGTCTGTTGTTCCAGGTGGGGTTCATCGGCTCGATGCTGGTGTTCGGGCTGCTGGTGCCGCCACTGATCTGGCCGTTCTCGCGCCCGGTTCGCTACCGCGTGCTGACCCGATGGGGGCGTTTCAATGTCTGGTGGCTGCGCATCACCTGCGGCATCGACTACCGGGTGCACGGGGCCGAGCACATCGATCCGTCGCGGCCGCATGTGGTGCTCTCCAAGCACCAGTCGACCTGGGAGACGGTGGCCTTTGTCGCGATCTTCCCGATGCAAACCTGGGTTCTCAAGCGCGAGCTGATGCGGATCCCGGTGTTCGGCTGGACGTTGTCGATGATCGATCCGGTGCCCATCGACCGCGAGGCCGGCCGCCAGGCACTGGAAAATCTGGTGACCGAGGGCCGGCAGCGCCTGGACGCGGGCCGCTGGGTGATCGTGTTCCCCGAGGGCACGCGCGTCGCCCCGGGGGAGCATGGCCGCTATCGCCAGGGTGGCGCGATGCTGGCGGCGCGTACCGGCTACCCGGTCCTGCCGGTCGCGTTGAACAGCGGGAGCTTCTGGCCGAAGAAGGGCCTGCGGCGCTATCCCGGTACCATCGAGGTCGTGATCGGGACGCCGATCGAGACCGCCGGGTGCAAGCCGGTCGACGTACTGGGCGAGGCCGAGGACTGGATCGAGACCACCATGGCCGGGATCGAGCCGCGCCCGGCCAGCACACCCGCGGAGAAGCCGAATGACCAGTGACCCCGTGATCAGCGCGCCGCTGGTCGAACTGCGTGACCGGACGATCTACCGGATCGGCGACTCGGAGCCCGCCGTCTGGTTGATTGATGACCTCGAGCTGGGTGGCGTCCTGGTCAATGCGCCGGCGTATTCGGGCCCGTTGCTGGAGGCGATCCGGGCGATCACCCAACCCGCCTACCTCTTCCTGCCGAGCCGTCATGGCGCGCAGGATCTCGACGCCTGGCGCGGCGCGGGGCTGGAGACCCTGGCCTTCGAGGCCGAGGCGCCGGCAATCCGCGCCGCCGGTGGCGAGATCGACATCGCCTTCAACCGCAAGCAGCGACTGTCGCGCACGATCGACTTCCTGCCGATGGCTGGCGTGACCGACGGGACCTGCGCGCTGCGCCTGAAGAACCTGCCCGGTGTGGTCTTCTTCGGGCCCGCGCTGTCCCCGGGCGCGGATGGCTGGCCCACGCTGATCCAGAACCCCGAGGATCACTCCTTCGAGGCGCGTCTGTTCGGGGCCCTTGGGTTGAAGGACCTGAAGTTCGCCTACGCCTTCTGCGACCGCTTCGATCCTTCCACCACACAGTACGGTCCGGATGCCGACCAGCAGATCCAGACCCGTATCGAGGCCGTCTTCGACGACTAGGGAAACACTGATTCATGTACCCACTCGCTTTGGCACCCCGGGTTTTCCGGAACAAGGCGTGGCGCGCAGCGGGTAGTGGTTCTACCCGCAAGCACCGCAACGCAGGATCGGGAACCTGGGGTGCCAACCCCACAAACGATTGAAAGCCGGGGCTCGGCCGCCCGTTGTGATCAAAAACGGGCCTGCACACCGCGTTGCGGCTCCCTTGTGCAGAATGCCTGCACGGCAGTCGCCGCGCCTTGTTCGCACGTAAAAGCGATTCGAGCGCGAGTGTGTACGTGAATCAGTGTTTCCCTGGGGCTGCCGCGCGGCTGGAGGCATCCCTCGCCAATGGCTGCGACGTCTTGCGCCTCGCAACGACGGGTCGATCCGTGTTTCCCGCGCGTCAGGTGCGGGCGATCAGGTTCTGGATCACGTGGCCGGCGGCGGTCAGACCGAAGATGGCCGGCAGGTAGGAGATGGTGCCGTTGACCGAGCGTGGACGGCCGCCGTCCCCGACCGGTCGGTGCTCGGTGCCCTTGCGCGGCTGTTCGATGGAAAACACCACGGGGTAGTCAAGATGCGCGCCGAGACGTCGCAGCCGTTTGCGCATCTGGCGCGCGAGCGGGCACACGCGGGTATCGGCCAGCGGCCCCACCCGGACGGCCGTTGGATCGATGCGTCCCCCCGCGCCCATGCTCGAGATCACGCCCTGCCCGCGCGCCTGGGCCGTCGCGACCAGCGCGGCCTTGCAGACGATGGAGTCGATCGCGTCCAGCACGAAATCGGCATCCTCCGGTACCAGGTCGCCGATGGTATCGGGCTGGAGGAAGGCATGGCAGATCGTGAGTTCGATGTCGGGGTCGATGTCGCGGATGCGGTTCGCCATGATCTCGGTCTTGGGACGGTCCACGGTGGAGCGCAGCGCGACCAGCTGGCGGTTCAGGTTGGAGGCCCCGACCACGTCGTGATCGGCCAGGGTCATGCGCCCGACCCCGGCCCGCGCGATCGCCTCGGCGGCGTAGCTGCCCACCCCGCCGAGCCCGGCGATGAAGACATGCCGGTCGCGCAGGCGCGCGGTCACGTCGTGCCCCAGCAGCAGATCCGTGCGTTCGGTGTAGGGATTTTGCAGGGCGTCGGCGTGGAGGCTCATGCGCGGGGGCCGGTCGGCAGCCGGAGGATCCGGCGGGCATTTTGTGACGTGATTATAGCCATCTCGGTCGGGTCCATGTCCCGCAGGGCCGCCAGTCGGCGGTTGACCCCGGCGGTCATGGCCGGCTCGTTGCGCTCGCCCTGGTGCCCGGCCAGGGGTTGGTCGGGGGCATCGGTTTCGACCACCAGGGCCTCCAGCGGGGCCTCGCGCACGACGCGGTGCAGTTTCTTGGCGCGCTCATAGGTCACGGGGCCGCCGATCCCGAGGCAGCAGCCAAGATCCACCGCCTGCCGGGCCTGCTGCGGGCTGCCGATGAAGGCGTGCAGGATGCCGGTGACGCCTTCGTACTGGCGCAGGCCCTTCAGGACCTCGTCCAGCGCCCGCCGGCTGTGGATGATCACGGGCAGGTCGCGTTCCCGGGCGATGGCCAGCTGTCGCGTGTAGTAGTGCCACTGGCGGTCCCAGTCGAGGTCCTCCTGGGATCCATCCAGCCCGATCTCGCCGACGGCGACGGTCTCCGGGTGGGCGTCCAGCCAGGTCTCCAGTGCGTCCAGATCGGCGTCCGCGTGGTCCTGCAGGAAGATCGGATGCAGGCCGTAGGCAACATGCAGGCCCGCGTACTGCCGGTGCAGCGCGTCCAGGTCGGGCCAGCGCGCCCGTGTGACGCCGGGCAGGACCAGTTCGCCCACGCCGGCGACCCGAGCGCGCTCCAGCACCATCGGACGGTCCGGATCGAACGCGTCCAGATCCAGATGGACATGCGTATCGATCAGGTCCATCGCCCCGGTTTCGACTAGGGGCAGGGGTAGGTGTAGCGGGCGTGGATGCCCTCGATGGCCTCCAGCACCGCATCGGAGAGGTTGATGTCCACGGTCGCGATGTTTTCGCGCAGCTGTTCCATGGTGGTTGCGCCGACCAGGTTGCTGGTCACGAAGGGTTGCTGGTTGACGAAGGCCAGCGCCAGCTGGGCCGGGGTCAGCCCGTGTTCGGCGGCGAGCCCGGCGTACTCGGCGGTGGCGGCCAGCCCGGATGCGTTGCTGTAGCGCTGGAAGCGCTCGAACAGGGTCAGGCGCGCGCCCTCGGGCTTGGCGCCGTCCAGGTACTTGCCGGAGAGCATGCCGAAGGCCAGCGGCGAGTAGGCCAGCAGCCCCGCGTCCTCGCGGATGGCCATCTCGGCCAGTCCCGCCTCGAAGCTACGGTTGAGCAGGTTGTAAGGGTTCTGGATGGAGACAATCCGCTCGGACAACCCGCGGTCATGCGCGCGGATCCATTCCATGAAGCCCCAGGGGGTCTCGTTGGAGATGCCGATGGTGCGCACGCGCCCGCTTTCGACCACGGCCTTCAGGGCCTCGGCGGTCTCCTCGATCGGGGTCGCATCATCGTCCGCCTTGTGGACATAGCCCAGCTGGCCGAAGAAGTTGGTGGAGCGGGCGGGCCAGTGCACCTGGTAGAGGTCCAGGTAGTCGGTCTGTAGCCGCTTCAGGCTGTCGTTCAGGGCCTGCTCGATGTGCTTGCGGTCCAGCTTCGGGCCGCCGCGCAGGTAGCCGATCATGCCGGGGCCGGCGACCTTGCTGGCCAGCACGATCTGGTCGCGGTTGCCGCGCGCCGCCAGCCAGTTCCCGATGTAGGTCTCGGTCAGCCCCTGGGTCTCTTCGCGCGGGGGCACGGGGTACATCTCGGCGGCGTCGATCAGGTTCACGCCCTGCTCGAGCGCGTAGTCGAGCTGCTCGTGGGCCTCGGCCTCGGTGTTCTGTTCGCCCCAGGTCATCGTGCCCAGGCCGATCAGGCTGACCTCGATGTCGGTCCGTCCCAGTTTGCGGTATTGCATGCGCGGTTCCCTTGGTGGTTCAGGTAAACAGGGTCAGCACCCCGGTGTAGCCGTACAGGCGGTTGGCGAAGATCTCGCCGTTGGCAAAGAAGCCGACCAGCGGCACGTCGCCCAGATGTTTCTGCACGATACCCAGTTCCGCGCCTTCCTGCGCGAACTGATGGCGGCCGCGCCCGACACAGGAGACGTAGATGGCCCCGCGAATGCCGTTCGGCGCCTGCGCGCGAATCTGATCCAGCATGCGCTCCAGGTCCTCGATGGCCGCCTGGCCATCGCGGCGCACGAACAGGATCTGCGAGCCCGGCTCCAGCATCTCGCCGACCGCCAGCACCTGCTGGTCCAGGTCGATGCCGATGATATTGCGTACGCGATAGTCGCCGGTATCCGAGCCGGGGATGGGGAAACCGACCAGGATGTAGCCCAGCGCCCGCTCCAGGTCGCGCGACAGGACATCGCCAATGATGCCCTTGAACGCCGGCAGGGCCTGCTGGCCGTCCAGGCGCACGATAATGTTGCGCCAGGTCTCCGTCAGCTCGTGCTGACCGGGCAGCGGCGTGCAGCCCTGGCTGTGGCGCGCGGCAATCGCGACGTCATCGCGCAAGGCCAGCCCGGTGATGCCGGAGGCGGCTACGCCGTCGGCGATCTGCACTACGCCGTCATCGCCGGAATTCACCCCGCCGGTGGCAAACCAGGCGGTCCGCTCGCCAATCTCGGTCAGGATGCCTTCCAGCCCCTCCGTGCGCGGGTCGGCGTTCAGAATCAGCCGGCCCGGGGTCTGCGGATCGAGGAAGCCGTCCAGCGCCTTCGCCAGTTCGTCAAAGCTGCGCACCGGGTGGTAGATGACGCGGACGCTACTGGCCGCGAATTCGCCGATCATCAGGGTCACGCCGGGCTGCTCGTAGAGTTCGTCGTGCGGCCCGATGACGGCCATGGCCATGCCGCCGACGAAATGATCCACGCCCAGCCCCTCGCGCAGGCGCTGAAGCAGGGTGCGGGCGTGGCGGCTGAGGGCGTCGGAGAGATAGATGAAGCCGACCCGGACCTGGCCCTCGCCACTCGCCGGCGAATCGCCAAGCTCGGCGACCAGGGCGTCGGCCAGGGCCCGGGGTTCGTCGCCCCGGGCGGTGGCACTCCGAAAAGCGGTGGTCATAAACCGATATGCTCCAGCATGCTGAGGGCCTCGTTGTCGTCGACCGGCAGGCCGGTGTGCACGTTCAGGCCGCCGTCTTCGGCGAAGACCAGGCGGGCGTGGTGGCGTGTGTCCAGTTCTTCCAGGAACCACGCGATCTCGGAGGGATGCACCGTATGCTCTCCGCGCTTCAGGTGACGGATCAGGATGGCATCCTCGCGCACGTCCAGAAACAGGGGCTGCGGCAGCTCCAGCGGCAGGATGTGGGTCTGCAGCAGCCACTCCACGGGGCTTGGCCGCCGTCGTGGCAGGGCGCGGCTGTCGATGCGGAAGTGACCGCCGCCGCCCGGCTGCTTCAGCAGCTCCTCCAGCCAGTCGCCGGTGAAGCCCTGATGAACGATCAGGGAGCGGCCGGTGTAGCGGCCGCGAAAGCGCTCCATCTGCTGGGCCGGCCGTGGCCCGAAGAGTCCCAACACGCCAACTCCGTCCTTTCCGGATAAAGCCCGAATCCTAGCCGAATGTGCGCCCCCGAACGAAAAAAGCCCCGCCGGAGCGGGGCTAGGGAACTTCCGTCGTGCTGCTCGATCAGCTGCGGCGCGAAAGCATCTCGTGGATGATCGGGCCCAGGATGACCTCCATCGCGAAGCTCATCTTGCCGCCCGGCACCACCAGGGTCTTGGGATCGGACATGAAGGAGTCGGGGATCATGTTCAGCAGGTACGGGAAGTCGATGCCGAACTTCGACGGATCCTTGAAGCTGATGACGACCATCGACTCGTCCGGGGTCGGCACTGCGCGCGCAATGAACGGGTGGGAGGTGTCCACGGTCGGCACGCGCTGGAAATTGATGTCGGTGTAGCCGAACTGCGGGGTGATGTAGTTCACGTAGTCCGGCATGCGGCGCAGGATCGTGTCGACGATGGCCTCGGCGGAATAGCCGCGCTCGGCGTTGTCGCGGAAGATCTTCTGGATCCACTCGAGGTTCACGATCGGCACCACGCCGATGCCCAGATCCACGTGCTGCGCGGCGTTCACGTCGCCGTCCACGACCAGGCCGTGCAGGCCCTCGTAGAACATCAGGTCGGTACCCGGCTGGATCTCTTCCCAGGGAGTGAACTCGCCCGGACCCAAGTTGGTGCCGAGGCGCTCATTGTGGGCGGCGGCCTCTTCGTCGGAGTGCAGGTAGTAGCGCTTCTCGCCCTGACCGGTCTCGCCGTAGGTCTTGAACAGGCCCTCGATGCGATCAAAGAGGTTGGCGTCGGGCCCGAAATGCGAGAAGTGGTGGTTGCCGTCGCTGGCGGCCTTCTGCATGGCCTCCTTCATTGCCTTGCGGTCATAGCGGTGGAAGCTGTCGCCCTCGATCACGACCGGGTTGATCTGTTCGCGACGAAAGATCGACTCGAAGGAGCGCTTCACGGTGGAGGTGCCGGCACCCGAGGAACCGGTCACCGCGATCACGGGATGTTTCTGGGACATGGAGTTTCTCCTTGCAAACGGGCTGCGAAAAATTGCGTGAAACAGACTAGAAAATCAGGTTGAGCATGAACATGGCGACCACGGCAAACAGGATGGTCATAATGCCGCCCGCCTTCATGTAGTCCTTCACCCGGTAGCCACCGGGGCCCATGATCAGGGCGTTCACCTGGTGGGTCGGGATCAGGAAGGAATTCGAGGTTGCAATCGCGACGGTCAGCGCGAACACGCGCGGGTCGGCGTCCATGCCCGCGGCCTGTGCGGCGATTGCGAAGTTGATCGCCAGCGGAACCAGCAATACGGTCGCGCCCACGTTGGACATGACCAGGGTGAAAAAGGTGGCCAGGGCAAAGATGGTTGCCTGCAGCACCCAGGGCGGCACGGTCCCCAGCATTTCCAGCGTGTTCTGCGCGATCCACGCGGCCGTACCGGTGTTTTCCACGGCCATTCCCAGCGGGATCAGGGACGCCAGCAAGAAGACCGTTTTCCAGCTGACCGCGCGGTAGGCGTTGTCGAGGCTGATCACGCCGGTCAGGATCATGCCCAGCGCCCCGGTGAGCAGCGCGACCGACAGCATCAGGTCGGTGAACACGATCAGGCCCACGGTCAGCGCCAGGAAAAACAGGGCGTGCGGCACCTTCGACGGCACCAGTTCCTCGTGCGGGTAGTCCGAGGTGATCACCACGAAGTCGCGGTCCTGTTCCAGCCGGGCGAGTGATTCCCAGGTGCAGTGCA
This sequence comes from Thioalkalivibrio sp., assembly GCF_041685615.1. GTDB lineage: Bacteria > Pseudomonadota > Gammaproteobacteria > Ectothiorhodospirales > Ectothiorhodospiraceae > Thioalkalivibrio. Next base: position 22,251 of record NZ_JAWLFK010000035.1, read on the forward strand.
CCACCAGGATGTCGCCGGTCTCCAGCGGGATCTCCCGCAGCCCCTCGCCATAGGTCTCGTTGCCGCGCTGGATCCGCATGACCGACAGACCGTAGGTCTGGCGCATCGCCAGTTCCGTAACCGTCTTGCCGACCAGATTCGAGCCGGGGGCAATCGCGACCTCCGCAACCCCGGAGCGGCTGGTGTCCATCGCATTGGCGAAGACGTCCAGGTTGGTGGTGGGACGCTTGCGCGTCCCTGCGCACACCGTTTCCATGCGCTCGGGGCTGGCCAGCACGGCCAGGTGGGAGTTGGGCTGGATTTCGAAGCCGGTCCAGGGGGCGATCCGCAACTGGTCGCGGGCGTAGCTGCCGACGATGGCGACCCCGGTGTCACGTTCGATTTCCGCGACGGTGCGCCCGACCAGCGGGTCGTTTTCCGGCACGAACAGTTCGTGGACCTCGTAGGACAACCCGTAGACGCGCTGGAAGTAGTCCTGGGCGCTCTCGCGCTGGGTGGATTTGGTCTTTACCGATGGCAGTACGAAGCGTCCGAGCACCACAAAATAGACGATGACCGTGACCAGCAGGGCAAGGCCGATCGGGGTGACATCGAAAAGTTCGAACCGCTCCATGTCGGACGGCAGCAGGTCGTTCAGCAGGATCAACGGGCTGGACCCGACCAGGGTCAGGGTGCCCCCCACGATCGCGGCGAAGCCCATCGGCATCAGAAGGCGCGACAGCGGGATGTTCAGGCGGTTGGAGATTCGGCTCATCACCGGCATGAACAAGGCGGCCGCGCCGATGTTCTGCATGAAGCTGGAGATCACGCCGACCGTGCCGGAGACGGTCGGGATGATGCTCTTCTCGGAGGTGCCGCCCACCCGCATGATGAAAGCCGCGACCGTGTGCATCACCCCGGTCTTGTCGAGGCCGGCACCGATGATCATCACCGCGATGATCGAGATCACCGCGTTGGAGGCGAAGCCGCTGAACAGCTCTTCCTGGCCGACCAGCATCCCGAGCCCGGGCACCAGCGTCAGCAGACCCAGCAGTACCATCACCGAGATGGCCGCGAGGTCCACCCGGACGATCTCGGAAACAAACAGGAAGATCGTGAACGCAAGCAGGGCGAGCACCACGATCATCTCGGTGGTTAGCGTAAGGTTTTCCATGTTCCAGCCGTGTCCTGAGGACCCGCACCGGGCGGCGCGTGGCCCGAAGCCGATAAGGGGTCGCGCGCCGGGCGCGGGCGCCGAGGCGGGTCGGACGAAATGGGTTCCGCCTTTCCCTTGAAAGCGCGGGATTATTTCATCCCCCGGGCACGGACGCAAAAAATGCGCCGATGGCAGGCGCGCAGCGGTATCCTGTGTACTGGCGTTTGTTGGCGTCCCGGTTATGCTGGGAAAAGTCCAGTGGAGGCCCTGCATGTCCGAATCCGATGCCCCGCTGCGCCGTTTCGAGACCATCCTCCTGGCGACGGACGGCTCCGAATTCAGCGAAGCCGCGGAGAACGTGGCTCTGAACCTGGCGCCGCGCTGTGGCGCGCGCCTGGTCGTCGCGCGCATCATCCCCACGGACACCCAGCACGACGCCCTGGCCCCGCCGCGCAGTCACGAGACCAGCGTGGCGGGCCAGGGGGATCTGGATGGACTGGAAAAGCGTGCCCGGGAAGCCGGGGTCGATGCGTCGGTGATTCTGCGTCACGGGGTCGACCGGCACCAGGAGATCGTCGCCATTGCCCAGGAGTTCAAGGCCGGGCTACTCGTCATCGGTCGCCGCGAGCGTGGCGAGCTGGCGCGCCTGATGATGGGCGACGCCACGCGCAAGGTCGTCGGGCTGGCGCCTTGCAACGTGATGGTCGTCCCGCGGGAGGCGCAGGCGCCACACCGCGGGCTGCTGGTGGGGACGGATGGCTCCGGGCTGGGCGACCAGGCCGTACTCGCCGCCATCGAGCTGGCGGGCTGCTGCGATCTTCCGCTTACCATTGCGACGGTGGCGGTTCCGGGCCAGAGCGACGACCGGCGCAAGGAGGGCGTGGAAACGGTGCAGCGCCTGCAGGGCGAGGCCCGGGAGAGGGGGCTGAGGACGGATGCCACCACCGAGGAAGGTTGCCCGGAACGCGCGCTGCTGGATATCGCCCATCGCGACCGGCGCGATCTGATCGTACTCGGCAGCCATGGTCGTACCGGCCTCAATCGCCTGCTGATGGGCAGCGTCTCCGAGCGCGTGATCGGCGGCGCCGACTGCCCGGTGCTGGTGGTCAAGGACGTCTGACCGGTTCTCCCTCCCGCGGAGGCGCACGCCTGAATGATCCCGCGTCCGTGGCGGCCGGGGCTTGGGTGCGACGATAGACCAGGTCGGCGACCGTGTGACCGCGGCGCAACCCCCGGCGCTCGAACTTGGTCTCCGGCCGTTCCGGCGGCCGGCCGGGTGCCGGAACCGGACCGTCCGGCTCGAACCACGGGGTGCATCCCTGCATCACGGCCATCATGTGCTCGGCGTATTCGGCCCAGTCGGTGGCCAGGTGCAAGCGTCCGCCCGGCCGGATGCGCGTGGCCAGATGCTGCACGAAGCCTGGCTGGATCAGGCGACGCTTGTGGTGGCGCTTCTTGTGCCACGGGTCGGGGAAGAAAACCTGCACGCAGTCCAGGCTGTCCGGTGTCAGGTAGTGCTCCAGCAGCTCCACCGCGTCGGTGCCGCTGACCCGCAGGTTGGTCAGGCCGCGCTGCTCCACGTCGCGCAGCAGGTGGCCGACCCCCGGCCGGTGGACCTCGGTGCCGATGAAGTCGCGCTCCGGCTGGCGGGCCGCCTGTTCGGCCAGGCTCTCGCCGTCACCGAAGCCGATTTCCAGCGTAACCGGCGCCGAGCGGCCGAAGACCGTGTTGAGGTCCAGGGGTTTGGCCGGTTCCGGAAGCTGCAGGCCGAAAAGCGGGAACAGCTCGTCCAGGGCCCGCTGCTGGCCCGGCGTCAGTCGGCCCTCGCGGCGCACGAAGCTGCGGATGCGGCGGTAGAACGGCGGGGCCTTCGTTCCGTGGCTGGCAGGGTCGTTCATCTTCAGCTGAAGAACAGGCCGGTCTGCGGCGAGGAGGCCGAGGCGTAGCGCCGCGGCGCCATGCGCCCGGCGAGGAAGGCCTGCCGCCCGCCCACGATGGCGTGGCGCATGGCCGAGGCCATCAGCACCGGGTCATCGGCGGCGGCGATCGCGGTGTTCATCAGTACGCCGTCGCAGCCAAGCTCCATCGCGATCGCGGCATCCGAGGCGGTGCCGACCCCGGCGTCCACCAGCACGGGGACCCCGGCGTTCTCGACGATCTCACGGATGTTGTAGCGGTTCTGGATACCCAGTCCGGAGCCGATCGGCGCGGCCAGCGGCATGATGGCCAGGCAGCCGATGTCTTCCAGGCGCTTTGCCAGCAGCGGGTCGTCGGTGGTGTAGACCATCACGTCGAAGCCCTCGGCCACCAGCGTCTCGGCCGCCTTCACCGTCTCGAACACATCCGGGTACAGGGTCTTCTCGTCGCCCAGGACCTCCAGCTTCACCAGGTTGTGATCGTCCAGCAGTTCGCGCGCCAGGCGGCAGGTGCGGATGGCGTCCTCGGCGTTGAAGCAGCCGGCGGTGTTCGGCAGCAGGGTGTAGCGCTCCGGCGAGATCACGTCCAGCAGGTTGGGCTCGTCCGGATTCTGGCCGATGTTGGTGCGGCGGATCGCAACGGTCACGATCTCCGCCCCGCTGGCCTCGATGGCGTCGCGGGTCTGGTCCAGGTCGCGGTACTTGCCGGTCCCCACCAGTAGGCGGGAGGCGAATTCGCGCGAGCCCACGCGGAACAGGTCGTCGGCGTTTGCTGCGGCCGATTGGGTCATGGTGCTTCCTTCGTTGAATGTGGTTGCGGGCCGTGCGGCCAGGGGACCCGCTGATGCCAGCGCTCTCCTAGCCGCCCCCGATCGCCTGCACGATCTCCACGCGGTCGCCGGGCCGCAGCGGGTGCGCAGCGTGTGCGCTGCGCGGCACCAGCTCCTCGTTTACTTCCACGGCCAGGCGGCGACCGCCCAGGCCGCGCGCCTCGATCAGCGCCGCCAGGGTGGCCTCGCGATCATCGGGAAGTTCGAAGGGTTCGCCGTTCAGCTGGATCTGCATGGTTTCTTCGTCTGGCATCGTGGACCGTTGAGCCGGCGGCCGACAAGGCCTACAATCGGCGGCGCTAGCGGGTGTAGTTCAATGGTAGAACGGGAGCTTCCCAAGCTCTTAATGTGGGTTCGATTCCCATCACCCGCTCCACTCCTTCATTCTATCAGGCTTCCCGGTCCTATCATCCCCGGAAAGCGGGATATGGACTTGCTCCAGACCCCTGTTATATCGTCGGAATCATGAACATCGACTCCAACAATCCGGAACTGCTCCCGGTCGACGCGGCGCGCGAACTGCTGCGCGATCACGCGATCTCCCCGACCGAGCAGCGCGTCGAGATTGCCCGCGTGATGTTCGCCCGCCACCAGCACCTCAGTGCCGAGCAGATCCTTGCGCAGCTCATGCGGCAAGCGTCGCGCGTCTCCAAGGCCACGGTGTACAACACCCTGAACCTGTTCGCCGAGAAGGGGCTGGTGCGCGAGGTCCTGATCGACCCCGCGAAGCTGTTCTACGACTCCAACCTGGATCCCCACCACCACCTGTTCCACACCGATACCGGGGAGCTGGAAGACGTGGATCCGGCGCGGATCGACATCTCCGATCTGCC
>NZ_JAWLFK010000036.1:0-26505 GCF_041685615.1 Thioalkalivibrio sp.
CTTCGACCGGCTTGGCCATCTGGTGTACCGGCCGAACCCGATGCATCGGATGATGGGCTATCTCGGCGACGAGGTGCTGGTGAATATGACGCCGGCGGCGACGCACGAGGTGGAGCGGCGCATCCATCGCCTGCGCCTGCTGAACGGCTCCACCGCCCGGATCTACCGCCTGGCCCTGCGCGCCGAGGGTCAGGCCATTCCGTTCCGGGTCATCGGCACGGACGCAGGGCTACTGGAGTCGCCCCGGGAGGCCCGGGAGGCCTTCCTTTCGCCGGGAGAACGACTGGAGGTCCTGATCGACTTCGCCGCGTTTGCCGCAGGCGACCGGGTCGAGCTGCACAGCCTGGAATTCGACCCAATGGCCGGTGGCGGCATGGGCGGCGGAATGATGGGGCGCGGCATGGGCGGCGGAATGATGGGGCGTGGCATGGGCGGCGGCATGGGTCGCATGATGGGTGGCGGCATGCACGACGGCGATCCACTCGCATTGCTCGAGTTCGTGGTCCGCGAGGGCGAGGCGGTCACCGCCGAGGTGCCCAAGCGCTTGTCACGGATCGAGCCCATCGACGTGACGGATGCCGGCGAGCGGGATATCCGTCTGGACATGGCGCCGATGCAGTGGCGCATCAACGGAGAGACGTACGATCCTGACCGGGTGCCGATCGAGGTGGATGCCAACACCCGGGAGGTCTGGACCATCCGCAATGCGGACCGCAGCATGCCGCACCCGATGCATATCCATGGCTTCTCGTTCCAGGTGCTGTCGCGCTCGGGCGGTCCGGACTTTGTGCGCCAGCAGGCGGTGAACGAAGAAGGACTGACGGTCGCGGACCTGGGCTGGAAGGACACGGTCCTGCTGTGGCCGGGGGAGACGGTGCGCATCGCGCTCGACTTCACCCATGACTACGATGGTGACCAGCTCTACGTGTTCCACTGTCATAACCTGGAGCACGAAGACAACGGCATGATGGTGAACGTGCTCGTCCGGGCTTGATGGCCCGTGACGACAAGGAAAGGCAACGGCATGAACGAAAGACCGCGTCCCTGTCCGGCCGTCTACCCGGCGGCCGAGGAAGCCCTGCGCGATTGTGATCCGGAGGCGAAGTGCGAGCGCGTGCTGGAGCTTGTGCGCGCCTGGTGGGCGGGTGAGCTGGAGGAATCGGATGCTTCGACCCCGGGACGCATGGAGGTGCCGGGGCGCCCCAGGCAGCCCGTCCTGGTGCATCCGAGGGATCTGCCGCGGCGTGGGTTGCACACCACAGCCGGTCGCGTGGCGCTGGTGCATGCGGTGGCGCATATCGAATTCAATGCGATCAATCTGGCACTGGATGCCGTGTACCGATTCCGTGACATGCCGGCGCCGTTTGTCAGCGACTGGCTGCAGGTCGCGGCCGAGGAGGCGCGGCACTTCCGGTTGCTGCGCGCGAGGCTCCTCGAGCTGGGTGCGGACTACGGCGAGCTGCCGGCCCACAACGGTTTGTGGGAGGCGTCTCTGGCGACCGATCACGACGTAATGGTGCGCATGGCGCTGGTGCCGCGGGTGCTGGAGGCACGCGGGCTGGACGTAACCCCGGGCATGATCCAGCGGCTGGAGGCGGCGGGTGATCGCGATACTGTCGCACTGCTGGAGATCATCCAGCGCGAGGAGGTCGCGCACGTGGCGATCGGGACCCGCTGGTTCCGCGAGCTGGCCCGGGCGCGCGGGCTCGATCCCGAACCGGTGTTCCTCGCCCTGCTGGCCGAGTACATGCCCGGCCGCGTGCGCCCGCCGTTCGCGCACGCGGCGCGCCGCGCCGCCGGTTTCACCGAATCCGAGATGGTGGAGCTAGAGACCCAGGCCACAGCAAGGCCGGCGCCCCGGCCGAAGGCATCGTAAACACCAGCGCCGAGCACTGGCCCAGCCGGCATCGCGCTGGAACTCAGGCGTGCAGCAGTTGCTTGGGGTAGGGCGAGCCATCCAGCCGGCGGAGGATGGGACCTGCCGCGTTGATCTCCAGATATCCCGGGTGTTCGTCCCAGGCGGGCAGGACGCAGCGCTGACGGGGCTGGCCGTCGACGCTGACTTCGTGGATCGCCGGGCGGTGGGTGTGGCCGTGGATCATCAGCGGGACGTCGGCATCGCGGAAGACGTCGGCAACTGCAGTGTCGTTCACGTCCATGATCGCGGCGGCCTTTATCTGGCTCTTGTCACGGCTGGTGGCACGCATGTCCTCGGCCTGGCGGATGCGTTCTTCCAGCGGATGGGCCAGGAACGCCTGCTGCCACTCGCCGCTGCGTACCTGTTGGCGAAAGGCCATGTGTTCGGTGTCGTCGGTACACAGGGAGTCGCCGTGCAGGAGCACGGCGGGTCCGCAGGGCAGGGCCACGTGCAGGGGGTCGGGAGCGAGCTGCATCCCGGCGCGTGCGGCGTAGGCCTCCCCCACGAGAAAATCCCGGTTGCCATGGATAAAGGAAACCGGGATATCCAGTGACTTCAGGCCAGCGGCGAGACGTTCGGCGGCGGGAAAGCCGGCATCGTCGCCGACCCAGTACTCGAACAGGTCGCCGAGGATGTACAGAGCGGAGGCCGTGCGCGCTGGCCCTTCCAGAAACGCGAGCACGGCCTCCAGCAGGGGGCCGGGTTCGCGATCCAGGTGCAGGTCGGAGATGACCAGGGCCGGCGCGCGGGGACTCACGGCCGGCCTAGTCCTCGACGCGTTTGACGCTTTCCATCACGACCGGCTCCTGCGGCACATCCTGGTGCATGCCGGAGCGTCCGGTGGGCATGCCCTCGATCTGGCGCACGACGTCCATGCCCTCGGTGACCTTGCCGAATACGGCATAACCCCAGCCCTGCGCGTTCGGCGCGGTGTGGTTGAGGAAGTCGTTGTCGTTCACGTTGATGAAGAACTGGGCGGTGGCGGAATGCGGGTCCTGGGTGCGCGCCATGGAGACCGCACCGACCTCGTTCTTCAGGCCATTGTCCGCTTCGTTGCGAATCGGCTCGCCAGCGGACTTCTGGTCCATGCCCTTGTCGAATCCACCACCCTGGACCATGAAGCCCGGGATCACGCGGTGAAAGATCGTGCCGTCGTAAAAGCCGTCATCCACGTAGGACAGGAAGTTGGCGACCGTCTCCGGTGCAGCTTCGGCATTGAGTTCCAGCACGATGCGGCCATGATTGGTTTCGATCGCGACCTGCGGGTTGGTATCGGCCATGAGGGCTCCTGAAGTAAAGAGGGTGATCAGCAGGGTGGCCAGCACGATGCCGAGCCGGATACGGATGCGCTGCATTGGACTGACCTCTGGAGGATGAACGTCGGCAATGGTACCCGCCACCGGCGGGGCCTGCCAGCACGCCGGCTGGATGTGGGGTCGCGGCGCTGGTGGGCCCGCGGGCGCTCCGCTACCATGCGCGCGATGACGAACACGATGACCCGAACCCGCTTCGCCCCCAGTCCCACCGGTTTGCTGCATCTGGGCAATGTACGCACCGCGCTGTTCAGTGCGCTGCTGGCCCGCTCGCGCGGAGGGCATTTCCTGCTGCGGATTGAGGATACCGACGCCGAGCGTTCGCGGCCGGAATTTGTCGAGGCTTTGCAGCGCGACCTGCGCTGGCTGGGGCTGGACTGGGACGAAGGATTCGGCGCCGGGGGCGACGCCGGCCCTTATGCGCAGTCCGAACGTGGCGAGCTCTACGCTGGCTATTACCGGCAGTTGATCGACCAGGGGCTGGCCTATCCGTGCTTTTGTTCGCCCGCCGAACTGGAACGTGGGCGCAAGCGGATGCGCGCCCAGGGCAAGCCGCCGCGCTATCCCGGGACCTGTGCCCATCTGAGTGCCGACGAGGTCGCCCGGCGCGAGGCCGAGGGCCAGAAGCCGACGCTGCGCTTCCGTGTGCCACTGGGGCGGACGGTGCACTTCGAGGATGGTGTGCGCGGCCCGGTCAGCTTTCGCACCGACCAGATCGGCGATTTCGTCATCCGTCGCTCCGATGGTACGCCGGCCTTTTTCTTCTCCAACGCGATCGACGATGCCCTGATGGGCGTGACCGACGTAGTGCGTGGCGAGGACCATATCGCCAACACCCCGCGCCAGATGCTGTTGCTGGAGGCGCTGGGGCTTTCGGCACCGGCGTATCACCACTTGCCGCTGGTGATGGGGCAGGACGGGGCGCCGCTGTCCAAGCGCAACGGGTCCGCGAGTGTCGAGGAGTTGCGCGCGGACGGCTACTTGCCGCTGGCGATCCTGAACCACCTGGCGCGGCTCGGGCATCGGTTCGAATCGGACGAGCTGCTCTCGGCCGAGGCGCTGGCCGCGGGTTTCAGCCCGGAACGTATCGGGCACAGTGCGGCCCGGCATGATCCGCAGCAGCTGGAGCACTGGCAGGCGGAAGCCCTGCGCGGTCTTTCGGACGAGGCGCTGCAGGCCTATCTGGAGGCGGCCGGGGTGCTGGAGGGGGTCGCCGCCGGGAAACGGGCGGCATTGGCGTGTCTGCTGCGTGACAACATCAGCCGGGCGGCCGAGGTACCGGTCTGGGTGGCGGCCTTCGCGGACGAGCCCATGCCGTACAGCGACAGCGCGCGCCAGGAGCTGATCGGCGCCGGGCCGGAGTTTTATGGCGCGGCGCTGGAGGCGCTGGACGACGCCGAGGATTTTTCGGCGCTGGCCAAGGCCGTTGGTGCGGCGACGGGCGCCAAGGGACGCAAGCTGTTCATGCCCCTGCGCGCCGCGTTGTCCGGGCAGACCTTTGGCCCCGAGTTGCCGCGGATCTGGGAATATTTGGGTCGCGAGCGGGTGCGGGCGCGGCTGCGGGCCGCGCAGGAGATCGCCACGGCCGGATGACGCCTTGCCCTAGCCCGCCTCGTGCGTCCCGAAGGCGCGGGCACGCAGGGTGTTGTCCAGCAGCATGGCGACGGTCATCGGCCCGACGCCGCCGGGAACGGGGGTGATCCAGGCGGCCTTCTCGGCGGCGGCGTCAAACGCCACGTCGCCGCAAAGGGTACCGTCGTCGCGGCGGTTGATGCCAATGTCGATGACCGTGGCGCCGGGCTTGATCCAGTCGCCCTTGACCAGACCGGGCTTGCCGACCGCAGCGACGACGATGTCGGACTGTCGTGCAATGGCGGCGGTATCCGGGGTGAAGCGGTGGCAGATGGTCGGGGTTGCGCCAGCCAGCAGCAATTCCAGTGCCATCGGGCGCCCGACAATGTTGGAGGCGCCGATGACGCAGGCCGTGCGGCCCTTGAACGGTTCCTCGATATGCCGCAGCAGCTGGATAACGCCCCAGGGCGTGCAAGGGCGCAGGCGCGGAACGCGCGCCACCAGGCGGCCGACGTTGTACGGATGGAAGCCGTCCACGTCCTTGGTCGGGGAGATGCGCTCGATCACCGTTTCCGGGTCGATGTGATCGGGCAGCGGAAGCTGGACCAGGATCCCGTCGATGGTGCGGTCGGCGTTGAGCTGGTCGATCAGTGCCAGCAGGTCGGTCTGCGGCGTTCCGGCCGGCAGGTCGTAGGAGTGCGAGACCACGCCCACCTGTTCGCAGGCCTTGCGCTTGTTGCGCACATAGACTTCGGAGGCCGGATTGGTCCCGACCAGTACCACGGCGAGACCCGGCGGCCGCAGGTTGCGGGCGGTCATGGATTCGATCTCGGTCGCGATCCGGGCGCGGTGGCTTTGTCCGATCGCGCGTCCGTCGATGAGCTGGGCCGTCATGGGATCTCGCCTTGGGGGAATGCCCGCGATCTTCCCACGGCGGGGGCGGACGCTCAAGCCGCATCGGGGCGGGAACCCGGTTCGTTCGTGGATGCCGGATAGACGCCTAGAGGGCGGCTGACAGGCCGGTGGCGACGGGGCTGGCCTCGCAGCGGTTCCGTCCGTCCTGCTTGGCACGATAGAGCGCATCGTCGGCGCGCGCGATCAGGGTCTCCGCGGTGTCACTGGATGGCGGGTCAGTGGAGAGGCTGGCGATGCCGACGCTTACGGTGACCGTCAGAGTGTCCGGCGCGCAGGGCGGGGCCGCCTGGTGTCCGGTGAGGGTGATCGGGGTGCCGGCGACGGCGTTCCGAAGCTTGTCGCCCAGGGCGATGGCGGCGTCCAGGTCAGTGTGTGGGGCAATGACCACGAACTCCTCTCCACCGAAGCGAGCGGCCAGGTCGGAGCGCCGCAGTACCCGCTGCATGCGCTCGGCGAGGGTGGTCAGGATGTAGTCGCCGACCAGGTGGCCCAGACGGTCGTTGATCGGCTTGAATTCGTCGATGTCCAGCATCACGAGGGACAGCGGCTGGCCATAGCGCCGAGCGCGGGAGACCTCTTCATCCAGCCTGCGATCCATGTGCCGGCGGTTGAACAGGCCGGTCAGCGGATCGGTGATGGATTCGTGCTCCAGTCGCGTGATCCGGCGGATGTTTTCCACGGAACTGTGGGTCAGGGCGACCACGGTACAGACGAAACACCCGCCCAGCAGGAAGATGACGGGAACCAGCAGATCCGGGAAACCTTGGTATAGACCCCAGTTCATCGGGATGTAGCCGAAATAGCCCAGGGTGAACAACGGAACCAGGAAGGTCATCAGCTTCCAGCCGGTGCGGACGCGGCTCTCCGGGAGCTCGCGCAGCAGCTGGGCGAGTTTCCACTGGGCGAAGAGGAGGCCCGCCGCCCCCAGCACGATGGTCGTACTGGCTACCCAGTTGAGCATCCGTCCCCCCCCCTGTGTCGCTACCTTGCGAATGTTCCGGATAGACGGTATCACGAGACGCGGTTCGAGAGGACGGATCGCGGCCGGAATTTCGTGGTTCATCTTGACCTGTGGTCCCCGCGAGGGCTACCATCCTGCGCTCGCTGTGTAGGCCCTTTAGCGGGGACGGCTCGACGGGGTATAGCGCAGTCTGGTAGCGCGCCTGCTTTGGGAGCAGGATGTCGGGGGTTCGAATCCCTCTACCCCGACCATGGCTCCCGGCCTGGATGTTCAGGCAGGCCCGGATCAGGTGCCATGGCCCCAGTGCTGGGCGGTAACGCGCTCGTAGCTCAACCGGATAGAGCATCGGCCTTCTAAGCCGACGGTTGCAGGTTCGAGTCCTGCCGGGCGCGCCAGAGCAGCCCTTCGCGCAAGTAGCTGTACAGTGACACGGTGGTGACCGTAGCTCAGTTGGTAGAGTCCCGGATTGTGACTCCGGTTGTCGTGGGTTCGAGTCCCATCGGTCACCCCATCCCCTTTTTGTTCCGGGGGCCGTTAGCTCAATTGGTAGAGCAGTGGACTCTTAATCCATTGGTTGTAGGTTCGATTCCTACACGGCCCACCATTTTCCTAACGTGTCCGTTTGCCTCGAGAAGCGCCGTTGGCGTGAGTCGATTCCCTGTGCCTCTGTTCGGCGGTGGGCGCCGGCGTGCCGCGGCGATCACATGGCCGGGACGCTGGCGGGCACGAGCGTGGGTGGCTCGGCGGGCCGCAGCATGGGTGACGGGCGCGGATGCGGGGGCGTGCGCTGGATTTGGTATCGGAGCGCCCGATGTCGGCCGGGCGTCACCTGCAGGCAGGACGTTAGTATCAAGCCACCGCGATCTGCACCTACCGCCCCTCGGGGCAGGACTGTCGCGAGTACCAGGTGCACGCTCAGGCCACGGTGGACGTATACCCCGAGGCGATCACCGGCGCCGTCTGTCGCGATGCCGGCGGGCGCTGGATGGAAACCCGCACGCCGGGGTTCCGGACGGCACGTCCGGAAGACGGTCGGCCCGCGGGCGGGCACAAAAAAGCCCCGCATTAGCGGGGCTTTCTGGTTCCGGGGCGACCCCCGGAGTGGATGCGGACCGGTCAGGACTTGCGGTACATGTCCTCGGTGGTCGGGACGTAGCCGAGGTTGTCCTCGCCAATGCCCTTGACCTTCGGTTCGTTGAGGTCGCTGATGCGTACGTTGCCGTCCTGGCTGCGCAGGTATTCGGCGATGCCATCCCAGATGTCGACCCCGACGCCGCCGGGCACGCTCTGCTGCACGCTGGCCCAGCCGGCAACGACGTATTCCTTGTCGGCGTCCAGCTTCCGGCCATCCAGTTCCATCTCGGAGATGCGGTTGCCGATCTCGGCGGTCGGGTCGATGGCGTATTTCAGGCCGCCGACGCGGACCATGTCGCCACCCTGCTGATAGAACGGATCGGTGTTGTAAAGGTTGTCCGCCACGTCTTCCAGGATGTCCTTGATCTGGGCCCCGGTGAAGGTGTTGCGGGTCATCTCCGGGTAGGTCAGGCCCGTCTGGTCCATCACGTGCTCGAAGGTGATCGGCATGCCCGGCAGTACCGTGGTGCCCCAGCGGAAACCCGGGGAGAAGGAAATCTGGGCATCGTTGTATTCGATCAGGCCATCGCAGATGAGCTGGTCGAAGGTGCCGTTGAAATTGCCCCGGCGGTAGAGCAGGTCGTCGGTGACGGCCAGTTCCTCGGACAGCTTCTCTTCCATGTTGAAGGTCTCGTCTTTCCAGGTAACCTCGCTGTTGCGCATGTTGTGGATGAACGAGGCCATTTCCGGGTCTTCCGGCAGCATTTCGGCGAACACCGGCACCAGACGGTATTCCCAATCCTTGATCTCACCGTCGCGGAAATCGAAGTCGAGCACACCGACGAACTTGGCGTTCGAGCCGGCGTTGGTGACCAGGCAGGTGCCGCCGTCGGGGCGTTCCACCGGAAGGGGCTGCGGGACGGCGTCGTGGGTGTGGCCGCCCATGATGGCATCCAGGCCTTCGACCAGGCCGGCCATCTTGATATCCACGTCCATGCCATTGTGCGAGAGGGCCACCACGATCTCGGCCCCTTCGGCGCGCGCGTCGTTGACGGTCTCCTGCATCTCGTCCGGACGGATGCCGAAGGACCACTGTTCGATCATCCAGCGCGGATTGGCGATTGGGGTATAGGGGAATGCCTGGCCGACGACTGCGACGTTCACGCCGTTCATCTCGCGGATCACGTAGGGTTTGAAGACGCGGTCACCCCAGTCGACGTCGCGCACGTTCTGGGCGACGAAGTCGATGCCGGCATCGGCGAAGTCGCCCTTCACGACCTCCTCCACGCGGTCGGAGCCGTAGGTGAACTCCCAGTGACCGGTCATGACGTCGATGCCCAGCAGTTTCTGCGCATCCACCATGTCCTGCGCGTTGGTCCACAGCGCGGAGCCGGAGCCCCCGCCCCAGGTGTCGCCGCCGTCCAGAAGCAGTGCGTTCGGACGGGAGTCGCGTAGCTTGTCGACCAGGGTCTTCAGGTGCGCGAAGCCACCGACGCGACCGTACTGTTCGGCCGCTTCCATGAAGTTCAGGTTAGTGTAGGCGTGCGCGTAGATGCTGTTGCGATCGATGTCGTAGTGCTTCAGGAACTGCTCGCCCACGATGTGCGGGGGCCGGTTGCGCATGTCCGTCACGCCGAGGTTCATGTTCGGTTCGCGGAAGTAGACGGGTTTCAGCTGGGCGTGGCAGTCGGTGTAGTGCAGCAGGTGCACGTTGCCGAAGCGATCCAGAGTGTCATACGGGTCACCCGCGGTGCCGCCCTTGTTATCGCTGCAGGCGGCCGTGCCCAGGGGCAAACCGGCGGCGCTGGCGGCGGCCAGCAACTGCATGAATTCTCGGCGTGAGATGTGCATGAGGAATCCTACCTCTCTATTCCGGATTGGTCGTTGATGAATGGGTCGCGCTGGTAATGTGCCGCTGGATAGACGAGCCGACCGGCGGGAACATTCCCGTCGCGTGATCGGTTACCGGCGCTCCTCGCGGGCGTCCCGCGCAGTCTCGCGGGCCGAATCGCGTTTGCCCTCGATCCGCTGGCGGTCTTGCTCGCTGGCGTCCGAGGCATCCATGGCAGCCTCGAATTGCCGGACCGCCTCTTCGTACTGGGCGCGGTGGAAGAAGTATTCGGCCATGGCTTCCCGACTGATTGTAATATACCCGGCCGCGTCGGCGATATCGGCCTGCAGGCGCAGAAGCTCCGGATTGGGTGCGGTTTCCTGGCGGATCATGTCGGACAGGATGCGAATGGCGCGGTCGGGCTGACCGATGTCGCGGTGGACGCGGGCCAGCCGCTCGCGGATGACCGGGTGACCGGGGTACACCGCATCCAGATCCTGCAGGCGCTCCAGCGCGTCTTCGTGCTCGCCTTCCTCGCGCAGCAGCGCGGTGAACGCGAGTTCGTGGGTGAGGCCGGGCGCGTCCGCGGCGTCGATGCGCTCGAGCTGTTCGCGCGCGCGGCGGGGCTCGCCCCGTTCAAGATGTGCGACGGCCGCCCCGTAGCGTTGTGACGCAGAGGGTGAGTCGGTCGCGCGGATGCGTTCCAGGGTGCCCCGCGGATCCTTCAGGGCCTGGACTCGTGCCTGCATCCACTGGAATTCGGGGCCGCGGTCCCGGGTGTCGGTGGCGGCCATCTGGCTGGCGCGGTTGCGGGCATCGGTAATGCGGTCGAGGGTCACGGGGTGGGTGCGCAGGTATTCCGGCACCTGGTCGCCGACGCCACGCGAGAGCTCCTGCAGACGTTCGAAGAAATCCGCCATCGCGTGCGGGTCGAATCCGGTGCCCTCCAGGATCTGCATCCCGGCGCGGTCGGCCTCGGTTTCGTTGGTGCGTGTAAAGTTGATCTGTTGCTGGATGCCGCTTGCCACGCCGCCGGTGATGACGGCCGAGCCCAGGGTGGGGTCTACCGCCGAGGCGAGGATGCCGGCCAGGATCGCCAGACCGGTCGTGAAGTTGATGTCGCGCCCCCGCGCGAACATGCGTGCGATGTGGCGCTGGGTCACGTGGGCGATCTCGTGTGCCATGACGGCCGCGAGCTCCGCCTCGTCACGCACCTCGAGCATCAGTCCGGCATGGATGCCGATGATGCCGCCGGGCATCGCGAAGGCATTGACCTGGTCATTGTCGATGGTCAGGAAGTAGAACGGTCCGTCCGCGCTGGGTGCATTGGCCAGTAGCTGGCGTCCCAGCGAGTCGACGTAGAAGACGACCTCGGGGTCCGTGACCAGGGGGGCGGTACGGCGAGCCTCGCGCAACAGCGAGCGGCCGAGTTCGCGCTCTTCCGCCGGCGTCAGTACGCCTCCGGAAGCCTCGCCGAGATCGGGCAGGGATACACCGCTGGCGTGGGTGGGCGTCGCCGCCAGGCTCGCGAGTATCAGCAGGGCGGCGAGCAGGAAATGGGAAAGGGCATGCATGCCGCGAGGACCGACGGGCGCCGGCCCTCGCATGCGGACATGCCGGGGGGCGTGGTTACTTGCCAAGCCCCGGCGCCGACGAATAGGTGCGCATGCTGTCGCGGGTTTCCCACAGTTTCGGCTTCAGCATCGCCTCGGGCACCATGAACTTCTTGCGGTCCAGCACCTTGTGGGTGCGCACGATCTTGACCACGTCGTCATAGCTCATCTTGAACAGTAACCCGACATCGCCACCGGAGGTCCGGCGCGCGATCATGTAGTCGTCCTGCATGTCGTGCACATAGATGTTGGCAGGGCGCAGCTTGCCGTTTTCGTCTTTCAGCGTGACGGCGTAGTGACCGTCCACCTGGAATTCGCTCTTGTCCACCGGGATATCCTCCGCGAAGCAGTGAAGCTGATCATTATGCATCAGCGTTTCCTTAAGCGGAGGCGACGATAGCAAAAGTTTTCCCCGCGAGCGACCATCCACCTCCCGCGGGTTGGTCTTGTTTGCATTTGTGGCCGGTTTCGCTATGCTCCGCGCCCACTCTTTCCCGAGTCAGCCTCTGCCAAGGGCAGTGGTTGCCGCGAGAGTTCGGTTTTCACGAGATGACCCGGAGCGCAGCGTGTACGGATTCACCGAGATCACCCCGGACGAGCTGGAACAGTGGCGGAACGAGGGCAAGACGTTCCGTCTGCTCGACGTGCGTTCGCCGGGCGAGACCGGGCGCGGTGTCATTCCCGGTGCCGAATTGGTCCCGCTCGCCACCTTGCCGATGCGCAAGGACGAGTTCACCGGTGACGAGACACCCCTGGTGATCTACTGCCAGAGCGGGGCGCGTTCCGCCCAGGCCTGTGCCTTTCTCGCCCAGCAGGGAGTGGACTGCGCCAGCAACCTGCGCGGCGGGATTGTTGGATGGGCGCAAACGGGCAAGCCGGTGGTAAGCCCGGATTAGAATTCGGTTGTATTCCGATGCCGTTTCGCCTATAAGGGGGGATTCGGCAGGTAACCGTTCGGTCGCTGCTGTCGCGTTCAGGGCCCGATTCGGACTGCAGTACCCGACTGATAAAACGCACTCAAAGGAGAGAAACGATGGCCAACTTTGACCAAGAACTCGATGCTTCCGGCCTGAACTGCCCGCTGCCCATCCTGCGCGCCAAGAAGGCGCTCGCCGCGATGGACGCCGGTCAGGTTCTGCACATCATCGCCACCGACCCGGGCGCCGTGAAGGACTTCCAGGCCTTCGCCAAGCAGACCGGTAACGAGCTGATGGAACACAAGGAAGAAGGCGGCAAGTTCTACTTCCTCGTGAAGAAGGCCTGAAGCGTTTCAAACGCTTGATTCGGGGCGGCAATCCGCAAGGGTTGGCCGCCCCGAATCCTGAATAACGTCGGTTGCCATGCGGTAACTGGATTGGTGCCTGGACGAGGTCTAGGCTGGCTGCGCAGGGTTCACAAGAAACCTGCACCGCCTAAAGCGACGAGGTGTGAGATATGGCGACATACGCTGAGATGCAGCAAATCTTCGACGACATTCGCGGAGATTTTCGCTACGACCACGAACTCAACGGCTGCCTGAACTGCGGAATCTGCACGGCCACGTGCCCGTCCGCCCAGTTCTACGATTATTCGCCGCGCGAGATCGTCCAGCTGCTCTGGACCGAGAACGTCGAGCAGATCTACGACGCGATGCAGGAAAAGATCTGGGCCTGCGCCCAGTGCATGACCTGTGCGGCGCGCTGCCCGTTCAAGAACTCCCCCGGTGGCCTGGTCGCGATCATGCGCGAAGTGGCCATCAAGCACGAGATGCAGTCCGCCAAGGACGTACTCCGTCCGTTCGGCCGCGTCATGCTCAAGCTGATCACCACGGGTAACCAGCTGTCGCCCGACATGATCCAGCCCGATCACTTCCCCGACTGGGGTCCCAACATCCAGAAGGTGGAAGGCGACCTGCGCATCCTGCGCAAGGCGATTCCGGTGAAGACGCTGCAGACGGTCGAGACCGCCTGGGAAGTGTCGCTGAAGACCTCGGTCGAGATGTACACCATCTGGGAAATGACCGGGGTCCTGAAGTCCCTCGAGCTGATGGACGAGAACCTCTTCGACGTGATCGAGGACTTCATCGACGAGAAGCGCGAGGACTACGAAGACTGGCTCGAGGAGCAGGAAGAGGAAGACGACGAATAAGTCGTCGGCCCGTTCCCGCATCCAAGACATCAGGAGAAGCGTTATGAGTGAACAGACCCCAGGCAACCACAACCAGAACGGCGAAGGTGCCGGTGCCGGCACCATGAAGCCCGGCTACCACAACACCGACGGCCAGGGCATTGCCGGTCACGGCTCGTTCTTCCAGTCGACCGACCTGTCGAAAGAAGACGCCGTCAAGGCCACCGACTGGGTGCGCAAGCACGTCGACCGCCGCACCATCGATCTCGGTGATCGCATGGATGACGTCCGCGAGCATATGTACGAGCTCGAGAAGGACGGTCAGATCATCATCCACCGTGTCGAAGACCAGCACGAGCCGGCCACGGTGAACACGCTGTTCGGCTGGGAGAAGCAGATCCCGACCAAGCAGCTGTGGCATCACAAGTCTTGCGGTCAGTGCGGGAACATCCCGGGCTATCCGACGTCGCTGCTGTGGTTCATGAACAAGTTCGGCTTCGAGCCGGGCAAGGACTACCTCGACGAAACCGACCAGACCTCCTGCACCGCGTGGAACTACCACGGCTCGGGTATCGGGAACGTCGAATCGCTCGCCGCCGTGTTCCTGCGCAACTTCCACCAGGCCTACGTCTCCGGCAAGCAGCACGGCCATGAGCTGGGTCACTTCTACCCGCTGGTGCATTGCGGCACCTCCTTTGGTAACTACAAGGAGATCCGCAAGTATCTGATCGAGTCCGCCGAGCTGCGCGAGAAGGTCACCAAGATCCTCGGCAAGCTGGGGCGCCTGGTCGACGGCAAGCTGGTCATCCCGGAAGAGGTCATTCACTACTCCGAGTGGGTGCACGTGATGCGTAATCGCATCGCGTCCGAGTTGCAGACCATCGATGTCTCCAACATCCGCACCACCGCCCACGTGGCCTGCCATTACTACAAGATGGTCCACGAAGACGCGATCTATGATCCGTCCGTGCTCGGCGGCAACCGTACCGCGATCATCACCTCCACCGCCCAGGCCCTGGGTGCGCAGGTGATCGACTACTCCACCTGGTACGACTGCTGCGGCTTTGGCTTTCGCCACATCATCTCCGAGCGCGAGTTCACCCGCTCGTTCACGATGGATCGCAAGATCCGCGTGGCCCGCGAGGAAGCCAACGCCGACGTGATGCTGGCCAACGATACCGGCTGTGTCACGACGATGGACAAGAACCAATGGATCGGCAAGGCCCACAACCAGAACTTCCAGATTCCGATCATGGCGGAAGTCCAGTTCGCGGCCCTGGCCTGCGGTGCGGATCCGTTCAAGATCGTCCAGCTGCAGTGGCACGCGTCGCCCTGCGAGGATCTGGTCGAGAAGATGGGCATGTCCTGGTCCGAGGCCAAGAAGACCTTCCAGGAGTACCTGAAGGAAGTCGAAGCCGGGAATATCGAATACCTCTACAATCCTGAACTCGCTTACGGGGGCAAGGTCTGATGCAGCAAGATACCGTTCTAGTAGTGGGGGGTGGCCCGGCCGGTCTGGCCGCCGCCGCGAATGTGAATTCCGCCGGTTACAAGGCGGTTGTGGTCGAGAAGGAAGACGTGCTCGGCGGCGCCCCGATCCTGTCGGGGTACGCCAAGCTGGTGCCTTCCGGCGAGTGGGCGAAGGACGCCATCGGCCGCATGGTCAAGCGCGTCGAAGACGATGCCAACTCGACCGTGCACAAGGGTGCCAAGGTCGAGAAGCTGGACGGCGAAGCCGGCAACTTCACGGCGACCCTGACCAACGGCGAATCGGTTCAGGCCGGTGCCGTGGTGCTGGCCACCGGTTTCACCCATTTCGACTCCATTAACAAGCCGGAATGGGGTTTCGGGACCTATGAAGACGTCCTGACTACCACCCAGATGGAGCAGATGGTGGGTAGTGGCAAGATCGCCTGCCCGTCCGACGGCCGTGTGCCGGAGCGCGTCTGCATCCTGCTGTGTGTGGGTTCCCGTGACCGCCAAATCGGCCGCGAATGGTGCTCGAAAATCTGCTGCACCGTCTCCGCGAACCTGGCCATGGAGATCAAGGAGATCTCGCCGGAAACGGATGTGTTCATCTACTACATGGACATCCGGACCTACGGCCTGTACGAAGACAAGTTCTACTGGAAGTCCCAGGAAGAGTTCAAAACCAAGTTCGTCAAGGCGCGTATTGCGGAAGTGACCGCCTCGGGTGACGGTCGTCTGCTGGTCAAGGGTGAGGACACCCTGGTCAAGCGTCCGATCATCATCCCGTTCGACATCGTCGTGCACGCCATCGGCATGGATCCGAACGCCGACAACCCCGAAATCTCGCAGGTCTTCGGTGTGGGCCTCGAAAAGCACGGCTTTATCGAGAAGGCCGAGCAGTACACCAACACCTGTGGCACCACCCGCAAGGGGGTTTACTCCTGCGGTGCGGCCTACGGGCCCGAGACGATCGACGATTCGATCGCCCAGGGTGCCGCCGCGGGTGGCCGCGCGGTTGCGGATCTGCATGCGCTGGTTCAGAAAGCCGGCTGAGGTCGTCAGCGACGATGCGGCTTCGGGGCTCGCCCCCGAGCCGCTTGAGGTCACCTTTGACAAGGAGATCCTCGGGTCCAAGCTCTCGAGTCTGAGAGAGGCCATCGCCGAGGCAGGCGGGGTCGACGGCTTGGAGACGTTCATCGAGGCGCTGCGTTCCAAGCACGAGGTGTTCGCGGCGATCGTGGCCAAGGGCGACGAGATCGATGCCGAAGATGTCCGCGCGCTCGGCGGGCTGGTGTTTTCGGTTCGACGCAAGCTTGGCTCGCTGATGGCGGAACGCCAGGGGGCGCTGGTCGACGGCGTGCGCGGCCTGGTGCGGCCGGATGTGGATGTCAATGAACGCCTGACGGTCTTTGCGGACCTGGCGGCGGATGACAAGAAGCTGCGCAGGGCGATCTGGGACTTCGGTGCCGAGGTCCTGCACTTCGCGGATCCGGAGGCGGTCCCGCTGGTCTGCCGCTGGGTCTGGGATACGTCAACCACCACGGGCGCCCTGCGGGAGTTCATCCGCGGGAATGACACGCTCCGGTCCATCCCCATAGGGGAGTCGGTCGGGGCCATCGAGGGAGCCAGGCGCTGGTTCTACGATGCACTCGCCGAGGACGGCTTCTACCGCGACCTGCCGTTTGTGACGGATCTGGTCTGGGTGCAGGCCTACTCGGACTACGCCCGGGCGCTCTCGATGAGTCTGGGGATGATCGACAACCAGTTCGGGGCCAAGCAGGATCCGCTGGAACTGGCCGTGAAGATGCTGGGGATCGATTCCCCGGAAGGTCGCCTGAAAGGAACCGATGCGTCGCTGCATTGAATAACGGAACGAACTTGAGCCTGGCTACACAGGTTTTCGGAGAGACGTCATGGCAATACATGAAAAAGCACTAATCGAGGACGAACGACTCCAGCAGCACGACGAGCTTGTGGTCGATGGGGTGGATGTGTCCGGGCACTGGAACACCATGATCGCCCCGCGCACGGTTCGCGATTACGACGACGATTTCGAGGCGAAGATCCAGACCTACACGGGTGCGGAGAACGTTCACCGCTGTTGGCAGTGCGGGTCCTGCACGAACTCCTGCACGATGTACGCGCAGAACGTGCAGTTCAATCCGCGCTACTGGATCTACCTGACCCGGCTGGGCATGAAGGAAGAACTGGTCAAGGACAAGGACATCATCTGGCAGTGCGTGTCATGCAACAAGTGCACCAACATCTGCCCGAAGGATGTGAAGCCGGAAGGTGTGATGAAGGCGCTGGCGCACTGGATGGAGGAGGAGGGGATCACGGAAAAAACCCCGTCCACGCACTTTGACGAAGAGTTCGCCGATCAGATCTACAAGACAGGTCGCATCGAAGACGGGAAGGTCATGCAGAACTTCTTCAAGAAGACCGGTCAGCCCCTGCTTCAGGAATGGCTGAAGGTGTTCATGTTCCGCATGATGAAACACCTTCCGGTGAAGCACCTGATGGCGATGGGCTTCAACACGATTCACACGCCGCGCACCAAGTCCTGGGGCAAGACCGGGGACGTGCTGAAGAACTACGTGCGCGAACAGAAGGAGGCCGCTCATGGCTAAGGTTGCTTACTATCCGGGTTGCGCGCTCGAGGGTTCCGGTGGCCCGTACGACCGCTCCACCCGCGTGCTGGTCAAGGCGCTTGGGCTCGAGATGGAGAACCTGCGCGACTGGAACTGCTGCGGGGCGATGGAGGTGAAGAACGTTCACCCCATGCTGCAGACCTACCTGTCCGCACGGAACATGGCGATCGCCTCCGAGCAGATGGGCATGGACACCGTGATGGCCCCTTGCAATGGGTGCTACCACAACCTGAAGAAAGCCGAATACGAGACCGCCACCTCCGAGGACGCGATGAACACCGTCCAGGATCTGGCGCGCAAGTCCGATGATCCGGTCTACAGCGGTGACGTGCGGACTCTTCACCTGCTCGAGTGGCTGATGGAAGAGCTGGGGCCCGAGGGCATCAAGCAGAAGATGACCAAGAGCCTTAATGGGATCAAGATCGCGAACTACTACGGCTGCATGTACACGCGGCCGCGGCAGATCTTCCCCGAGAAAGACAATGGGCCGGGCTCGGATTCCAGTTACCAGCCGCATTTCATGGACGACCTTCTGGGTGCCGCGGGTGCGGTGAACGTGGACTACCCGCTGAAGACCTCGTGCTGTGGTGGCGCGCACACCCTGTCGGATTCGGATACCTCGACCCAGCTGGTGCTGAACCTGCTGCAGTCTGCGGAAGATTCCGGGGCAGAAGTGATCGCCACCGAGTGCCCGACCTGCCACTCCGGTCTGGAGATGCACCAGGTTCGTGCCGAGACGGAGTTCGGTATCAAGACGGACGTGAAGGTGCTGTACTTTACTCAGCTGCTGGGTCTGGCCATGGGCCTTTCCCCGCGCAAGCTGGGCATTCACGAGAACGTGAGTGATTCGATTGGCCTGCTGAAGGAGAAGGGGGTCATCTGATCCCCGGATCCATGCCCAGCATGGCCCATCGATAAGTTCAGAAGACGGGCGCCAGGCGCCCGTTTTTTGTGGAGGCACGGGTCCGCTCGGTCCCGGGAACGAGGCGAAACATGGATTGCAACGGCTGCGAGTTTCACCCTGAACTGTTCTACGACGACGAGTTCCAGATCTGGCTGCGCCGTGAGGACGACGACACGCTCACGGTGGGCATGACGGACCTGTCGCAGACCATCGCGGGCAAGATCATCCACGTGCGGGTTCGCCGTCCGGGTACGCGTCGGCCGCCGGGCAAGCCGGTCGCCACGATCGAAAGCGGGAAGTGGGCGGGACCCATTCCCAACTTTATCGATTGCAAGATTGTGGAAGGGAACGACGAGGTGCTGGAAAATCCGGTCCTGCTGAACTCCGACCCCTACAACGCCTGGATTGCCCGTGTGGAGCCGACCAACGGCGTGGAAGCCGCGCTGGAAGAATTCCTGACCGGGGACAAGGCAGAAGAGGGCTACTGCAAGCGGGCCAAGGATGACGACATCCAGTGCCAGCGCAAGCTTCGGTGAACGATACCATGGCGGAACTCGACGACGATTACTACCTGGACAACGACGAGCAGACGGTCGTGATCATCATGACCTCCGGCCCGTCGACACCCGGGCGCTGTGCCACGCCGTTCTATCTCGGTTCCGTGATGGCGTCGATGGACGTGGATGTCTACATCTTCTTCACGATGGAAGGGGTGCGGCTGATGGAAAAGGGCGTCACGGACGATCTGCGGGCGATGGAGGACGGCAAGCTGATCAAGGATTTTATCCAGGACGCAAAACGCGCCGGGGTGCGGCTGCACGTTTGCCAGCCCGCGCTACCGGGGTATAGAATCGACGCGTCTTTGGATCTCATCGACGAAGTCGATGAAGTGAATCGGGCGAGCGAACTAGCCGACCTGATACTACGTAGTGATAAAACGATAACGTTTTAATTTTCCCGCTTTATTTGAATATTCCTGGAGGAAGACATGGGTGCAGTTCGGGGTTGTGATATTCCGGAAGATCTGATGTACAACGTTGAAAACAACGTTTGGGTGCGCAAGGAAAGCGACGGTACCGCGACGGTCGGCCTGACTTCCTACGCCTGTTCGCTGGCGGGCACGATCGTGTCCTACACCCCGAAGAAGGTCGGCAAGACGGTCAAGAAGGACAAGTCCTGCACCACCGTCGAATCCGGCAAGTGGGTCGGCCCCGCGAAGACCCCGGTCACCGGTGAAGTCACCGAGACCAACGACAAGGTTGCGGCGAACCCGGGCCTGATCAACGAGGATCCCTACGGCGAAGGCTGGCTGATCAAGCTGAAGCCGGAAGACTGGGATGGCGAAGTCGGTGACCTGAAGACCGGCTCCGACGCCCTGTCGGCCTTCGAGGCCAAGATGGAAGCGGACGGTTTCGGCGGCTGCTGATCCCGGTCCCGTCCGGGCCGCCGTTCCCTCGAGGTCGGCGGCCCCTTTTTTTCGGTAATACCCGAGTAAAACCTTCAAGAAATGCGCCGACCCGGAGAATGCCCATGACGAGCTGGAACGATGTCATCCAGCGGGTAGAGCCCCTCGAGGATGTCCCTGTCGATCCGTCGCTGGTTGATGACCTCCAGCATAGCCTGCGACACGCCGGGGATTCGGGTTCGGTACATTTCTACACTCCGACGTTCAAGTCCTACCAGTCCACGGAGCTGGCCGATTGCGGGAAGAGCGCCTGGCCGGCGATGTCCATCACCGGCGGTGACTGCAAGCTGGCCTGCGATCACTGCAAGGCCAAGATCCTGGAGCCGATGATCCCCGTCCGCACCCCGGAGGATCTCTGGCGCCAGGTGAATGGCGTGATCGAGTCCGGCGCTCAGGGCATGCTCCTGACCGGTGGCTCCAATCATCGCAACGAGGTCGAGTACGACCCGTACTACTCGACGATCCGGCGCATCAAGGACGAATTCCCCGAGTTTCGTATCGCCATGCACACCGCACTGGTGGACGACGATATCGCGTTGTCCATGGAGCAGGCCGGGATCGACGCCGCCATGATGGACGTGATCGGGGCTCAGGACACGATCACGCAGGTCTATCACCTGCGCCGCAGTGTCGACGACTTCGAGCGCACCCTCGAAAGCCTGGTGAACACCAACATGAAGGTGGTCCCGCATATCGTGATCGGCCTGCATTACGGAAAGCTACTGGGCGAGTGGAACGCGCTGGAGATGCTGGCGCGGCATCTGCCGGATGCGGTCGTGCTGGTGGTGGTCATGCCGTTCTACGCCCCGGCGAGTCGGCCGTTCGAGACGCCGGACGTACATGCGGTGGGTCGCTTCTTCCATGACGCGCGCGAACGGCTGGGCGATACCTCGCTATTGCTGGGTTGTGCCCGTCCGCCGGGAGAGGCCAAGAGCCAGATCGACAGCTACGCCGTGATGGCGGGCCTGTCCGGTATCGCACACCCGGCCGAGGGTGTGGTCGAACTCGCCGCGCGCCTGGGCAAGAAGGTCCGGGTCACGCCGGCCTGCTGTTCCATCGCGGTGGGCGACGAGGTGATGGCCGAGGATGCCGGTGCCGGCAGCGGCGTGGAGCTGGACCTCGACACCATCGTGGCCGAGGAGGCCCGCCGCCGCGAGCAGGAACGCAAGGCTCGGCAGGGCCTCGGCGGGATCCGGATCGTGACCGAAGGCGGCGAGGTCGCGGCCGGGGGTGGCTGCCATGCCTGAACGCGATCAAGGGCTGCTGCGCATCCTCGATACCGGGCTGCGCCCGGCGGCAGAGAACATGGCCTTCAATCGCTCGCTGCTCGAGTGTCATCAGGTGGGGGTGTCGCCGCATACCCTGCGGTTCCTGCAGTTCGAGCCCTGCGCGCTGGTGGGCTTCCACCAGAACGTTGACCAGGAAATCAATACGGAGTACTGCAAGGCGAACGGGATCGCGATCCAGCGCCGGATCACGGGCGGCGGCGCGATCTATTTCGATGCCACGCAGCTGGGCTGGGAGCTGTATCTGGACAAGCGCTTCCTCGGCACGGCGGACATGGCGCAGATCGCCGCGCGCATCTGCAACGCCGCCGCGGCTGGCATACGCTCGCTAGGCGTGGATGCGCAATTCCGCCCGCGCAACGATATCGAGGTCGACGGCCGCAAGATCTCCGGCACCGGGGGCGCCTTCGATGGCGACTCGATCATGTACCAGGGCACGCTGCTGATCGAGTTCGACGTCGAGGACATGCTGCGCATCCTGCGCATCCCGTCCGAGAAGCTTTCCAACAAGGCGATCGAATCCGCCCGCGACCGCGTGGTGAACCTGGCCACGCTGCTGCACGACATGCCCGCGCTGGACGTGGTGAAGGGCGCCATCGCACGTGCCTTTGCCGAAGAGTTCGGTGTCCGCACCGAGGCCGCCGATCTGTTGTCGGAAGAGCGCGATGCATTCGACGAGGCGCTGGCCGAGATCGACACCGAGGAGTGGGTCTATCAGCGCAACCGCCCGGCGACCGATGCCCCGATGTTCGAGAGCATCTTCAAGTCGGATGGTGGTCTCATGCGCGTGGGCGTGGCGCTGGATCCGGAACGCAGGCGCCTCAAGCAGCTCTGGATCACCGGCGACATCTTCGTGAAACCGGCCCGCACCATCGCGGACCTGGAAGCGGCCCTGCGCGATACGCCACAGGCCGAGATGGAGGACCGCGTGCGCGCCTTTTTCGCGGAGCGGGATGTCGAGATGCTGCAGCTGACGGCGGATGACTTTATCGCCGCCATCCAGTCGGCCCTGGCGCAGGCCGAGCTCGACGAGGCCGCCGCGCAATGATCCCCACCCGGAGTGTTCGCTGATGCTGCCCACCAAGGTCGATGTCCTGGTGGTGGGGCTGGGGCCCGGCGGGGCCTCGGCCGCGCGGATCGGTGCCGCGGCCGGGCTGTCGGTGCTCGCGGTCGAGCGCAACAAGGCCTTCGGCGAGCCGGTGCAGTGTGCCGAGTTTATCCCCAACCCCATGGGTGCCTACGCACAGCCCGACGGGGTGTTGTTGCAGCGCATCGACTCCATGCAGAGCTTCCTGCCCTCCGGGGCCGTGGAGCATTCCGACTTCCCCGGCCTGATGGTGGATCGCGGCGAGTTCGACCGCGCGATCATCCGTGCTGCCCAGGCCAGTGGCGCGCAGATGGTCACGTCCACGCCCCTGGTCGCGGTGGACGCCGCG
Source organism: Thioalkalivibrio sp. (assembly GCF_041685615.1). Lineage (GTDB taxonomy): Bacteria > Pseudomonadota > Gammaproteobacteria > Ectothiorhodospirales > Ectothiorhodospiraceae > Thioalkalivibrio. The sequence continues at coordinate 22,516 of NZ_JAWLFK010000036.1, forward strand.
CGCCACGTCGCCCGGGTGAAGTACCAGGGCCATGAGCAGGAGGTCGAGTACCGCGTGTTGATTGCCGCCGACGGGCCGCATTCGCCGGTAGCCGAGTCGCTGGGCCTGCCGGCTTTGCCGACGGTGCAGACGCGCCAGTACACTGTACCGCTCAAGAAGCCCTACACCGCCACCGACGTATGGCTGTCGGATGATTACCCGGGCGGCTACGCCTGGCTGTTCCCCAAGGGCGAATGGGCGAACCTCGGACTGGGCGCCGACAAGCACATCGCCGGTGATCTCAAGGCGCCGCTGGACTCCCTGCATGCCCAGCTCGTGGAGCAGGGGCTGCTGGGCGAGGAGATCCGCTACCGCACCGGCGGGGCGATCCCGGTCGGCGGCCTGCGCGACTCGCTGGTAGCGGGAGACGTACTGTTCGTCGGCGATGCCGCCGGCCTGACGCACCCCATCACCGGGGCGGGTATCGCCGCTGCCGTGGTGTCGGGCGAGGCCGCGGGCGAGGCCGCAATCGGCCACCTGGAAGGCGATGGCGAGGCCTTTGCCGACTATGACGAGGAGATGCGCGACCAGTACGGACCGGCGCTGGATCGGGCCTGCGAGCGACGTGCCTTTCTCAACGAACACTGGCGGACCCCGCGGGCACAGGAAGATGCCACTCAGCGCCGTGGATGGATTGCATTTTCCGAGTATTTCAACGATGGTGACCGGGCCGCGTAATCGGACCCGGTCGACGGATGCCTGGCATCCCCGAGACAACGCTGGAGGAATTCCATGAGTGCAAGTGCAGAGGAGATGGTCGCGCCGATCAACTTTTACCGGCCCGACTATCACATCAAGACCCCGGACATGCGTTCGCCGGAGTATGTGCAGATGTCCACCGCGGCCGCGATCACGCTGGGCCTGGTGCCGGGCACCATGCATCGCACGTCCTGCACGCACTGCCTGAACCTCCTGGTGACCTACCCGGAAGGCTGCCGCGCCAACTGCTCCTACTGCGGCCTGGCCCGCCATCGCGAGGAATCGCGCGACTACGCCGACCGCAACTTCATCCGCGTCGACTGGCCGACCGCCAAGTACGACGAGGTGATCGAGCGCGTGAAGAACCACGCCGACGCCGGCCAGTTCGAGCGCATGTGTATCTCCATGATCACGCACCCGAACTCCGACGCCGACACCGTCGAGCTGCTGGAGCGCTGGGTCGCCGAGGTCAACCATATCCCGGTCTCGATCCTGTCCAATCCGACCACCATGAGCTATGAAGACCTCCAGCTCCTGCGCGACAAGGGTGCCGACATCTTCACCGTCGCGCTGGACGCGGTGACCCCGGAGATCTTCGAGCGTACCCGCGGCAAGTCGGTCGAGAGCCCGCACACCTGGGACAAGTACTGGCAGTCCATCGAGTGGGCCGCCGAGATCTTTGGGCCGGAGAAGTTCGGCGCGCACCTGATCTGCGGCATGGGCGAGACCGAGGAAGAGATCCTGCAGGTCTGCCAGCGCATCCGTGACCTGGGTGGCCACAACCACATGTTTGCCTTCTTCCCGGAAGAAGGCTCCCTGATGGAGGACTGGAACCCGGTACCGCGTGACCAGTGGCGTCGCGTGCAGCTCGGTCGCTTCGTGATCGACTATGCCGGTGGCCGCATCGATGACATGAAGTTCAACGCCGACGGCCAGGTGGTGGATTTTGGTCTGCCGCAGTCCGAAGTCGAGGAGCTGATTGCCTCCGGCAAGCCGTTCCAGACCTCCGGCTGTCCCGGCAAGTCCGACGAGGAGGTCTCGGCCTGCAACCGCCCGTATGGCGATTCCAGTCCGACCGATATCCTCTCTTTCCCGTTCGCGCTGAACTCGACCGATGTCGGATTCGTCAAGCGGCAGATGGCCGGGGAGGACGTCGGCACCTTCGACTTTGACGCCGACGAGGCGGAAGATGAAAAGACAGCCTGAAATCGACAGTGGTAGTATTCAGCGAAAGCCCCGGTGCCCCCGGGGCTTTCGCATGTCAGGGGATCAATAAGACTTTTTGAATATTCAGGTATCGAGCAGGGTTATCAAGGCCATTCATCCGAGTGCCCTTGAACACTCCTGCCGAAAAACTCGCGGCACGGTCGGTCACCGTGACGCGGGCCGTGCGAACACCGCCAAGACCGGACCGGTGGCATACAAGGGGGCCGCGCGTAACCGGGGTGTTCGTACTACACAACAAGAAGACCACCAAAGGAGATACAAAATGGAAGCACGCATTATTCGCCGCAGCCTGGTGACGATCGCGGTCGGCCTGGCCATGGGCTCCGCCGGCGTCGCGCACGCCACCAACGGCTACTTCACCCACGGCTATGGCACCAAGGCCAAGGGCATGGGGGGCGTCGGCATGGCGATCTCCCAGGATGCCTACGCGCCGGGCATCAACCCCGCCGGCATCGCTGGGATGGAAACCCGATTCGATGGCTCGCTGACCTACTTTCGGCCCGAACGCTCCTATGAGGTATCGGGAATGCCGACGCCGCCGGGGGCGGGGACCTTTGGTCTGGCGCCGGGGAAGGTGGATAGCGAGAGCGAGGACTTCTTTATTCCCTCGGTCGCGTTTGTCCAGCAGATCGACGAAGATCGATCCTGGGGTGTCGCGCTACTCGGTAATGGTGGCATGAACACCGATTATCCGGCTTTCGACAATCAGTTTTGTCCGGGGCCCACAGGGGCTGGTGGCCTAACCCCGCCCACGGGGACAACCGGGCCGTTCTGTGACGGTGCGGCCGGAGTTAATCTGGAACAATTGGCCATCATCCCGACCTACGCGCAGAAGTTTGCTGATGGGCGAGTGAGTGTTGGGTTCAGCCCTATCATCAGCTATCAGCGGTTTAGTGCCGAAGGTTTGGGAACATTCGGCGACATGGGGATGAGTGAAGATCCGGAAAACCTGAGTAGTGGCAAGACCGATTCTACGTGGGGCTATGGTGCCCAGATTGGATTGCAGGCTGAACTGGCCGAGGGCGCGCGAATTGGTGCGACCTATCGGTCGAAGATCCGCGCCGGAGACTTTGATGAATATGCAGGTCTCTTCGCGAATGGCGGCGACTTCGATATTCCATCCACCTATGGTCTTGGGTTTTCGCTCGACGTGTCGCCGAACGTAACGCTGTCTGCCGATTACCAGATGATTCGCTACTCGGAGATCGATGCGGTCTCGAATCCCGTTTCGAACATCCAGCAGGCTCAGTTTGGAGCAGACGGGGGACCTGGTTTTGGCTGGGATGACGTCAACATCTTCAAACTCGGGGCGCAGATCGATGGCGGGAACGGCTGGACCTGGCGCGTCGGTTACAACCGTGGCGAGAATCCGATTTCGTCCCAGAACGTTACGCTGAATATCCTGGCCCCGGCCGTGATGGAAGATCACTTCACTGCCGGCTTCACGAAGGAATTCGGTCAGCATGAGCTCAACTTCGCGGCCATGTATGCCCCGAGTCAGAGTGTTTCCGGCCCGAATGCGTTCGACCCGGCTCAGGAAGTCGAGATCGAGATGGAGCAGTACGAGCTCGAGATCGGGTACGCGTACAACTTCTGATCAGACGGCCCGGAGCGGTCGCCTGACCGCCACGGGCCTCGGTATTGCGCGCCCGGGAAGGGCGCCCGGCCTTGAGGGGAAGGCTGGAACCGCCAGGGACGGTGGGTGATCCCGGGGTTCGCGCCGCACCGGGGGGTGCGTTCCGGGCTCTTCATTTCGCCTTGTTCCGCTCGAAATCAATTAAGAATTCAAAGGAGGATGCCATGCGAGCAATCCACGCCTTGCGCGGGAGTGTCCGCGCCGTCGGCATGGTCGCGGCGGTTGCGCTGTTTGCGGCGAGCCAGACCGTGGCGGCGGACAATTACCGTCCGTTCGTGCTGGCCTACACTGACTCGGGGACGGATGTCTCCGCCGAGGCCGCCAGTGTGCGGGAACGCCTGGAGGAGGCCGACTTCGAGTTCCTGGGCGAATATCCGGTCAGTGACGAC
>NZ_JAWLFK010000037.1:0-18667 GCF_041685615.1 Thioalkalivibrio sp.
GGACGCCCTGTTCGAGATCACCCGCAAGGGCCTGGGACTGGTGATCGTGGCCGGCGCCGACGACGAGATCCAGGGCGTGTTCACCGATGGCGACCTGCGGCGCACCCTGGATGCCGGGCACAGCCTGGACGGCCTGACCATCGGCGAGGCCATGACCACCGGCGGCCACACCGCGCAGCCCGACTGGCTGGCGGTGGAGGCCCTGGAGACCATGGAGACCCGGCGCATCAATGCCCTTCCGGTCACCGACGCCGGAAACCGCCTGGTGGGCGTGATCAACATGCACGATCTGCTGCGCGCCGGGGTGGCCTGATGAACCTGGACGCCGCAACCCTGCAGACCCGCCAGCAGGCCGTTCGCCTGCTGATCCTGGACGTGGACGGCGTGATGACCGACGGCAGTCTGTTCCTCGGCGACGCCGGCGAGCAGTACAAGGCCTTCAACAGCCGCGACGGCCACGGCATCCGCCTGGCGCTGTACGGGGGCATCGAGATCGCCGTCCTGACCGGGCGTACATCCGGGGTCGTCGAGCACCGCATGCGCGACCTGGGGGTGGAACACCTGATACAGGGCCGCCGCGACAAGGGCGAGGCCCTGCATGAACTGCTGCAGCGCACCGGCCGCGAACCCGCCGAGGCGGCCTTCATGGGCGACGACATCGTGGACCTGCCGGCGATGCGACGGGTTGGACTCGGAATTGCCGTCGGCGATGCCCACCCGCTGGTACAGCACCACGCCCAGTGGGTCACCGAGGCGCCTGGCGGACGCGGGGCGGTACGCGAGGCCTGCGAGGCGCTACTGGCCGCACAGGGCCGCCTGGACGCCCTGCTCGAGACCTACCTGAACGGATGAATCACTGGATGCACAGCGGATTCGCACTCGTTCTGGCGCTCCCCCTTGCGCTGCTGATGCTCATGGCCGCTCCCCGGGCCGCGGCCGAGGTGAGCCCACCCGAGGGCGAGGTGACGCTGCAGATCGACGGCTTCACCCTGCACGCCACCGGCGAAGACGGGGAACAGACTCATCGCCTGCAGGGCACCCGCCTGCGCGAGTTCGGCCGCGACGGTCCCCAGTGGGTAGACGATCCGGACCTCGACCTGTTCGCCGACGGCGGCATTGAGTGGCGCTGGACCGCCCCGGCTGCGCTGCACCGCCCGGCCGACGAAACCCTGGATCTGGTCGGACCCACCCACGGCGTCCAGCCGGCCCGAGGCGAGCGCGTACAGACCGTGATCGACTCGCGGGACGTGCGCATCGCCACGGACACGATGGTCGCCATCTCGGATGCCCTCTCCACCCTGGACCAGCCGAGCCTGTTCCAGCGCGGCACCGGCCTGCGCGTGGACTCGCGAGCGGATACCATAGAGCTATTCCATGACGTCTACTCGCTCTACAGCGAGACGAGCGAGGAGGATCCCGCGCATGACCCCGAATCTCCATAGCCGCCGCCTCCCGGCCCTCCTTGCGGCGGCCATCCTGCTGCCCGCCTTGCCTGGCGCACCGGTGCAGGCCCAGCAGGATTCGGGCCCGCCACTGCCGGTAGAGATCACCTCCGACCGCGCGGAAATGGACGAACGCCAGGGGCTGGGAACCTACACCGGTGACGTCATCGTGATCCGTGGCGAAATGACGCTGGAGGCCGACAAGGTCTACGTGCGCACACGCGACCGCCGCCCCTACGAAATGGAGGCCCACGGTGAGCCGGCGCGCCTGGAATCGCCCGATCCCGAAACCGGGGAGATGCGGATTGCCACGGCGCTGCAGATCGACTACCTGCTGAACGAGGACCGCATGATCCTCACCGACCAGGCTCATGTGATTACCGCCAGCGAAGAGGCGCGCGGCAAGCGCATCACCTACGACCTGAACACCGACGTGATCGAGGCCGAACGCGGCGAGGGCGACGGCGAGCGCGTACGCATCACCATACAGCCGCGCGAGGACGAATGAGCGCCGCAGCCTCCAGCCCGGCCAAAACAGCGGCGCACACGCGCGACCGCCTGATCGGGCGTGAACTGACCAAGCGCTACGACCAGCGCACGGTGCTCGACCAGGTGGACGTCGACCTCGCGCCCGGCGAGGTGGTCGGCCTGCTGGGCCCGAACGGCGCGGGCAAGACCACCTGCTTCTACAGCCTGGTGGGGCTGATCCGCCCCAACGCCGGGCGCATCACCCTCGGCAAGCGCGACATCACCCGCGCCCCCATTCACGTGCGCGCGCGCGCCGGCCTGGGCTACCTGCCTCAGGAGGCCTCGATCTTTCGCCGCCTGAGCGTATGGGACAACCTGCAGGCCGTACTGGAGTTGCGCCCTGGACTGGATCGCCACGAGCGCCGCCGCATCGGCGACGCACTGATCGAGGAATTCCAGCTCGAGACCGTGCGCCATAGCCCGGGCATCGCGCTCTCCGGCGGCGAACGCCGCCGCGCCGAGATCGCCCGCGCCCTGGCCGGGGACCCGCAGTTCATCTGTCTGGACGAGCCCTTCGCCGGGGTGGATCCGATCTCCGTGGGTGACATCCAGGACGTGATCCGGCATCTCGCCCAGCGCGGGATCGGCGTACTGATCTCCGATCACAATGTGCGCGAGACTCTCGGCATCTGCCACAGGGCCTATATTCTGAGCGAGGGGCGCCTGCTCGCCACCGGGACACCGGACGAACTGCTGGCCGATCCCCAGGTACGCCGGGTCTATCTCGGCGAGAACTTCCGCCTGTGATCCCGGCCCGCACACCATTCAGGCCGGTGCACAAGGCACGAGGCAGGATTTAAGATCTCCTTATGGTCATCCTCGACCCGAATGTCCGATGCTGAAACCCGGCCTGAATCTGCAGCTGGGTCAGACGCTCACCATGACCCCGCAACTGCAGCAGGCGATCCGCCTGTTGCAGCTGTCCACGCTCGAGCTCCAGGTGGAGATCCAGCAGGCACTGGAGAGCAACCCCATGCTGGAACAGGTCGAGGACGAAGAATCCGAGGCCGACACCGAGCGCCTGAACCAGGACGGCGAGCTGGTGGAAGGCGATCGCATGGAGGCGACCACCACCAGCGACGAGGTGATCCCCGAGGAACTCACCACCGACAGCCGCTGGGACGACATCTACGAGCCGGCTCCCACTCCCAAGGGCGTGGACGACCGCGACCCGCTGGAAAATACGAGCGACGACGACGGCGAAGGCCTGCAGGACCACCTGCTGTGGCAGCTGCACCTGAGCCATCTGACCCCACGCGACCAGCGCATCGGCGCGGCCCTGATCGACGCCATCAGTCCCGACGGCTATCTCGACGGCGACCTCGAGACCCTGGCCGAGACCATCAGCCGGGGCGAGGACGAGCCGGTGGGCGTGGACGAGGTCGAAGCGGTACTGCACTGGATCCAGCAATGCGACCCACTGGGCGTGGGCGCGCGCGACCTGCGCGAATGCCTGGAGATCCAGCTGCGCGAACTGGCCCCGGACGCCCCGGCCCGCGACGCCGCACGGGCGATCCTGGAACATGGCATGGAGAGTCTGGGCAAGCGTGACTACAAGGCCCTGCAACGCCAGTCCGGGGTGCGCGACCCGGACGAACTGGCCCGCGCACTGGACCTGATCCGCACCCTCAATCCGCGCCCCGGTGCACAGATCAGTGCCGCCACCTCGGAATACGTGGTACCGGATGTCTACGTGCGGCATACCCCCGAGGGCTGGCGGGTGGAGCTGAATCCGGAAATCGCACCGCGCATCCGCATCAACGATCTTTACGCCGGCATGGTTCGCCAGGTTTCGGATGCCCGCGACAGCGCCTTCATGCGCGACCAGTTGCAGGAGGCCCGCTGGTTCCTGAAAAGCCTGCACAGCCGCAACGACACCCTGCTGCGGGTCGCCGAGGCCATCGTTCATCGACAGCAGGGCTTCCTGGAGCACGGCGAGGTCGCGATGCAGCCGCTGATCCTGCGCGACATCGCCGAAGTCCTGGAGATGCACGAATCGACCATCTCCCGGGTGACGACCCAGAAATACATGCACACCCCCCGCGGGGTTTTCGAGTTCAAGTATTTCTTTTCCAGCCACGTCGGCACCAACGATGGCGGCGAGTGTTCCGCCACCGCCATCCGTGCCATGATTCGAGAATTGATCGACGACGAACCCCCGAACAAGCCGCTCAGCGATGCCCGCCTCGCCCAGGTTCTGGCGGACCGGGGCATCAACGTGGCGCGTCGCACCGTGGCGAAGTACCGCGAGGCGATGCATATCCCTTCATCCAGCGAACGCCGGCAGATGGCCTCGATGCCCACCGGCAACAAGTGACCAAGGAGTCCTGACCATGCAGATCAACCTGACCGGCCACCACGTGGACCTCACCGACGCCCTGCGCGACTACGTCAACGAGAAGTTCACGAAGCTGGAGCGCCACTTCGACAAGGTCATCGATGTCCACGTCGTGCTGACCCACGAGAAGACCCAGAACCAGCACAACATGGCCGAGGCGAACCTCCAGGTCAGCGGCAACCACATCCATGCCGAGGCCTCCCACGAGGACATGTACGCCGCGATCGACGCCCTCATCGACAAGGTCGACCGCCAGCTGATCAAGCACAAGGAAAAGGTCAAGGACCACCACCGCGCCGAAGGCGCCCAGCGCAACCGCGAGCAGGCCTCCTGACCCATGGGCATCGCCGAGCTGATCACCGCCGAGCGCATCGCGCTGGAGCCCGAATGCTCCAGCCAGAAGCGGGCCCTCGAGACCCTGGCCGAACTCCTCGCCGCCGGCGATGAGGGCAACGGGCCAGGGAGCGGCGCGATCTTCGAGGCCCTTTCGGCACGCGAAAAGCTGGGCTCCACCGGGCTCGGCCATGGGGTTGCGATTCCCCACGGCCGCCTGGCCGACCTCGAGGCGCCCCGGGTGGCCGTGCTGCGTCTGGAGAGCGGCGTCGACTTCGACGCCATGGACCACGAACCCGTCGACATCCTGATCGCCCTGCTCGTCCCGGAGGCCGCCACCAGCGAACATCTCGACCTGCTGGCCCAGCTCGCCCGGGGGCTTTCTCAGCCGGACACCATTGCCGCCCTGCGCCGGGCCGGGAATGCCGCCAGCCTGGAACAGGAACTCGTCCGCCGCTTCCGCGAGGCCTGATCCTTGCAACCCTCAGTCAACCGTCATCCCGGACCGCACCGGACGTCCTCATGAACGAGGCACTGGGCGAAGGCGGGATCGCCCGCGACATCAACGTGGAGAGCCTGATCCAGGCAATGGGAAATCGCCTGGATCTGCGCTTTGTCCACGGCGAGCATGCCGCCGCCGACCGCAAGCTGGTCGGCGAGGATGGCGATGACCTCCCCCTGGCCGGTCACCTCAACCTGATCCGGCCCAACCGTATCCAGGTCATCGGGGACTTCGAGGCCCGCTACATCTCCGGCCTCAACGACAGCCAGCGCAACGACCTGATCCTGGAAATGGCCCGCACCGGGACCACCGCGGTGATCTTTGCCGAGGACACCTGCCCGTTCTCGGAGATGCCGGATGCCCCGCAGGAGGCGTTGCCGCTGATCCTGTGTTCCAGCACCAGCAGCCACGAGATCATCTCGCTGCTGCGCTACTTCCTCCAACAGCGCCTGGCCCATTTCGAGGTACGCCATGGCGTATTCATGGAGATCCTCGGGATCGGAGTGCTGATCAGCGGTGCATCCAGCGTCGGCAAGAGCGAGGTGGCACTGGAATTGATCTCGCGCGGACACCGCCTGATCGCCGACGATGCCCCTGAATTCGCGCGCATTGCGCCCGATATTGTCCGAGGTCACTGCCCGGCGTTGCTCCAGGACCTGCTCGAGGTGCGCGGGCTCGGGGTCCTGAATATCCGCGCGATGTACGGCGACTCGGCGATCAAGGGCGGCAAGTACCTGCGGCTGATCATCGATCTGCGCGACCACGGCGAACCCTCGCCGGTCCCCGACGACCGGCTCAACGGGCGCCGGGGCGAGATCGACATCCTCGGGCTGCGGATTCCACTCATCAGCCTCCCGGTCGCTCCGGGTCGCAACATCGCAGTGATGATCGAGGCCGCCGTGCGCAATCACATGCTCCACATGCAGGGCTACATCGCCGGGGATGACCTGCGGGCCCGCCAGCGGCGCCAGATGAGCGGCGAGGCCGAGGAACCGCCCTACCACCGTGCGGTCCCCGCCACCACGGTCCCCAACCCGGATCCGGAGGGCTGACGCGGACATGCGTCTGCTGATCGTCAGCGGTCTCTCCGGCTCGGGCAAGACCGTGGCCCTGCACACCCTGGAGGATGCCGGCTATTTCTGCGTGGACAACCTTCCCCTGCCGCTGCTGCCGGACCTGATCAGCCAGGTACGCCAGGGCCCCTATGACACCGAGGGCGACCGCCACCTGGCCGTCGGCGTGGACGTTCGCAGCGGACTGGAGGCGCTGGAGGGGTTCGCGGGTCTTCTCGCCCAGCTGCGGACCGAGGGGGTCCAGGTGGAGGTGCTGTTCCTGCAGGCCTCCAGCGAGGTCCTGTTGCGGCGCTACCATCTGACCCGGCGGCGCCATCCGCTGGCGCGCGACGGGGTGCCGCTGGTCGAGGCCATCGATCGCGAACGCGAGTGGCTGGGCCACGTGGCAATGGAGGCCGACCTGACGGTGGACACCTCGCGGCTGTCGATGCACGACCTCGCCCGCACCCTGCGCGACCGTATGGGCGAGCGCGGGGAGCACGAACTGTCGCTCCTGTTCCAGTCTTTCGGCTTCAAGCACGGTGCGCCCCTGGACTCGGACTTCGTGTTCGATGTGCGCTGCCTGCCCAACCCGCACTACGAACGGGACCTGGCCGGGCTCACCGGTCGCGACCAGCCGGTATGCGACTTCCTCGAGGGACACGCGGAGGTCGCAGCCATGTTCGACAGCGTCCAGGGCTTCCTCTCGCAGTGGCTGCCGCGCCTGGTGGATGACCACCGAAGTTACGTAACGGTGTCCATCGGCTGCACCGGCGGGCAGCACCGCTCGGTGTACCTGGTCGAGCGCCTCGCGACGGCGTGGCGGGATCGGGAACATGTTACTGTTAGCATCCGTCACCGCGAGCTGGCCAAGCAGTAACTACTGGACGCGGGCAATAGCCTTTCTGGAACCCGCAATCGGAGCAGATCCATGGGCGTTGGTCTCATTCTGATCACGCATCAAAACCTGGGCGAAACCCTGTTGCAGACCGCGCAGAGCATGCTCGGAGGCCTGCCCGAGGACTGCGAGTCCATGGCGATGTCCCAGAACGACGATCCGGACGAAGTCCTGAACCGTGCCCGCGAACGCCTGACCACCCTGGACAGTGGTTCCGGGGTGCTGATCCTGACCGACATGTTCGGATCCACGCCTTCCAACGTGGCCAGCCGCGTCGCCCGGGGCGCGAATGCACGCGTGATCGCCGGCATCAACCTGCCGATGCTGATCCGCGTGCTCAACTACCAGCATCTCCCCCTGACCGAGCTGGTCAACAAGGCCCTTTCGGGTGGCCACGACGGGATTCTTCTCTGTGACCAGGAGTGCAGCGATGCCGCAGCGCGTAGTCCCCATCGTTAACCGCCTGGGGATGCACGCGCGCGCAGCGGCCAAGTTTGTCAGCCTGGCCAGCCAGTACGCCGCGGACGTCACCGTCTCCCGCAACCGGCAGGAGGTCAACGGCAAGAGCATCATGGGCGTCATGATGCTGGCGGCCGCCCAGGGCAGCGAGATCACCATCGAGGCCGAGGGCGAGGATGCGTCAGAGGCCCTGGACGCGCTGACCGAGTTGGTCGCCGACCGCTTCGGCGAAGAGGCCTGACCCCCTACTCTCGCACGGTCACCTCGCCGCGCCGGTGACGGTGCAAGTTCCTGCAGGTCGCTAGCCCGGCCACGCCCCGGGATCGGAAGCCTCCGCCGCCAACCCCTCGAATCCGACCTGCGCGAGCTTGCGCTCGGCCAGGCGCACGGCGGTGGTCAGCGCCTGCTCCGGCGGTTGCCCGGAAACCAGCGCATGGATCAGGCCGGCATTAAACGTATCCCCCGCCCCCACGCTGTCGACCACCCGTAGGCCGGATATCGGCGCACAATGGTAGATCGCGCCGTGCGTGGCCATCCACGCCCCGGCACTTCCGGCGGTGACCGTCAGGATGCGGTCGGGGAACTGCGCGGCCAAGTGTTTCAGCGCCGCCTCGGGACTGTCCGCAATGTCCGCGGCCCAGTCGCGCGAAAGCATCAGGACATCGGCGTAATCCAGGCATGCCTCCAGACCGGGACGGCTTTTCTCCAGCTCCAGGGACAGCGGCTGATCGAAGATGCTGTCCCGAGCCGCACGCAGGATCGAGGCAAGGGCCTCCGGGTTGCGCCCTTCGAAATGCAGCCAGTCGTATTCCGGCCAGGGGACGGCTGCGACGTCCGCTGTCGCGAGCTCGGGCAGATCGCGATGGTGCACGATCGTGCGGCTGCCGGTGGCCCGCGAGCGCAGGATGTGCGAGGTCGGCGTGGTACCTGGCCGCCGCACGCAGTGGCGAAGATCCAGGCCTCGCGCTTTGAGCTGGTCCATAAGGACATCGCCGGTTGCACCCGCGGCCATCACCGCGGCCAGTCCCGGCCGGTGTCCGAGCTGGGCGAGGATCGCGGCGGTATTGGTCGCATTGCCCCCCGGCTGCGTCGTGCTGGCGAGCGCCCGGACCTCGTCGTCCTCGGCCGGATAGGCCTCGACATCGAAGGTATGATCCAGCGTGACAATGCCAGTGGCGAGGATCCGTGCCATATCGACTCCCTTGGTCAAGGAGCGCCATTCTGGCGGTTCGCGTGGCATCCGTCATCTGTGGGCGGGCCCCGTTATTCGTCATCCGCGAATGCTCCTGCGACAATGGTTGCTCCGCCCCAGGAGGCCCGACCTGTATGGCCACGTTCCCCTCTCCAGAATCCGCCGAAGCCGCGTTCTACGAGGCCTTTCAGGCTGGCGACGCGCAAGGCATGCGCGAGGTCTGGCACGACAGCACCGAATGCGTCTGCATCCATCCCGGGGGAGAACGCCTGCAGGGCACGGACGTCATCCTCGAGAGCTGGGACGACATCCTTCCCGGCATGCGTGGCGTCATCGTCCACCGTACCCAGGTCACCGCCATCGCGGGTGATGACCTGATCGTCCATGTCCTGCGGGAAAACCTGTACGTCCACGGCGAACGCCGTGGCGTCATGCTCGCGACCAACGGCTACCGTCAGGTCGGTGACAGCTGGCGGATGGTGCTCCACCACGCCAGCCCGGACCCGGAGCCGACAGCAGAATGGCCCACCGGGGGAATGCACTGATGCCGGGAGACATTGAGCGCTGCGTCGAGGACTACTACGCCGCTTTCCGCGCGGCCGACATCGAACAGATGATGCGCCTGTGGGGCGAACGCCCGGACATCGTCTGCATCCATCCGGGCAGCCCGCGTGCCCACCGGGGCGTGGCGGAGGTCCTGGAGAGCTGGCTGCTGGTCTTTGCACGCGAACTGAACATCGGCATCGAGCCGAAGATCGTGGGTCGCCACGAAACCGGGGAGATCATCAGCGTGGTCATCGAGGAGGCGATCACCCGCCCGGGCGACGTCACGCCGACCGGGACGATCCTGATCAGCCAGACCTGGCGCTGGCTGGACGATCGCTGGCGCATCCTGTTCCACCACGCCTCGCACGGACGTCGTTCGCCACCGTCCCAGGACGGCACATTCGTCCCTAATGGCGGCGGCAGCACCCGCCATTAGCAGCCTTCACCACAAACGCCCGCACAGGGTCCGAAGGTCAAGGGAGATTCACAGGAAGTTGGGAAGGCAGAAAGGACTGCTTGTTGAGTAATGAGATGGCGATCCCAGTGGCATTACTCCACTTCCAATCTTCCTATCTTCCTGTTGCGGCTCGTTATTACGTGGCTTCGTAGTCAAATTAAAGACTAACCGTCGGAACGGGGCTGGCACAGGTCGGGACGCTGCACCTGGAGGGCGGAGCACACGCCCTTGACGGCGTCGCGCACCCGCCGCCCCTTGCCCTCGAGGGTCAGGCTGGCGATTTCCTGGTACAGCGGGTCGCGGGCCTCGAACAGCTCCTGCAGGCGCGCCTTCGGGTCCGCCGCCTCCGCGATCAGCGGGCGCTTCCGGTTGCGCCGGGTACGCCGGAACTGCTCCTCCACCGGCACCCGCAGGTAGATCACGAACTGGTCGCGCAGGCGTTCGCGGTTTTCCGCGCGCTCGACGACCCCGCCACCGGTGGCAATCACCGCCCCCTCCTGTTCCAGGAGCGACTGCAACATGGCCGTCTCGCGCTTGCGAAAGCCCGCCTCCCCCTCGAACTCGAAGATGGTCGGGATATCCACGCCGGTGCGCCGCTGGATCTCCTGATCGGTATCGAAGAACGGCCGGCGGAGCAATCCCGCGAGGCCGCGCCCGATCGTGCTCTTGCCGGCCCCCATCGGGCCTACCAGTACGATGTTCTGCATGAACGCCAAGGCTACTGGCTGGAACATTCAAAGAAAAGCCGGGGACAGGCCCCGGCTTCCAGGCTCGGTCGAGCCGGGCGCAACCACCCGGCCGTACACCACGTGCTCACTCGAGTACGCGGGGGGTCACGAAGATCAGCAGCTCGGCCTTCGAGTTCTCAGTGGAATTGTTGCGGAACAGGTTTCCAAGGAACGGGATATCCCCGAAGAACGGCACCTTCTCGAGGTTGGTACGGCTGTCGATCTCGTACACGCCGCCCAGCACGACAGTCTCGCCGTTACCGACAAACACCTGGGTTTCAACCTCCCGCTTGTTGATGCCCGGCACACCCAGGATCTCTCGCGCGCTGGGCTCGTCCTTGGTCACCAGGATATCCAGGATGACGTTGCCATTCGGCGTGATCTGCGGTGTCACCTCGGTGGACAACACGGCCTCGATGAACTGGGTCGAGGTTGCCCCGGAGGAGGTCGACTCCTGGAACGGAATCTCTTCACCCTGCTTGATCGTGGCAGTCTGGCCATTGGCGGTGATCACGCGGGGGCTGGAGATGATCTCGCCGCGGCCCTCCACCTGCAGGGCCGAAAGTTCCAGATCCAGCAGCACGCCGCTGCGCAGGATGCTGAGTCCTGCACTACCCGCATCACCCGAGGCCGGCAGCGAACTGTTGAGTCGGTCCCCAATGTCAACGTCTCCGATATTGCCACCACCACGCGAGCTATCCGCACCTTCGATGGTACCCCCCCCTCCGAGTTGAGTGTTGCCACGGGTTCGCCCACCGCTGATTCCGAAGCGGGCGCCCAGCTCACGGTTGAAGGTATCCTCGGCGACCACGATGCGAGTCTCGATCAGGACCTGCTGCACCGGGACATCGAGGGTCGACACCAGACGGCGGACGTCCTCGATACGGCTCTGGGTGTCCTGCACCAGGAGAGTGTTGGTGCGCGTGTCGATGGTGACGCTGCCACGCTCGGAGAGGAATTGCCCCCCCTCGTCGCTCTCAAGCATGGACGCGATCTGGTCGGCCTGGGCAAAGTTGATCTGCACAAACTCGGTGCGCAGCGGCTCCAGCTCCTGCCGATCACGCTCGGCCTCCATTTCCATGCGTTCGCGCGCCGCGATCTCCTCGCTGGGGGCGACGTACAGAACGTTGCCATCCATGCGCTTGTCGAGGCCCCGGGTCTGCAGGATAACGTCCAGCGCCTGATCCCAAGGCACGTTGTTCAGGCGCAGGGTGATGTTGCCGCCCACGGTATCGCTGACCACGATGTTCAGGTCGGTGAAGTCCGCCAGCAGCTGCAAGACGGAACGCACCTCGATGTCCTGGAAATTCAGCGACAGGCGTTCGCCCTCGAATTCCTGCTCCTCGCGGGCGCGGGCCTGGCGCTCGGCCTCGGAGATGGGCGCAACTTCCAGCACGAACTGGCGGTCACTCTGATAGGAAATGACCTCGTATTCGCCACGCGCCTCGACTTCCATACGCACCCGGTCACGCTCCGAAACGGTGTCGATGGTGTGAACCGGAGTGGCGAAGTCGACGACATCGAGTCGGCGCTCCAGGTCGTCGTCGATCATCGCGCGCGGGAAGGTCATCTCGATCCGGCCCGCCTGTTCGCGAACGTCGATCTCGGCACCCGAACGGGAAAGATCCACCTCGACGCGGCCCTCGCCTTCGCTCCCGCGACGGAAATCAATGCCCGTAATCTCCACGGGGCGCGCACTGCGGGTCGTGGCGGTCGGCTCACCTTCCCGCTCCACAACCTGCTCGGTGCGGGCATCCGCTTCGGAAACACCGCGCCCCAGCGTGAGGATCAAGTTGTTGCCTTCCACCCGGGTCTGGTACTCGGAGGCCTGGGTCAGATTAAGGACCACGCGGGTGCGGTCGCCAGCCTCGACCGAACTGGCGCGCAGTAAAGGGCCGACGTTGAGGTCCGTTTCGCGACTCGGGAGGGCATTCCCCACGTCGGGCAAGTCCAGGGCGATGCGCGGAGGCGAATCAATCGCAAAGGCCCGGACATCGGAGGGCGGGGCCTCCGAGAAGCGCAGGTTCACCTGCACCCGGTCCCCGCTCAGGCTACCGGCCCGGATCTCTTCCAGTTCGGTGGCAGCCACTCCCTGGGACACCAGGAACAGCAGGCCCGCAACGACCGTGCCGGCGAAAGCGCGCATGGAAGAACCCATGTTGAATCCCCTGTTGGTTGTGCCGACCCTGCGGCGAATGCTCGTCATCATGTTCTTCTCCCCCCAACCGCTATTCGGTCAGCGCCACGGAATTTTCCCGTTCCACATGGCCGCCGAAGGCATCCGGCACGATCTCGACCAGACGAATCTCCGTAGATGTGATCTCCACGATCTCCCCGTGGTTCTGGCCCATGTAATTGCCGACCGTCACGCGCTGAACCCCGCGATCCGGAGTCCGGACCAGGGCATAGCGCACCCCGTGCTGTTCCAGCGAACCGACCATTCGCAGCGAATCCAGGGGGAAACTCTCGAGGAACTCGCGCGGGCGATCGGTATCGATCTCCGCATCACCCGGCTGCCCCTCGGCTGCCGCCAGTTCCGGCTGGGCGATCACCGAGGAATCAAAGGGCGATCGGGTATGCCCCGGATAAAGATACGGCTCGTGCGGCTCCAGGGTCGGAATCGGCTCGATACCGCTGCCCGGACGTTCCTTGATCTCGGCGATGTACTGCTGGAGATCCCGGTTGTCCTGGGCGCACCCGGACAACAGGAAACCGCCCGCGAGGACCAGGACGGGCCACACCACCTGCATGGAAGAATGCTTCATCAGTTCTCCTCCAGGTAGCGGTAGGTCCGAGCGACCGCGTCCATCAGCAGGTCGTTGTCGGAATCGGCGGGCCGGATGTGCATGTTGTGCATGGTGACCACGCGCGGCAAGGCCGAGACCCCACTGACGAACTCCGCGAGGTCCTCGTAGTCACCACGGACCCGCAGGCGGATCGGCACTTCGGCGTAGAAGTCACGCCGGCTTTCCTCCCGCGGCTCGAACAGTTCGATCTCGAGGCCGGCCTGCAGCCCGGTCTGCGATATGTCCACCAGCAGGCTGGGGATCTCGGCACTGCTCGGCAGCAGCTCCAGCAGGGAGGCGAACATGCGCTCCATCTCCTCGAGCTGTTCCTCGTAGGCCTCCAGGTTGGCCGCACGCTCCTGCTTGTCCTCGAACTCGTCACGCAACTGCAGCTCGCGGCTTTCCGCGCGTTCGAGCTCCGTGCGTTGATCACCGATGAAGAGGTAGTAGGACAGGCCGAGGATGGCCAGGACAATCACGACCAGGATCAGGCCCTTGATGCCCCAGGAGGCCTCTCCGATGTTGTTGAAGTCGATCTGGTTGAGTTCCTTGAGATCCATCAGGAATCCCCCTCTTCGGCATCCGGCCGGGTCTGCGTGGCATCCAGACGGAAGTCACGCACCTGGAGGCGGCCCTCTTCCCGGGTCTCGATGATCTGCAGGTTGGAACTGCCCAGCCACGGAGAGGCGTCGATCTGGCGCATCAGCGCGGAGATCCGGGTGTTGGATTCGGAACGCCCGACCAGACGGACATTTTCGTCCTCCTGGCGAACCTCGTTGAGATAGAGGCCATCGGGCAGGGTCTCGACGAGCTGATCGAACAGGTGAACCGCCTCGGGGCGCCGCGCCTGCAGGGTCTGGATGACCTCCATGCGGGCGATCAGCGCCTCGCGCTGTTCGTCGAGGTCGCGGATCCGGGCGATCTGTCGGTCCAGTTCGCGGATCTCGCTCTCCAGTATCTGGTTGCGCGATTGCTGATGATCGATCAGCGAGCCCATGAAGCTGTATCCGGCGAATGCCAGGAGGACGCCGACCACGGCAGCGCCACCGACGGCGACAAAGAACTGCTTGCGCCGCTGTTCGCGGGCCTTCTCGCGCCAGGGAAGCAGGTTGATGTAAATCATGACGCATACCCCCGCATGGCCAGGCCACAGGCCGTCATCAGCGCCGGGGCATCATTGGCGAAGCGTTCCTGATTCACCCGTTTGGCCAGTGCCATGCCGCGGAACGGGTTCGCGATGGAAACCGGCGTACCGGCAGCCTCCTCGAGCAGCTCGTCCACGCCCGGGATGGCCGCACAACCGCCGCCGAGCAGGATGTGATCGATCGCGTCCTGCGGCCGGGTCACGTAGAAGTACTGCAGCAGCCGCTGGATCTGGTCGACCATGGTCTGCTTGAACGGCTCGAGGATGGAGCTCGCGTAGTCGGCAGGAAGATCTCCGCTCATCTTGGCGGAGCCGGCCTCCTGATAATTCATGCTGTAGCGGCGCATGATCTCCTCGGTGAGCATGCGCCCGCCGAAGTTCTGCTCCCGGGTGTAGACCACGCCCTCGTCCTGACTGACCACATAGACGGCGGTGACCGACGAGCCCACGTCGACCACCGCCACGATGGGCTTGCTCTCGCGATCGGGGACCTGTTCCATCAGGCGTTCGGCGGTGTGCTCGATGGCGTAGGCCTCGACGTCCACCAGCTCGGGGGTGAGCTTGGCGGCCTCGGCGATGGCCACCCGGGAATCGACGTTCTCGCGGCGCGAAGCGACCACCAGCACGTCGACCATCTGGGGATTCTTTTCGTTCTTGCCGAGCACCTGGAAGTCGAGGTTGACTTCCTCAAGGGTGTAGGGGATGTACTGATCGGCCTCCACGAAGACCTGGCCTTCGAGCTCCGCATCGCCCAGCGCGGCCGACATCTGAATCGTCTTGGTGATCACGGCGGAGGATGGGACGGCCATGGCGCAGTGCTTGAGCCGGGTGCCGGAACGCTTGACTGCGCGGGCGAGCGCATTGCCCACGGCCTCGGTGTCCTGACAGACCTTGTCGACCATGACCCCGTCGGGCAGCGGCTCGACCGCGAAGGCCTCGACCCGGTACCCCTTTCCCTGTCGCGCCAGCTCCAGCACCTTGACGGCTGCCGAGCTGATGTCCACGCCCAGGACCCCCTGTTTGGATTTTCCGAGACTCAGCACACATCCCCCTGTATACCCCAACGAAAGTAACTGGTAGCGTTACAATCACGTATGCTAGCTGGTTCACAATATACACCGCGACTTCAAGGTTGCAAGTCGCTTTGAATGCGACTTCTCATCTTGGCCTCACTTTTTTTGCTGTCATGAATCCGGTCCTGAAGATTATTACGGCGCTGCTGGCCCTGATTCTGGCAGCCGGAGTCGGCCTGTCCATCGCACTCGCCGCTCTGTATATCCATTACGCACCAACCCTCCCCGAGGCCGATGCCGTGCGTGACGTGCGCCTGCAGACACCGCTGCAAGTGCGCAGCGCCGACGGCCGCCTGATGGGCGAATACGCGGAGGAGCGCCGCATCCCGGTCCCGATCGACGCGATCCCGCAGCACGTGCGCGATGCCTTCATCGCCGCGGAAGACGAACGCTTCTATGACCACCCCGGGGTCGACGTCCTGGGGCTGGCCCGCGCGGCGCTCAACCTCGTATCCACCGGCGGCGAACGCAGCCAGGGTGGCAGCACGATCACCATGCAGCTGGCGCGCAATATCTTCCTCACGCGAGAGCGTACTTATGAACGCAAGCTGCGGGAAATCTTTCTGGCGATTCGCCTGGAACAGGAACTGGAAAAGGACGAAATCCTCGAGCTGTACCTGAACAAGATCTACCTGGGACAACGCGCCTACGGGATCGAGGCCGCCTCGCAGGTATATTTCGGCCGCTCGCTGGATGAGCTGGAGCTGGACGAGAGCGCCACGCTGGCGGCCCTGCCGAAGGCGCCGTCTACCACCAATCCAATCGCCAGCCCCGAACGCGCCGAGATTCGCCGCAACTACGTGCTGCGCCGCATGCTGGATATCGGGACTATCGACGAAGAGGCGTTCGAGACGGCGGTATCGCGCCCCGTGCTGTCCGAACGCCATACCGCGTCCACCGAGATCGACGCTCACTGGGTAGCGGAGATGGCGCGCCAGATGGTGGTAAACCTGTGGGGTGACGATGCCTATCGCCGCGGGCTGCAGGTACACACCACGATCGATTCCCGACAGCAGGAGGCCGCCAATCAGGCGCTGCGCGAGGGATTGCTGGAATATGACGAACGTCACGGTTTTCGGGGTCCGGAGATGCGCATTCCGGACGCGGCCATGGAAGACGCTGAAGCGCGCGAACGCGCGCTGCTGGCCATCGGGGTGCACGGTCGACTGCTGTTCCCGGCGGTGGTGCTGAAGGAGGAGGACGACGCCGGGGTTCTGCACGTGGACGGTGGCCGCATCGGCGAACAGCAGATCCTGCCGGAAGACCGCGAATGGGCAGACTCCCCCGAGCTCGAACGGGGCGATGTCATTCGCGTGCGGCCTTATATCGACGGCCGCTGGCGCCTGGCCCAGAAGCCCGAGGTGACCGGTGCCGTCATCGCCCAGGCGCCGGAGGATGGGGCCATTACGGCCCTGGCCGGCGGCTTCGACTTCTTCGAAAACCGCTACGACCGCACAACGCAGGCCCAGCGCCAGCCCGGCTCCGCCTTCAAGCCGCTGGTCTATGCGCTGGCGCTTCGCGAAGGCTACCGCCCGGAAGGGACGGTCATCGACGCCCCGATGGTGTTCAATGATCCGGCCCTGGGGGCCGAATGGCGCCCGCAAAACTACACCCGGCGCTTCCATGGCGAGACGACCCTGCGCGAGGCACTCGCCAATTCGCGCAACCTGGCGTCCATCCGCCTGCTGGATCGGCTCGGAACCGGCAATGTCCACCAGGAACTCGACCGCTTCGGGCTCGACCGCGAAAACCAACCGAACAACCTGTCCATGGTCCTGGGCACCGGTACGCTGACCCCGCTACAACTGAACAACGCCTATGGTGTGTTCGCCAGCGGCGGGCGCCTGAACAGCCCGTGGATCATCTCGCGGATCGAGACTGTGGACGGCGAGGTGCTCTATGAAGCCCCCACCGAACGCGCCTGCCCGGCTCCCTGTACCAGCCCGAAGGGTCAGGACCTGCCACTGGTCGCCAGCAGCGGGCCACTGCAGTACACCGACCCGGTCCCGGTCCTCGAACCCGGCGTCGCCTGGCAGATGGGCGACATGCTGCGCAGCGTCATCACGTCGGGAACCGGACGGCGGGCCATGGAACTGGGGCGGTCCGACCTGGCCGGCAAGACCGGCACCACCAACGACTACCGGGATGCGTGGTTCGCGGGGTTCAACGCAGACCTCGTCGCGACCGCGTGGATTGGCTTCGACGACAATCGGGAGCTCGGCCGGCGCGAAAGCGGCGGACGGGCGGCCCTGCCGATCTGGACCCGGTTCATGGGCAGCGTACTGGCCGACCAGCCGGAACACCCCCTGGAACGCCCCGACGATCTCGTACGCGTCTCCATCCTCCCCAATGGCCAGCGCGCACCCAGCGACGACACCCCGGGAACCACCAACCAGTGGCTGCTGCCGCACCAGATTCCCGAACGCGGGAACGTCATCCCCGGAGACGGGGGGAACGGCAGCGACAGCCAGCAACCCGAACTGGTGTTTTGATGGCCAGCCCCTCGCGCGTGCGTCAGGAGCTGGCACAGGAGGCCGCACGGATCATGCTCGACGACGGGATCCGGGACTTTGGTCTCGCCAAGCGGAAGGCCGCCGAGCACCTGGGCGTGGATGCCCGCCACGAGATGCCCGGGAACCTGGAGATCCAGGACGCGGCGATCGAACGCAGCCGGCTGTTTGCCAGCCCCGCCAGCCGCGCCGCCTACCGCGGGCGCCTCGAAGCTGCCCTCGTCGTGATGGAGCGCCTGCGGCATCTGGAGCCGCGTCTGGTCGGCCCCCTGCTCCAGGGGCTCGTCGAGTCGCAACCACTGATCAATCTCCACGCCTTCGCGGAGACGGTCGAGGAGGTGATCCTGGAACTGGGCGAACGGGGCGTCCACTGCGAGAGCGGAGAACGGCGCTACCGCAGCCGCCAGGGCCGCGAACAACGGATCCCCTTCCTCGCCTTTCGCGGTCCGGACGGCACCGATATCGAACTGACGGTGTTCCCGCTGGACGGCATGCGCCAGGCGCCGCCATCACCGGTAGACGGTCGCCCGATGGTGCGCGCCACCCGCGCGGACGTGGAGAGAATGCTCGAGGAGGCCAGCGCCGACGAGGCGCCGGTTACGGCGGACTAGATCGCCCTGCGGGACTCCGGGACTCCGGGACTCCGGGACTCCGGGACTCCGGGACTCCGGGACTCCGG
>NZ_JAWLFK010000037.1:18767-26464 GCF_041685615.1 Thioalkalivibrio sp.
CGGGACTCCGGGACTCCGGGACTCCGGGACTCCGGGACTCCGGGACTCCGGGACTCCGGCAGGCTAGCGCCGGTAGTGGGTAACGGTGTCGACCATCGCGGCAACTCGCTCGGGGTCGATCCCCGGATGGACACCGTGGCCCAGATTGAAAATGTGCCCGGTATCGCGATCGAAGCCGTCCAGCACACGCTGGGTCTCCTCGCGCACCACCGCCTCCGGTGCGTAGAGCACCGACGGGTCGAGGTTGCCCTGCAGCGCCACGCGGTCGCCAACCCGGCGGCTGGCCTCGCCGATTTCGATGGTCCAGTCCAGCCCGAGGACATCTGCCCCGGTGTCGGCCATCGTCTCGAGCCACGCTCCGCCGCCCTTGGTGAACAGCGTCACCGGTACACGGCGGGCGTCGCTCTCGCGGATCAGCCCGTCGACGATGCGCTGCATGTACGCCAGCGAGAATTCGCGATAGGCCCTCGGGGTAAGCGAGCCACCCCAGGTGTCGAAGATCATCACCGACTGGGCACCGGCGCGGATCTGCGCGTTCAGGTAATCCGTCACTGCGGTGGCCACTTTCTGTAGCAGGGCGTGCATTGCCTGCGGCTCGCCGTACATCAGCCGCTTGGTCTCGGCGAAGTCGCGCGAACCCTGCCCCTCGACCATGTAGGTCGCCAGGGTCCACGGGCTGCCGGCAAAGCCGATCAGCGGGACCTCACCGTCCAGTTCGCGGCGAATCAGGCGCACCGCGTCCATCACGTAGCGAAGCTCCTGCTCGGGATCCGGCACCGGGAGGTTTTCGATCGCCCCCAGCGTGCGCACCGGCTCGCGAAAGCGCGGGCCCTCGCCGGTCTCGAAATACAGGCC
Organism: Thioalkalivibrio sp.; assembly: GCF_041685615.1. Taxonomy (GTDB): domain Bacteria; phylum Pseudomonadota; class Gammaproteobacteria; order Ectothiorhodospirales; family Ectothiorhodospiraceae; genus Thioalkalivibrio. The sequence continues at coordinate 19,623 of NZ_JAWLFK010000037.1, forward strand.
GAGCCCCATCGCATCCGGAATGGTCAGGATGTCGGAGAACAGGATCGCCGCATCCAGCGGGAACCGGCGCAGTGGCTGCATGGTGACTTCGCAGGCCAGTTCCGGGTTCTGGCACAGGCTCATGAAGCTGCCGGCCTGGGCGCGGGTCTCGCGGTACTCCGGCAGGTAGCGCCCGGCCTGGCGCATGATCCAGATCGGCGGGCGATCCACCGGCTCGCGCAACTGGGCCCGCAGGAGACGATCGTTCTTCAGGGTCTGGGACATTGAAAGGCTCAAACGCCGAGGTATTCGAGGATGCCTTCGGCGGCCTCACGGCCCTCGAAGACGGCGGTGACCACCAGGTCGGACCCGCGCACCATGTCGCCCCCGGCAAACACCTTCGGATTGCCGGTCTGGAACGCGTGGTCGCCGGCGGTCTGCACGCGCCCCCCCTCGTCGATGCCGATCTTGTAGTCGGCGAACCAGTCGGAGGGCGACGGGCGGAAGCCAAAGGCAATCAGCACCCGGTCGGCCGGGATCACGTGCTCGGAGCCTGGGACCGGCTCGGGGCGGCGGCGGCCGCGTTCGTCCGGGGCACCCATCTGAGTGCGCACGACCTTCACGCCCTCGACCTTGTCGTCGCCGACGATCTCCACCGGCTGCACGTTGAATTCGAAGTGCACGCCCTCTTCACGCGCATGCACGACCTCCTTGCGCGAACCCGGCATGTTATCTTCGTCGCGACGGTAGGCGCAGGTCACCGACGCCGCACCCTGGCGGATCGAGGTGCGGTTGCAGTCCATCGCGGTGTCGCCGCCACCCAGCACGACCACGCGCTGACCGGCCATGTCGATGAACGCGCCGCCGTCTTCCTGCGGCCATCCCATCACCTGACGGACATTGGAGACCAGGAACGGCAGGGCCGGATACACGCCCGGCAGATCCTCGCCCGGGAAGCCACCCTGCATCGCGGTGTAGGTGCCCATGCCGAGGAACACGGAATCGTATTCCTCCAGCAGGGCGTCCATCGCGATATCGCGGCCGATCTCGGTATTCAGGCGGAACTCGACGCCCATGCCCTCTAGGATCTCGCGGCGGGTGCGAATCACGTGCTTCTCGAGCTTGAATGGCGGGATGCCGAAGGTCAGCAGGCCGCCGATCTCCGGGTAGCGGTCATACACCACCGCCTGCACACCGTTGCGTGCCAGGATGTCGGCGCAGCCAAGCCCCGCGGGACCGGCGCCAATCACCGCGACACGCTTGCCGGTCGGGGTGACGTCCGACAGATCCGGCCGCCAGCCGGCTTTCAAAGCCTCGTCGGTGATGTACTTCTCGACCGAGCCGATGGTGACCGCGCCGAAGCCGTCGTTCAGGGTGCAGGCACCCTCGCACAGGCGATCCTGCGGGCACACGCGGCCGCAGACCTCGGGCAGGGAGTTGGTCTTGTGCGACAGCTCGGCGGCCGCAAAGAGGTTGCCCTCCTCCACCAGCTTCAGCCAGTTCGGGATGAAGTTGTGAACCGGGCACTTCCATTCGCAATAGGGATTGCCGCAAGCGAGGCAGCGCCCGGCCTGCTGCCCGGCGGTCGCCGGATCGAACTGACCGATGATCTCGCCGAACTCGTGGATCCGGATCTCGGCGGGGGTCTTCTGGGGGTCCTGGCGCGGAAGGTCCAGGAACTGCATCGGATTGGAAGCCATGGATCACTCGCTCCGGCGAACTCTCGCAGGCGCGGACGCCACGGGTTCCCCGTTGTTGCGTTCAGGTTAGGAGGGCTTTACGGCCAACCGGGCAGGCCGGTCAAGAATTCCCCAGCGCGGACCGGACCTTCTGACTCACCTGCCCCATGTCGGCGCGGCCAAACACCCGCGGCTTGAGCACACCCATCACCTTGCCCATGTCACCGGGGGCGGCGGCGCCGGTCTCGGCGATCGCTTCCTGCACCAGCTGATCGAGGGCCGCCGCGTCCAGCGGCTCGGGCATGTAGTTCTCAATAATGACGATCTCGGCGGCCTCGCGGTCAGCGAGGTCGTCACGCCCGCCCTTCTGGTACTGATCGATGGAATCGCGCCGCTGCTTGAGCATGCGGTTGAGGATCGCCAGCACGGTGTCGTCATCGGCCTCGCGTCGCTCGTCAACCTCGAACTGCGACACCTCGGCCTGAATCATGCGCAAGGCGGCCAGGCGGTCCTTTTCCCGGGCCCGCATGGCCTGCTTCACGTCATCCTGCAACCGGGCCTTGAGCGACATCTTCGGGTCCTCGGGTCCGGGCAGCCACCCGGACGGGGGGTTCAGTACAGACGCACCCGCCGGGTCATATCGCGGGAGTTCTTCTTCAGCTGGCGCTTCACCGCGGCCGCGGCCTTGCGCTTGCGTTCGGTGGTCGGCTTTTCGTAGTACTCGCGGCGGCGGACTTCCGCGACCACGCCAGCCTTCTCGCAGGTGCGCTTGAAGCGGCGCAGGGCAACCTCGAAGGGCTCATTCTCACGAACTCGTACGTGCGGCATACAATCTCCGAAACGGATGCTGGATCATCTCGATCAAAAACAACAAAACTGGCCGCCAAACACTCCGGGCGACCATGCAGAACTCCCTATGGTAATCCAACCCGCAGCAATTGCAAAAGTCCGTGAAGCGATCCGCAGCGTGGGGGATGCCCCGCTTACGCCGCCGCCAACCCGCACGCTATGATGACGGGCATGGAAAGCCTCAATGTAGAACTGGGCGAACGCGCCTACCCGATCCACATCGGTCCGGGCATGCTGGCCGCCCCGGAATGGCTGCGTCCGGCGCTGGAGGGCCGGCGCGTCGCCGTGGTGACCAACACCACGGTCGGCCCGCTGTACGGCGAGGCCCTGCGGGCAACCCTGAGCCAGTGCGCCATCAGCGGCGAGCCGCTGTGGATCGAACTGCCCGACGGCGAGCAGCACAAGACCCTGGCCACCGTGGAGACCATCCTGACCCGGCTGCTGGAGGCCCGACTGGATCGCGGCAGCCGAATCGTCGCCCTGGGCGGGGGCGTCGTCGGCGATATCGCCGGGTTTGCCGCCGCGATCTACCAGCGCGGCATCGACTTCGTGCAGGTGCCGACCACCCTGCTCGCCCAGGTGGACTCGTCGGTGGGCGGCAAGACCGGGGTCAACCACCCGCTGGGCAAGAACATGATCGGGGCCTTCCATCAGCCACGTGCCGTCGTCATCGACACCGACACCCTGAAGACCCTGCCCGAACGCGAGCTGCAGGCGGGCCTGGCGGAGGTCATCAAGTACGGCCTGATCCGCGACGCCGAGTTCTTCGCCTGGCTGGAAGAGCACATCGACGCCCTGCGCGCCCTGGAGCCGGAGCCCCTGGCTTACGCCATCCGCCGCTCCTGCGCCTGCAAGGCGGAGATCGTCGCCGCCGACGAGCGCGAGGGTGGCATGCGCGCCCTGCTGAACCTGGGCCACACCTTCGGCCATGCGATCGAGGCCGGCATGGGCTACGGCGCCTGGCTGCACGGCGAGGCCGTGGGCACCGGCATGGCCATGGCCGCCCGCATGTCCGAGCGCATGGGCTGGCTGGACCGCGCCGGGCGCGGACGCGCCGAGGCCCTGATCCGCCGCGCCGGCCTCGCCCTGGAACCCCCGGCCGCGGTCACCCCGGAGCGCTTCCGCGAACTCATGGCCATCGACAAGAAGGTCGCCAGCGGGCGCCTGCGCCTGGTGCTGCTGCGCGGCATCGGCGAGGCCATCCTGACCGATCAATTCGACGAGACCGCGCTGGAGCACACCCTGCACGAGCATGCCCGTGTCGCCTGAAGCCACGGCCACCCCCAGCACGACCGCGCCGGGCCTGGCGCCCTGGGCCTGCGACCCGGCGCGGTCGCGCGGTCGCGCGCAGGCCGAGGCCGAACCCCGCCACCGCAGTGACTTCCAGCGCGACCGCGACCGCATCGTCCACTCCAGTGCCTTTCGCCGGCTGGAGTACAAGACCCAGGTCTTCATCAGCCACGAGGGCGACCTGTTCCGCAACCGCCTGACCCACTCGCTGGAGGTCGCCCAGATCGGGCGCTCGATCGCGCGCGCCCTGCGGCTGAACGAAGACCTGGTCGAGGCCATTGCCCTGGCTCATGATCTCGGCCACACGCCGTTCGGGCATGCTGGACAGCACGCGCTGAATGCCTGCATGCGCGAGCACGGCGGCTTCGAGCACAACCTGCAGTCCCTGCGCATCGTCGACCTACTGGAACGCCACTATGCCGATTTCAACGGCCTCAACCTGACCTACGAGACGCGCGAGGGCATCCTCAAGCACTGCTCGCCGGAGAAGGCCCGCCAGCTGGGCGAGATCGGCGTGCGCTTCCTGCAGAAGGAACAGCCGAGCCTGGAGGCCCAGCTCGCGAACGTGGCCGACGAAATCGCCTACAACAATCACGACGTCGACGACGGCCTGCGCTCCGGCCTGCTCACCATGGACGGCCTCGCCGAGGTCACCCTGTTTCGCGAATGCCGCGAGACGGTCCAGGCCCGTTATCCCGGGCTGGACCCACGGCGGACCCAGCACGAAACCGTGCGACGCATGATCGACGCCCTGGTCGGCGACCTGATTGAGGCCAGCCAGGCCGCGATCGACCAGCGCCGCCCGCAAAACCCCGACGACGTGCGCCGCACCGGCGAGCCGCTGATCCGGTTCAGCCCGGAAATGGCTGCACAGGCGCGCGAACTCAAGGGCTTCCTGCGCAAGAACCTCTACCATCACCACCAGGTACACGGGGTGATGCACAAGGCCCGCCAGTTGATCCACGACCTGTTTTCCGCGTTCGAGACAGACCCTCGCCTGATGCCCGAGAATTACCAGCGCCACGCCGAGGACATCGGCGCCCACGACCCGCATGGTGCGCAGCGGGCCGTCGCCGACTACATTGCCGGCATGACCGACCGCCACGCCATCCGCGAACACCACCGCCTGTTCGACCTGGGCACGCTGACCTGAGACCGAATCTGATGGCACTTTCCGAACAATGCCTGGAACAACTCGGCCTACACACACCGCCGTTTGACGACGCCCCCGACGAGACCTTCGTCTACAGCGACCCCCTGCTCGACGGCCTGCTGGAATCGGCCCGCGCGGCCCTGAACGGCCCCGGCGCGGTCGTGCTGATGACCGGCGAGAACGGATCCGGCCGCAGCCTCCAGTTGATGCGCCTCCTGGCCATGCTGCCCGATCCGTTCGAGCTGATCGCCTTCCGCGCCCGCATCAACACCCAGTTCGAGTCGGTGGACAACACCATTCGCAACTACCTGCGCTCGCAGAATGCGGACGATCCCGACCGCCCCCTGACCGAACTCCTGGCCGACCGCGTCGCCGAAGGGGTCGACCCGGTGATCGCGATGGACGACGCCCACCTGGTGGGCACCGACATCGTCAACAACCTGATGCGCATGCGCAGCGAGGTCCTCGCCAAGCACGGCCGCGCCCCGCGCATCGTCCTGGTCGGTTCCGGCGGCCTGCTGCGCCGGCGCCTCTACCTCCCCGACCCCGCCGACGAGGACCAGGTCACCCGCGTCAGCCTGCGCGCGTTCAACCTGGAGCAGACGGCGGCCTACCTGCGCCACCGGCTACAGGCGGCAGGCCTCGCCGACCCGGAGCGCCTGCTGGATGCGGACACCATTTACCACCTGCAGACGACCAGCCAGGGCCTGCCCGGCAACCTCAACCGCGAGGCCAACAGCTTCCTCGAGCGCCAGTGCCGCAGCGAACGCCGCGCCGGCGCCACAGCCGCCTCCAGCAGTACCGTTCCCGGCGTCGCCGCCGGCGAAGCTTCCGAGGCCGACACCGACGGCACCGCAGGGGGCGCGGCAGGCGAACCGCGAGCCGAAGAGGCCGTGTTCACCGCCTCCCCCGATACCGGACCAGAGGCGGCCGCCGAGCCGGCGATGCCCACCAGTCGTGATGCGGAGGACGACTTCACACCCGCGGCCGAGGCCCTCGCCTCGACCGCCCCCTCCGACACGCCGGAATCCGGCATTGCGACCGAACGCCAGGCGCGCGAACCGGGCGGCATCGACGCGGACAACCGCATCCCCGAACCTCCAGTGACGGAGAACGCGGCATTCTGGAACCAGCGCTGGTTCGTCCCGGCCGTGGCCATCACCGTGGCCCTGGGTATTGCCGCACCGGTGGTCTGGCAGCTACTGGAGGGCGATCCCGCGCCCGCCGACAGCGAGATCATCGAACTGCCCCTGCCCGAACCGCACGTCACCGAGGCCGAGCCGGAAACGCCCCCCGAAGCCGACCCGGAGCCGCCGCGCGACGACGAGCTTGCGCTTGGTGACCCGCTGGACCTGCCACCTCCGGCCGAGGCCGAATCGACCCCGGCGGAAGGCGACAGTCCGGACCCTGCTGCCCCCGACACGGGGCGCGAGCCCGAGCAGGCCGAGCCGGAGCCCGAGCCCGAACCGATTCCGGAACCCGACCCGACCTCCGAGCCCGAGCCCGAGCCCGAAGCTGCACCGGAACCTGCCGCCGAAGGGCTTGCCGCGGACGAGGCCGACGCCGAGCGCCTGCGCAGCGACCGCAACTGGCTTGACGATCAAGACAGTGGCGCCACGACCATCCAGCTGCTGGCCGCGCCGAACATGGCCGACGCGCGGGCCTATGCCGACCAGCACGAACTGGGCGGCATCCGCTACATCCCGACGCGGGTCAACGACCGTGACTTCGTGGTCATCCTCGCCGGGGTGTTCCCCGACCGGGCTGCCGCCCAGCGCGCCGCGGAAGACCTGCCGGAGGCCGTGCGCCGCGACCAACCCTGGATCCGCTCCATCGGCTCGGTCCAGAACGCAGTCCGCGACTAATCCCCAGGCAGCTTGTTCACCACGAAG
>NZ_JAWLFK010000073.1:0-6541 GCF_041685615.1 Thioalkalivibrio sp.
CCGGTCGAAGTGCTTGTCCTGCAGTACCAGCGGCAGGTCGGTCTTGCCGAGTTCCAGCCCCAGCGCCTCGTTCAGCGCCTCGTGGTCGTTGTCGCTCACCAGCAGGAAGCTCGCCAGCCCCTGGTGGGCCTGACGCGCGGTCCGGTGATGGGCGTGGGTGTGATACCAGTAGGTACCGCCACGGTTAGTCACTTTAAAGCGGTATTCGTACTGCTCTCCGGGGTCGACCGTATGGATCGGATGCCCGTCCACCCGCCCCGGAACATGCAGGCCATGCCAATGGATGATCGTGCCCTCGTCGAGCTGGTTATCCAGGGTCACGTCCAGTTCATCGCCGGTGCGCAACAAGAGGATCGGATTCTGATATTCATGGCCGTTCATCTGCGTCCGGTACCAGAGGAACGGGGTCTCCTCGCGCCCCGCCACCGGCAGCCACCCCTGCTCCGCGACCAGGGTGAACGGCTCGTTGGGTGCGAGCACCGCAAACGGGCCGTCCGCGCCGGGCAGAAACAGGGCATTGTCGAACCGGGGGGCGGACACCGCGTGGTTGAACAGGCTCCAGCCGCCGAATGTGGTGATCACGGGGAGCGCCGCGGCCAGCCCCAGAAACTGACGTCGTTTCATCATTACTTTTCTCCAGTACGGGATGCCGGCATGCTCCGGCGCAGCAGAATGGAATTGCCGATCACCGACAGCGAGCTGGCGGTCATCGCGACCACACCGATCATCGGGTGCAGCAGCCCGGCCGCGGCGATCGGGATCGCGGCGGAGTTGTAGCCCCAGGCCCAGAACAGGTTCTGCACGATCTTGCGGAACGTCAGCCGCGACAGCTGGACGGCTTCGACGACCTTGGTCAGCTCCCCGCGCACCAGCGTCACATCCGCGGCCTCGATCGCGACGTCGGCGCCGGCACCGATCGCGATCCCGACGTTCGCCTGTTGCAGGGCCGGGGCGTCGTTGATGCCGTCGCCGACCATTGCCACGTGTTCGCCGTACTGCTGCTGCAGCTCGCGGATGGCCTCGACCTTGCCCTCCGGCAGCACCCCGGCACGAACCTCGTCAATCCCCACCTGGGCGGCCACCGCATTGGCGGTGCGCTCGTTGTCGCCGGTGACCATCACGCAGCGGATACCGAGGTCATGCAGTTGTTCGATCGCGGCCTGCGATTCTTCCTTGAGCGTGTCGGCGACCGCGACAATGCCGGCCGGACGGTCGCCGATGGCCACCAGCATCGCGGTCTTGCCGGCATCCTCCAGTTCCCGCAGGGAGCCCAGCAGGGCCGACGGATCCAGACCCTGCTCCTCCAGCAGGCGCTGGCTGCCCACCAGCACACGTTCGCCGTCCAGGCGGGCCTCCACACCGCGCGCGGTGTGGGACTGGAACTGCTCGACCTCGGTGACCTCCAGCTCCCGGTCCCGCGCGCCCTGCACAATAGCGTCGGCCAGCGGGTGCGCGGAACCGGCCTCCACGGCCGCCGCGGCCCGCAGCACGCGGGACTCGTCGAAGCCATCGGCCGGGATAACGTCGGTCAGCGCCGGCTTGCCCCGGGTGATGGTGCCGGTCTTGTCGAGCACGATCACCGCAATGTCCTTGAGGGTCTGGATCGCGGAGCCCGAGCGGATCAGCACGCCGCGCTCGGCCCCCATGCCGGAACCGACCATCAGCGCTGTGGGCGTGGCCAGCCCCAGCGCACAGGGGCAGGCAATGACCAGCACGGCGATCGCCGCCAGGATTGCCAGCACCAGCGGCGGGCGCCCGGAATCGACCCAGGGCAGGAAGCCCTCGCCCCAGACCAGGATCGGCTGCAACGCCCCGGAGAACGCCAGCCAGGCCGCGAACGCGGCCAGCGCGATCACCAGCACGGCCGGCACGAAGCGCGCGGTGATGCGGTCCGCCAGTTCCTGCACCGGCACGCGCGAGCCCTGCGCCTCGTTGACCAGGCGGATTACCTGCGACAGGAAGGTATCGGCCCCGACGCGGGTCGCGCGCACCTTCAGCCGCCCCTGCTGATTCAGGGTGGCGCCAAGCACGGTGTCGCCCTCGCCCTTGTCCACCGGGACCGACTCGCCGGTGGCAATGGACTCGTCCACGGTGCTTTCGCCGACCACCACCTCGCCATCGGTCGGCACCTTCTCGCCCGGGCGCACGATCATCACGTCGCCCACCTGGAGCGACTTGACCGACACCTCGACCTCCTCGCCATCACGCTCGACCCGGGCGGTCTTCGCACCCAGGTCCAGCAGCTTGCGAATCGCGGAGGAAGCCTCGCCCTTGGCGCGGTACTCCAGATAGCGCCCGAGCATGTGGAAGGCCATGATGGTCGCGGCCATCTCGATGAACGAGGTCATCGGATAGACGAAACCGACCAGTCCAATCAGGTAGGGTGGCAGCGAGCCCATGGAGATCAGCACGTCCATGTTCAGGTTGCCGCTTTTCAGCGAACGCCAGGCGGACCGATGCGTGGCCGCGCCCCCCGCCAGGAACACCACCGGGAAGGCCAGCAACGCGATGATCAGCAGATAGCCCGGGATCGGCTGCCAGAACATGTGCGGCATCATCAGGACCATGACCGCGATGGTCGGCACCATCGCGAACCACAGACGGTTCCAGGCCTGCTTCACGTAGGCGGCGTCGATCGCCGCGTCGTCTGCCTCGCTGGCGGCGTCGTCGGTCTCCACCGCCGCCACGTCGTAGCCGGCCCCCTCTACAGCCGCGCGCAGGGCCTCGCCATCGGGCCCCTCAGGCGTCACCTCCACCGTCACCCGGTGATCCGAGATGTTGGTGCGGATGGATTCGATCCCGTCGAGCTTCTCGATCGCCGCGCGCACGATGCCGGCGCAGTGATCCGAGCCCATGCCCGGCACCACCAGCCGCACCGAAACGGGACCCCCGGCCCCGGCCTCGCCCTCGACCTGTGCGACGTCGTAGCCGGCGCCCTCCACCGCGGCGCGCAGCCCCTGCGGGTCGACCTGGTCGGGGTCATACCCCACCGTCACCCTATGGCGGGCAATATTGGTCCCCACCGAGGCCACCCCCGGGGTCTTTTCCAGCGCCGCGCGCACGATGCCCGCGCAGTGGTCCGACCCCATGCCGGGGACGATTACCACCGCCTCGCGCGCATTCGCCGCCTTCGTTTCTGACGTCGTCATCGCGTGACTCCTTACCGGCCACCGAACAGATACTTGATCAGCGCGGCGATCCCGAGGATCAGCAGCACCAGGACCAGGAGCCCGATCAGGCCTCCTCCCAGACCCATGCCGCCCATCCAGCCAAAACCTTGTTCACCCATCATGGTGTAGTCCTCCCGGGGACGTAGATACAACGGCGATGCGCACATCGGCGCACCAAAGGAGCGACTGGCGCGTCGCCCGGAGCCGGACGGCTGCCCGACCGGGGAGAATTCAGAGAGGAGGGCGCAGGTCCGGACCCGCGCGGGCATCGGGGGCCATGGCCACGACACCCGGAACGGGACTCGAGAGTTCGGCGGTGACCGGCAGGGTCCCGCTGGAGGGCAGGGCCGAAACCGCGCAGATACCGCAAACCGCGCACGGCATCTCGCAGGTCGAGGATTCGACCTGGATCGCGGGAGCGTCCGAATGCGAGCCAGCGCCCTGGTCCGGACAGTGGCCCTGCGCGGCCATTTCCGGTCCGGGGTCCCCGTGCAGCATCCCCGCACTGGCCACCGGCGCCGCGAGCAGCGCGGCGGCGATCAGCAGGGTCAGCAAGTGGTGCAGGGTTCGCGACACGGACAGGCCTCGAAAACGTATTCCGGGTACAAGTCTAGCACCGGCGACCCGTCTCCACATGACGCCGATCAAGCCGCACGGACACCGCCCGGAACGTTACAGCACCGGTGCCAGCAGATAGGCGGCGCGCGCGGCCACCCGGCGCCAGAGTGGCAAGTCGTCCACGTCCTGCCGGGTCGTCTCGCGCGAACGGGAAAAGTCCGCCTCGAACATCCGTGCCGTCTCGCGGGCGAAGGCCGGGTCCAGCACCAGTGCCGTGACCTCGAAATTCAGCCGGAACGAGCGGTTGTCCAGGTTCACCGTACCCACGGCCGCGCCCATGTCGTCCACCACGAATGCCTTGCCGTGCAGGAAGCCTTCCTGATAGCGGTAGACGCGAACGCCGGCGTCCAGGAGCGGCCCGAGGAAGGCATAGGCCGCATGCGTGGTCAGTGGGTTGTCGGTGACCTCGGGGATCAGCACGCGCACGTCGACGCCGCTGAGTGCGGCCAGCTTGAGCATGCCCTGCACGCCCTCGTCCGGCACAAAATAGGGGCTGGCGATCCAGATGCGACGCTCGGCCGCATGGATCGCCTGCTGCATCATCAGGCTGGCGGTCTCGAATTCGTCGGCCGGACCGGAGGGCAGGATCAGCACCGGAACCCCGTCCTCCGCCATGGTCGCCGGCTTCCATTCCAGCTCCGGGACCGCCTCGGTGGCCCAGTGCCAGTCCTCCAGGAAGACCGACTGCAACGCGAGGGCGGACGGCCCCGCAATACGCAGGTGGGTGTCGCGCCAGGTACCGATTGCCGGATCGCGGCCCAGGTACTCGTCGCCCACGTTCAGCCCGCCGACCCAGGCCTGCTCGCCATCGGCGACCACGATCTTGCGGTGGTTGCGGAAGTTCAGCTGGAAGCGATTGCCGCGTCCGCGGGTGGAGTGAAAGTGCTGCACATGGACGCCCGCCTCCCGCAGGGTGTCCAGGTAGCTCCCGGACAGGCCGTAGCTGCCGATCTCGTCATACAGGAAATAGACGTCGACGCCGGCCTCGGCACGCTCCACCAGCCGCCGCTGGAATTCGCGCCCGATCGCGTCGTCACGCACGATATAGAACTGCACCAGCAGGTAGCGCTCGGCCTGCTTGATGCCGCGAAAGAGGCTTTCGAAGGTCGCCTCGCCGTCCACCAGCAGCTCGACCTCGTTACCGTGGAGGAACGGCCAGCGGGCGAGCTGCTGTACACCATCCAGGTGCTTGCTCGGTGCTTGCGCGACGTACTGGTGAGACCACAGCTCCTCGGTCTTCGGCTGCAGTGCGCGGGCCAGGCTGGAGTCCTCGTCGCGGCGCGCCACGACATAGCCACGAAACTCGCTGGCGCCGAACACCCAGTAGGCCGGCACGGCCACATAGGGCACCGTGTTCAGCGAAACAATCCAGGCCACCGCCCCCTGCGGCGTGCGGGTGGACATCAGGGCATCCAGCGAAGACAGGAACCCCAGCAGGTGGAACCCGATCACGACCGTCAGGAGGACACGCCAGCGCGGCCGGCGACGCCGGGACTGGCCGAGCTGGGTGTTCGAGGCTCGCGACATGCCCGTGGGGCTCGGGTCGTCGGCTCAGAGGGCGTCGAGGCCGCGTGCCAGATCGCGCTGGATGTCGGCGACGGCCTCGAGCCCGACCGCGACCCGCACCAGGGCCTCGGTAATGCCCTGGGCCTCGCGCTTGTCCGGGTCCACGCGCCCATGGGTGGTGGTCGCCGGGTGGGTGATCGTGGTCTTGGCGTCGCCGAGGTTGGCGGTGATCGACAGGAACCGGGTGGCGTCGATCACCGACCAGGCAGCCTCGCGCCCGCCAGCGACCTCGAAGCTCAGCACCCCGCCAAAGCCGCTTTGCTGCTGCTTCGCGATCGCGTGCTGCGGGTGATCCGGCAGGCCCGGGTAATGCACCGCCGTGACCTTCGGATGGGCCTGCAGCCAGTGCGCCAGGGCCAGCGCGTTGTCGCTGTGCGCGCGCATGCGCAGAGACAGCGTCTCCAGGCCCTTCAGGAACACCCAGGCGTTGAACGGCGACAGCGTCGGCCCGGCCGTGCGCAGGAAGCCGTAGACGTCCTTGCCCACGCGCTCGGTGTCGCCCACCACCGCGCCGCCCAGGCAGCGGCCCTGGCCGTCGAGGAACTTGGTTGCCGAGTGGATGATGATATCGGCACCCAGATCCAGCGGGCGCTGCAGGGCCGGCGTGCAGAAACAGTTGTCCACCGCCAGCAGCACGTCGTGGCGGTGCGCGATGTCGGCCAGCGCGGCGATACCCACCACCTCGCCCAGCGGGTTGGACGGCGTCTCGCAGAAGTACAGCCGGGTATTGGGCTGTGTGGCGGCCTCCCAGGCCTCCAGATTCGACAGCTCGACGTAGGTCACCTCCACGCCGAAGCGCCCGAGGTAATTGTTGAACAGCACGGTAGTGGTGCCGAACACGGAGCGCGAACAGACGACGTGATCGCCGGCCTTCAGCAGGCCCATCATGGTCGCGAGGATCGCCGACATGCCGGACGCGGTGGCCACACAGGCCTCGCCCCCTTCCAGCGCGGCCAGACGGTCCTGGAAGGTACGCACGGTGGGGTTGGTAAAGCGCGAGTAGATGTTGCCCGGGCTCTCGCCGCCAAAGCGCGCGGCGGCCTCCGCGGCCGAGCCGAACACGAAGCTCGAGGTCGGGAAGATCGCCTCGGAGTGCTCGCCCTCGGGCGTGCGCTGGTAGCCATGGCGGATGGCGACGGTCTGCGGGTCGTAATCAGTGGGGTCGAAGTCGGTCATCGCGGCATCCT
>NZ_JAWLFK010000074.1:0-6337 GCF_041685615.1 Thioalkalivibrio sp.
CGAGACGCGGATCGAGGGCAAGACGCCACACGATCATGGGCATCCTCACGGTCATGAGCACGCCCATGGGCATGCACATTCGCATGACCACGCGCACGGGCACGCCCATGATCACGCCCACGACCATGAGCATGATCATGCCAATCAGCTTCATTCCGAAGCTCTGCCCGATGTGCGCGGTGACAACGTACACTTCGGGCAGGGCCCGGCGCATGCACACGTGCCGGGCATGAGCCAGGAGCACATGGTCCGGATCGAGCAGGACATCCTCGGCTATAACAACGAATACGCGAACCGGAACCGTGACTTCTTCCGGGAGCGCGGGGTCCTGGCGCTGAATCTGGTGTCCAGTCCCGGCTCGGGCAAGACGACCCTCCTGACCGCGACCATCGAACAGCTCCAGGGTCGCTACCCGGTCTGCGTGATCGAGGGTGACCAGCAGACCAGCAACGATGCCGAACGCATCCGCGCCACCGGTGTACCGGCGGTGCAGGTCAACACCGGCAAGGGTTGCCACCTCGATGCCCATATGGTCGAGCATGCCGTCGAGCACCTGCAGCCCCCCGATCGGGCGGTGTTGTTGATCGAGAACGTCGGGAATCTCGTGTGTCCGTCCTCATTCGATCTGGGCGAGGCGCACAAGGTCGTGATCCTCTCGGTGACCGAGGGGGAGGACAAGCCGCTGAAATACCCGGACATGTTCCATGAAGCCGACCTGATGATCCTGAACAAGGCCGATCTGCTGCCGTACCTGGACTTTGATGTGGACCGCTGCATCGAGTACGCCCATCGGATCAACCCCGATCTTGAGGTCATCCAGCTGTCGGCGCTGCGCGGCGACGGTATGCAGGCCTGGCTGGAGTGGATTGATCGTGCGCGTGCCGGGGATGATGCTCCGGACGAGGTCGAAGCGTTGCGCCGGCGTGTGGCCGAGCTCGAAGCCGAGCTCGCGGCAGCGCGGGGTGCTCGCCACGAAGATCCGGTCTAGTCGCGTGCCTGCCTCTCCCGTCCTCAGGTCGACCGGACGACGGGGTTTGGTCACGCGCATGCCGGTCAGGCAACAGGTGGCAGGCGAGCGCACTTCCCTTTAACGGATACCCCCAACAATGCCCGTTTCGAGCCAGCAGGCGACCGACGAGCGCGACCCGAAGCAGGATGCGGGGGTGGCGAGCGAGGTGGCTGTTGGCCAAGACGTTGCAGGTGGTCGGCCAGAGCGCCAGCGCGTCCGGGTTTCCGGGCAGGTCCAGGGAGTCGGGTTTCGTCCCTTTGTTTTCGGCCTGGCCCGGCGCCTCGGCCTGAGCGGCTGGGTGCGCAACGAGGGGCACGGGGTCTTGATTGAGGTGCAGGGCACCGATGTTGGCCTGGAGGCCTTCGGACGGTTCCTGCTCGACGAGCCGCCCCCGCTGACTCGGATCAATCAGGTAACGAAGGAGGTGGCCGCGCCAGAGGCGGCTTCAGGCGGATTCGAAATCCTGCCCAGCGAGGGCGGTCGGGTGGACACCGAGATGGTGCCGGATGCGATGGTCTGCGAGGCCTGCCTGGCGGAGCTTTTCGATCCCGGCGATCGGCGCTATCGCTATCCGTTCATCAACTGCACCCATTGCGGGCCGCGCTATACGCTGACGCGGTCGCTTCCCTATGACCGGGCGCGGACCAGCATGGCGGTTTTCTCCCAGTGCGGGCGCTGCCAGGCCGAGTATGCGGACCCGGAAAACCGGCGTTTCCATGCGCAGCCCAACGCCTGCCCCGCGTGCGGTCCCGGCCTGCAATGCCTGGCCGCGGACGGTACGCCGCTCCGTGAGCAGGATCCTGTCGCGGCGACGGTGGCCCGTCTGGCACGGGGCGAGGTCGTGGCCGTGAAGGGCATCGGCGGGTTTCATCTGATGTGCCGCGCGGACGATCCGTCGGCGATCGCGCGCCTGCGCCAGCGCAAGCATCGCGACACCAAGCCGCTGGCGGTGATGGTGGCCAGCCCGGCGGACCTGGACGGGGCCGTCGAGATCGGCACCGAGGAGCGGCGACTGCTGGCATCGGTCGCGCGCCCGATTGTGCTGTTACCCAAGCGAGCGGGATGTGATGCGTGGCTCCCCGGCGTCGCGCCGGGCCTGGCCTGGCTGGGGGTCATGCTGCCCTCCGCTCCGCTGCATTACCTGCTGTTTCACGAGATGGCGGGGCGCCCTGGGGGTACGCAGTGGCTGCAGGAGCGCGGTCCGGAGTCGCCCGGTTGGCCGCTGGTCTGCACCTCGGCCAATCCCGGAGGGGAGCCGCTGGTCACGCAGAACGACGAGGCGGTGCAGCGGCTGGCGGGGCTGGCCGATGCCTTCCTGACGCACGACCGCGACATCGTGACGCCTTGCGATGACTCCGTGGTGCGTACGGGTCCGCGGGGGCCGACTTTCATCCGGCGGGCGCGGGGGTTTGCGCCGGCGCCGATCCGGTTGCCACGACCGGGCCCTTCGGTGCTGGCCCTGGGGGGCTGGTTCAAGAATACCGCCTGCGTCACGCGCGGGGATCGAGCGTTCCTGTCACAGCACGTCGGCGACCTAGACAGCCCGGCCAGCTGCCGCGCGCTGGAGGCGATCGTGGACCACCTGCAGCGGTTGTTTGCGATCCGCCCGGAGCGTGTGGCCTGCGACCAACACCCGGACTTCCATAGCTCGCAGTTTGCGGCCCGCCTGGCGGGGCGGCTTGGCGTGCCCCTGATCCGGGTTCAGCACCATCACGCCCATCTCGCTGCGGTGCAAGCCGAATATGGGCTCACAGACACGGTAATCGGCATCGCGATGGATGGCGTCGGCCTGGGCACGGACGGGACTCCCTGGGGCGGCGAGTTGTTGCGGCTCGACGCGGAACGCTTCGAGCGCCTCGGCCACCTGGCACCCCTGGCGCTCCCCGGGGGCGACCGGGCGGCGCGCGAGCCGTGGCGCATGGCCGCGTCGGTCCTGCACCGTCTCGGGCGAGGCGACGAGATCCCGGACCGCTTTGCGGTCCAGCCCCTGGCACCTGGGATCGCGGACCTTCTGCGGCGTGATGTTCGCTGTCCGCCGACCACGAGTCTGGGGCGATACTTCGATGCGGTGGCTGGCTTGCTGGGCATCCGCGCGGTGGCGCATTTCGAGGGGCAGGCGGCGATGGAACTGGAAGGTCTCGCTCAGCAGTATGGCTCGGTTGAACCCATGGAGGGCGGCTGGTGCGTCGACCAGGATCGGGTGCTGGACCTCGCGCCGTTGCTGAACTGGCTGGCCGAACCGAGCGCGTCGGCCACACCCGCCGCACGCGCCCATGCGGCGGCCGTGTTTCATGCCACGCTGGCCCGGGCGCTTGCCGGCTGGGTCGGGGTAGTTGCACGCGAACACGATGTCCGGGATCTTGTATTCGGTGGTGGTTGCGTCAGCAATCAGATGCTGGTCCGGGAGATGGGCGCTTGGCTCGAGTCCGATGGGATGCGGGTGTACTGGCCACGGCAGGTCCCGCCCAATGACGGCGGTCTGAGCCTCGGCCAGGCATGGGTGGCGTGCCGGACCTCAGCGGGTGATTCCACGCACACCGGTCGGCGAGACCGATGAACGGTGCGCTCAACGTCTTGCAGGAGAGCGATCATGTGTCTGGCACTACCGGTTGAGGTCGTCGAGCTACTCGACGAGGAGCAGGCCCGCGTGGATGTGGGCGGGGTGCAGAAGGTCGTCAATGTGAGCCTGGTGGATCACCTCGCGGTGGGCGACTACGTCATTCTCCATGTCGGGTTCGCGATCAGCCGGCTGGATCAGGTCGAGGCCGAGCGGACTCTGGAGCTGTTTCGCGAGATGGCGGAGGCGGCATCATGAAATACATCGACGAATTTCGTGACGGCGGACTGGCGCGTGAGCTGGCTACGGCCATAGCGGCCGAGGTGCGGAAGGAGCGCAGCTACCGGTTGATGGAGTTCTGCGGCGGACACACGCATGCGATCTCGCGCTACGGTTTGCGCGACCTGGTCCCCGACAATATTCGGTTCATTCACGGGCCGGGGTGTCCGGTCTGCGTCCTGCCCGTGGGGCGCATCGACAGTGCCATCGAGCTGGCTCGGGACCACGGGGTCATCCTCTGCAGTTATGGCGATACATTGCGGGTGCCGGCCTCCGAGCGCATGAGCCTCCTGCGGGCCAAGGCTGACGGGGCCGATATCCGCATGGTGTACTCGAGCATGGATGCACTGCAGGTGGCCCGGGATAACCCGAAGCGCGAGGTGGTGTTCTTTGCGATCGGGTTCGAGACCACGACACCTCCGACTGCGGTCGCGCTGCATATGGCACAGACCGAGGGGCTGGAAAATTTCAGCGTGTTCTGCAACCACGTGCTGACCCCCGCCGCCATGGAGGCCATCATGATGGCCCCGGCGACCGCGGATGGTCGTCAGGTGGCCATCGACGGGTTCATCGGGCCCTCGCATGTATCCACAGTGATCGGCAGCCAGCCGTACGAAAAGGTGGCCGAGGATTTTTTCAAGCCGATCGTGATCTCGGGGTTCGAGCCCCTGGACGTGCTGCAGTCGGTGCTGATGCTGATCCGGCTCATTAATCGCGGCGAATGGGGGGTCGAGAACCAGTTCACCCGAGCGGTCACCCGGGAAGGCAACCGCAAGGCGCAGGAGGTGATGGCGAAGGCGCTTGAGCGCCGGGATGCCTTCGAGTGGCGAGGTCTGGGGCAGGTTCCACACAGCGCCCTGCGGATCCGCGAGGCATTCGCCGCCTTCGATGCCGAACGCAGGTTCGATCTGCCCTACCGCTCGGTGCCCGACCACAAGGCCTGCGAGTGCGCGGACATCCTGCGCGGGGTGACGGCCCCGCAGGACTGCAAGGTCTTTGGTACGGCCTGCACGCCGGACAATCCACTCGGGTCCTGTATGGTCTCGGCCGAAGGTGCCTGTGCGGCGCATTACACCTACGGGCGTTTCGAGCTCGGCCGGGCCGCGCCCCGCACGGTAACCGAACAGGCATGACCGGAGAGCACAGCCGGAAGTCCCACTACGCACGGCCGCTGGATATGCGTCGCGGGCGCGTCGAGATGGCGCATGGCGGGGGTGGTCGGGCGATGTCCCAGCTCATCGACGAGCTGTTTCGCGGGGCCTTTGACCATCCGGCGCTGCAGCAGGGGGACGACTGCGCGGTACTGGAGCAGCCGAACGGCCGGTTGGTAATGGCCACGGACAGCCATGTCGTCTCTCCCCTGTTTTTCCCGGGCGGGGATATCGGCAGCCTCGCGGTTCATGGAACGGTCAACGACGTCGTCACCAGTGGCGCCAAGCCCCTGTGGCTGTCGGCCGGCTTTATCCTGGAGGAGGGCTTTCCGCTGGCCGACCTCAAGCGCATTGTCGACTCCATGGCCGCGGCCGCCCGGGATGCCGGGGTGGTTATCGTGACGGGGGACACCAAGGTCGTGGAGCGCGGCCATGGCGACGGCGTGTTCATCAACACAACGGGCGTAGGCGTGCTGGATGAGGGACTGGATCTGTCGGGCAGTCGCGCGCGTCCCGGTGATGCCATCCTGGTGAACGGCTTCCTCGGGGATCATGGCGTGGCCATCATGGCGTCGCGGGAGAACTTGGAGTTCAGTACCTCGATCCGTTCCGACTCCGCGTCCCTACAGGATCTCGTCGCAACCATGACGGCTGCGGCTCCGGAGATTCACTGCCTGCGCGACCCGACCCGGGGCGGGCTGGCGGCGACGCTGAACGAGATCGCCCGCCAGTCCGGGGTGGGAGTGACCATCCGCGAGGCGGATATCCCGGTCCGGGAGGAGGTGGACGCCGCCTGCGAGCTCCTGGGGCTGGATCCCCTGTACGTTGCCAACGAGGGCAAGATTGTCGCCTTCTGCCCCGCCGAGTCGGCGCCTCTGCTGCTGGAGACCATGCGCGCTCACCCCCTCGGGCAGGATGCGGCGATCATCGGCGAGGTGGTGGACGATCCGAACGGATTTGTGGAGATGGAGACGGCTTTCGGCGGCCGCAGAAAGGTGGACTGGATCGCGGGCGAGCAATTGCCCCGTATTTGCTGACGAGGGCTCGTATCGCTAGGCATGGTCGGTTGCATCGCAAGCTTAACTTTCTGTCAGGCGGGGTTTCCGTGATTCAAGGAACCTTTTCTGAGCAGGCAGAGCTGAGTTCGCCTTCCGTCAGAGGAGTCGGAGGGCTGGCCAGGCATTTCCCGAGGCACTCGTGTTCCATGCGTGTGCATTGATTCGTAATTTCCAAAGGGATAACTTTGCTGGTAAATCGCTGCGCGGAGACCTCCGATATGATGCGTACCTTGATGGGCACTGCTTTGGTTCTACTTGGGGCCCCAGCCCTTGCACACCCTGG
>NZ_JAWLFK010000075.1:0-6057 GCF_041685615.1 Thioalkalivibrio sp.
GTGCGATCAAAAACGGGAGCGCGTGGTCCGAAAGTAACCTTCACAACCATGGTGAGCCGTGCAGCCAATGAATTCTCCGGATGTGGAACGCGACCGAACCGTCGATCCGAACGAGGTGGAGCGCTACCGCGCCCTGGCCGAGATGTGGTGGCAACCGGATGGCAGGCTCTGGCCCCTGCACGTGCTGAACCGCCTGCGTAGCGACTATATACGCCATCAGCTCTGCCACTCGCTCGGACGGGACCCGGAAGCCGAGCATCCCTTCTCCGGCCTGCGCATGCTGGACATCGGCTGCGGCGGCGGGCTGCTGAGCGAGGCCATGGCCCGCCTCGGTGCGGACGTGCTGGGCGTGGACGTGGTGGACCGCAACATCGCCGCGGCGCGGCATCACGCGGACGAGCAAGGCCTCGATATCCAGTACGAGGTCAACACGGCGGAGGCTCTCGTCGAGCGCGGGGAAGACTTCGATGTGATCCTCAACATGGAGGTGGTCGAACACGTCGCCGACCTGCCCGCGTTCATGCGGAGCGTCAATCGCATGCTCCGCCCCGGCGGGCACACCTTCGTGGCCACGATCAACCGCAATCCGGTCTCGTTCGTGGTCGCCATTGTCGGGGCCGAGTACCTCTTCCGCATCCTGCCCCGGAACACCCATCAGTGGAAGCGGTTCGTCACGCCTCGGGAAACGCGGGAGCTGCTGGCCCGGGACGGCCTGGAGCCCGTCGCGCAGACAGGAGTCAAGGTCAATCCGCTCAACCGCCGGATGTGGCTGTCACGATCCATGAGCGTCAACTACATGATCCTGGCGCGCAAGTCCCCTGCCTGATCCGGCGCCCTCGCTCGCCGGACACGCCACCACGAGGCAGGAAGCACGCGACCCATGGGTGGCCAGCACGCTCCATTCCTCCACCACCAGATCCGCGGCCGCGAGCTGGGCGCGGAGATCCGCCTCGTAGGTCACGTGCCCGAAATCGATGGTCGTGATCCGTCGCAACAGGGGCTTGAGGACCTCGACCCAGCGCACCGGGCGGCGCTGGATGGTTTGTGTGAACAGGAACCGGCCGCCTGGCGCGAGCAGCCCCTTGCAGTGCCGCAGGGCCTGTTCCGGATCGGGCAGCAGCATGAAGCTCGCGGAAAAGTACACCACGTCGTAGGGCCCACCCGCGTGGGCGTACACGGATTCCTGAAACACCTCGGCACAGTCGGCCAGGGTTGATTCCTGCAGCCGACTCCGGGCTCGCCGGACATAGTCGCCATCGATGTCGATCCCGGTCAGGTGCAACTGCTTGCGCCGCGCCCGCCCGACATTGGCCAGCAGTGCCCCCGCCGTGCCGATACCCACATCCAGCACTCGCGCGCGGTCGGGCATCCGCTCCAGGGCCTCCGCGTACCAGCGGGCGGTCAGTCGCAGGATCAGGAAATCGTAGATCGCACTTCGCATCAGACTTCTCGAGCAAGAGCGGACGGGCATCGCGCCAGGAACCCGGGCCATACGGAGACACTCCGGATGCTGCGCGCATCATCGCAGCGAACCGTTCAGCCTTCCATGCACACCTTTCCTCCAGGCATGCCCTATAACTGGCATTTGGTTTGCATCTCGGGAAAAGAGGGCGGAAACGTCAAGTTTCTGTCGGACGACGGTGGACCCGCCCCTCGATGACGAAAAGGCAAAGATTGCCAAGGAGGGTCACAAGATGATCAATCTGTTCCTTACCCGACGCCAACTGTTCCTCCTGGTGCTGTGCACCCCGCTGGCCACGGTCCTGCTGTTCGTTCTCGGTGTCTTTTCGGGCGCCGCGATCGGGGCCCCCGGACCGCTGGACGCCGAGCCCGAATCGCCGGCGACCGAGAACACGGACCCGGCGCCGGAATCCGGAAGCGCCCGCGCGTCGTGGCTGGATGCCCCGGCACCCTTGTCGACCCGCGCCGGCGATGACGCCGCATTGCCACTGTTCTCGCCGGCTCGCCATTCCGGCCGCATTGAGAGGGACCACCGGGAGCCGTCGCCGGCGGAACCCGCGCTGAAACGCCAGCGTAAGGGAAGCGAAGACGCTTTCGCATCCGAGCGGCGGTATTCCATCCAGGCCGGCGTATTCACCGAACTGGAGAACGCCCGGAAGCTGGACCGGACCCTGAAGGCCCGCGGGCTTGCCAGCCGGCTGGAGGTGGTGGACGGACCCGAGCCGGCCTCCGACCGCTACCGGGTTCGCATCGGCCTGTTCGACTCGCGCGCAGCCGCGATGGCCGCCCTCGAGGCACAGGAAGGGGAAACGCTCGCGGATGCCTTTATCGTCGCGCGGCCGTTGAACCACTCCTGAAACGCACCTCAGTCTGTGCGCGGCAAGCTGCGCAGATAGCGTTCCTGGTCGGGGCTTTCGATCGCGCCGGGACGGGCCGACCGGACCTCCCGGATGGCCGCCTCCGGCGCAAGTCCGCGTTCGATGAGGGTCAGGGCGGCAATGGTTCCCGCACGGCCCTGACCGCCCCCGCAGTGGAACACCACGCGCTCCCCGGCCCGCAACCGCTGGTGGACCTGCGGTCCGACGGCCTGCCAGCCCTCTTCCCAGGGCCGATCGGGAGCGGCCATGTCGCCGATCGGAAGATGCAGCCAGCGCATCCCCGCCGCCTGCACGCGTGAACCCAGATCGGGCACCCCGAGATCCGACAGCTCGCCCGTCTGGTTCAGGGTGACGACCACGCTCGCGCCCCATTCCCGCAGGCCGGCCAGATCCGCCTGGACATCCTGCGCTTCGCAGCTCGCTCCCTCCCGGCGCTTGCCGGGGCAACGAGTCATACCGATCACACCCCCTTCGGAGAGCGGGATACTCCCGATGTCGAGAGCGGGCCGATGGACGTTGCATGGCTGCATCACAAGGCGCTCCAGCGCGACAGAAATGGCCCTGCAGTGTAGCGCTGCCAGAGGCAGGACTGTGCATTCCGATCCCGTACGCACCGGCCCGATTTCTTGCGTATGGCGGTATACTGTTATTCCATACAGTATATGGACACCACCTCATCCCCTCCGCCCGCGCCCCCTGCCTACGCCGAACTGACGACCCTCAGCAACTTCTCGTTCCTGCGCGGGGCTTCGCACCCGGAGGAACTGGTCGAACGGGCGCAGGCACTGGGCTACCGCGCGCTGGCGCTGACCGATATCGCCTCACTGGCAGGCGTGGTGCGTGCGCACGCGGCGGCAAAGGAATGTGGCCTGCACCTGATCCTGGGCGCGACCTTCCGGCTTGCCGATGGCCCCGCCCTGACGCTTCTGGTGCGCAATCCCACGGGATACGCCGCCCTGTGCCGATTGATCACTCGGGCCCGCGGCGCGGCAGACAAGGGACACTACCACCTGACGCGCGCCGACCTGGATGCCCTGCCCGCCGAGAGCCGCACCGGCTGGCACAGCCTGCTGCGGGTCGAGGCCGACAGCCCAGGGGCGGCGCTCGCCGAAGCGGCCCACTGGCTGTCCGGATGGGCCGCCCCAGGTCAGGGCCACCTGGCCGTGAGCCAGTTGCGTACCCCCGAAGATGCCACCCTGACGGCCCGTGCCCGGGCGCTGGAAACCGCCACTGGGCTCCCGATCATCGCCTGCGGCGACGTGCACATGCACCGGCGCGGCCGGCGCGCCCTGCAGGACGTGCTGACCGCCCTGCGCCTGCGTTCGACGGTCGCGGAGGCGGCGCAGGAACGCTTCCCCAATGGGGAACGCTGCCTGCGCCCGCGGGCCGAGCTGGCCGCGTTGTATCCCGCCGCCTGGCTTGAGGCCAGTGTAGCCATCGCGCGGGACTGCGACTTCTCGCTGGACGCGGTCACCTACCGCTACCCCACCGACCCGTTGCCGAAGACCATGACCCCGTCCGCCTACCTGCGCGAGGAGACCCTCAAGGGCGCACTCAAGCGCTGGCCCGACGGCATCCCACCGAACGTGCAGGAACAGATCGAACGCGAACTGGGCATCATCCGCGAGCTGGGCTACGAGCCGTACTTCCTGACCGTCTACGACATCGTGTGCTTTGCCCGCGGCCGCGGGATCCTGTGCCAGGGGCGCGGCTCGGCCGCCAATTCGGCCGTGTGCTACGCACTCGGCATCACCGCGGTCGATCCCTCGCGCTCCAGCATGCTGTTCGAGCGCTTCATCTCCGCCGAGCGTGGCGAGCCGCCGGATATCGATGTCGACTTCGAGCACGAGCGCCGCGAGGAGGTGATCCAGTACATCTACCGGCGCTACGGCCGCGAGCGCGCGGCGCTGGCCTGTACCGTGATCCGCTACCGCCGCCGCAGCGCCCTGCGCGACGTCGGCCGGGCGCTGGGCATCTCGCGTGCGCGGCTGGACGCCCTGACCGCCAACCTCGCCTGGTGGGACGACGGCATCCCCGCCGAGCGCCTGCGCGAGGTCGGGCTGGACCCGGACGGCGCCCTGGCCCGGCAGTGGCAGACGCTGACCGCCGAGCTGCTGGGCTTCCCGCGCCACCTGTCGCAGCACACCGGCGGCTTCGTGATCGCCGACGGTCGGCTGGACGAGCTGGTCCCCATCGAGAACGCGGCGATGCCGGAACGCTCGGTGATCCAGTGGGACAAGGACGACCTCGACGCAGTGGGCCTGCTGAAGATCGACGTGCTGGCGCTGGGGATGCTCTCCTGCGTGCGCCGCGCGCTGGAGCTGATGGCGCAGCACCGGGGCCGCGACTGGGGCCTGGCCGACATCCCCTCCGAGGACCCGGCGGTCTATCGCATGCTGCAGAAGGCCGACACCCTGGGCGTGTTCCAGATCGAGTCGCGCGCGCAGATGAGCATGCTGCCGCGCCTGAAGCCCGCGAACTTCTACGATCTGGTGATCGAGATCGCCATCGTGCGCCCCGGCCCGATCCAGGGCGAGATGGTGCACCCGTATCTCAAGCGCCGCGCCCACCCGGAGCGGGTGCGCTATCCGAACGCAGAGGTGAAACGCGTGCTCGGGCGCACCCTCGGCGTACCGATCTTCCAGGAGCAGGTGATCGAGCTGGCGATGGTCGCGGCCGGTTTCTCCGCCGGCGAGGCGGACGGGCTGCGCCGCGCGATCGGCGCCTGGCGCCGCACCGGCCAGCTCGCGCGCTACCGCGCGCGCCTGATGGACGGCATGCGCGAACGCGGCTATCCGGAAAAGTTCGCCGAGCAGCTCTACAAGCAAATCCTCGGCTTCGGCGAATACGGCTTCCCCGAGTCGCACTCGGCCAGCTTTGCGCTGATCACCTATGTCTCGTCCTGGCTCAAGTGCCATGAACCGGCGATCTTCGCCTGCGCCCTGCTGAACAGCCAGCCGATGGGCTTCTATGCCCCGGCACAGATCGTCGCCGACGCCCGCCGCCACGGCGTGGAGGTCCGCCCGGTGGACGTGCGTTGTAGTGACTGGGAGTGCACGGTGGAACCGCTGGCCGGGAGCGACGCGCTGGCCCTGCGCCTGGGCCTGAACCGCGTCGGCGGCCTGGCCCGCGACGTCGCCGGGCGCGTGGTCACCACCCGCGTTGAGCGGCCATTCGCCGACGTGCCGGACCTGGTGGCCCGCGCGGCGCTCACCCGTGCCCAGGCCAATCGCCTCGCGCGCGCCGACGCGCTGAAGGGCCTGGCCGGCAACCGCCACCAGGCGCGCTGGGCAACCGAGGCGGTGGAGGAGCCCCTGCCGCTGTTCGCCGAGGGGCCGCGCGAGACCGTGCGCGAGGCCGACGTGACCCCGTTGCTGCCCCGCCCGGATGCGGTGGACGACCTGGTGCAGGACTACGCCACCCAGGGCCTGAGCCTGGGCCCGCACCCGCTGGCGCTGATGCGCCCGTTCCTGGAACAGCACCGCCTGGCCACCGCCGCCCGGCTACTCGAACAGCCCGGCTACAGCGGGGCCCGCTACGCCGGACTGGTGATCACCCGCCAGCGCCCCGGCTCGGCCAACGGCACGGTATTCCTGACCCTGGAAGACGAGACCGGTACGTTGAACCTGATCGTCTGGCCGGACCGGGTGGAGCGCTTTCGCGCCGAGGTCCTGCACGGCCGCCTGCTGGAGGCCCACGGCGAGTGGCAGTACAGCGA
>NZ_JAWLFK010000076.1:0-6039 GCF_041685615.1 Thioalkalivibrio sp.
CCTGCGCGACAGCGCGTCGTCCCCGGACGGGGCGCCAACTTCGTGGTGAAAAGACAGTCAGCGGCCTGAAAGAAGAAGGCCCCGCTGGTGCGGGGCCCTCGGGTCGTACGGTCAAAAGGGAGGTGATCAGTCGATCACGCCGGTCACCCAGTACTGCACGTACTCCGGGTTGTCCTCGATAAAGCGGTCCACGGCTTCCTCGTAGGAATTCTCCTGGGCGTAGAACATCGCGTCTTCCAGCACCTCCAGATCCAGATGCATACGCGAGATCATCATCGCCACGTCGTGGTAGTCCTCGGCGAAGCCCTCGCGCGCCAGGGCGTGGATGCGCTCGAAACTACCCAGGGCCCCTTCCGGATCTTCCAGGTAGCGCAGGTCATGGGCGCCGAATTTCCAGTGCGGGCTCCAGCCGGTCACCACGATCCACTCGTCTCGACGAATGGCGCGCTCCAGCGCGGAAGTCATGCCGGCGCCGGAGGAGATCTGCAGGTCGTAGCCATCCAGGCCGTAGGTCTCGATGGCCTCTTCGGAGAGTCGGGTCAGGCCCGCGCCCGGGTCGATCCCGGTAATGCGGCCATCCAGACGCTCGCGGACCGAGTCCTTCTTCAGATCCTCGATGGAACCGAGTTCATCCTCGGGCACATAGTCCGGCACCACCCAGCCGAGACGGGCATTGCCGTACAGCGGACCCAGATTCACCACGTCCTCCCCCACGCGATCCATATAGTCGGCGTGGGTACCGGGCAACCAGGCCATCAACATCATGTCGATGTCACCGGAGGCCAGCCCCTGATACTGCGGGGCGATGTCGGTCTGGACCAGCTCGACCGAATGGCCCATCTCGTCCTCGATGACGCGCTCGGCCAGCTTGGTCACGAATTCGGCATCGGACCACGCAGTCCAGCCGATCTGGATATCGTCGGCCTGGGCCGAGGAGAGGCCCATGGAGGCGGCCAACACGCCGCCCAGCAGGGTTGAAATCAGTGTCTTGTTCATCGTGCTACTCCTTCCTTCGAGTGAAACGGATAGCGCGACGCATGGGCCGGGTCAACTGCTCGCCTTGCGCCGCAGTCCTACGCTCTGAGTGATCCGGTCGAGCAGGATGGCGAGGATCACGACCCCCAGGCCGCCCTCGAACCCCAGCCCGACATCGAGCCGCTGGATACCGGTGAGCACGGTGTTGCCAAGCCCGCCGGCACCGATCATCGACGCGATCACCACCATGGAGAGTGCCAGCATGATGGTCTGGTTGATGCCCGCCATAATCGACGGCATCGCCAGAGGTAACTGAATCTTGGTCAGAAGCTGGCGCCGATTGCAACCGAAGGCCAATCCGGCCTCGATCTGCTCGCGATTCACCTGGCGGATGCCGAGATTGGTCAGGCGCACCACTGGCGGCATGCAGAAGACCACCGTGGCGATCGCACCCGGCACCGTGCCCAGCCCGAAGAAGATCGCCGCCGGGATCAAATAGACAAATGGGGGCATGGTCTGCATCAGATCCAGCACCGGGCGGATCCAGGCCTCGACCCAGTCGCTGCGCGCCATCGCAACCCCCACCGGCATGCCGATCGCCAGCGCCACGGCGGTGGCCGCCAGCACCAGCGACAACGTCTTGATCGTGGGCTCCCACAGGTCCATCCCGAGGATCAGGCCCAGCGCCACGATGGCGAAGATGCCGAAGCGCCAGCTGACCCGCCACCAGCTGAGCCCCACCAGGACCAGCACCAGCAGCCACGCCGGGATCGTCAGCAGCGCGCCTTCGAAGGAGTTGGTCAGGAGCCCGAGGAACCAGGCGATGCCGTCCAGGGCCGGCTCCAGATTGTCGAGGATCCAGTCAACGGCAGCCTCGATCCAGTCGCCAACGGGGATGTCGATACGCTCTTCCATGTCAGTGGTCTCCATTCGCGACGGTCGCGGTCCGGCTGCGGTCCAGGGCCTCGACCAGGTGCGGAAGGGTCACCAGGCCGAGGAATCGCCCGTCCGCATCCACCACCGGGAGGGGCACCGGGCTTTTCGCGGCCGGCCCCGGAAGGTCCGCCAGCGCCGTGTCCTCGCCGACCGGCTCCACCTCGACGGCGACCTCGCTCGCGGGGCGGTCCACGGTCAGCTCGCTCAGGCGCTTGGCCTGGACGACGGACTGGAAGCGCCCGCCGGCATCGACGATCACGGCCTCGTTACCCGGCACGTGGGCAATGCGGTTGCGCGCCTCGCCAGCCGTGGTGTCGGCATCCAGCACCGGAATGTTCTCGCTGTCCATGATGTCGCAGGCCTGGAATACCTGGGTGATGTCCACCCCGTGGAAAAACGAGCGCACGTATTCGTTGGCCGGGTCGACGATAATCTCTTTTGGTGTCCCGACTTGCACCACCTCGCCCCCCTGCATGATGGCGATGCGATCGCCGATGCGAATGGCCTCGTCCAGGTCGTGGGAGATAAAGACCACGGTACGTCGGCGTTCGCTCTGAAGATCCAGGAGCCGGTCCTGCATCTCCGTGCGGATCAGCGGGTCGAGTGCCGAGAACGCCTCGTCCATCAGCATGATCGACGGATCGGTCGCCAGTGCCCGCGCCAGTCCCACGCGCTGCTGCATCCCGCCGGAGAGTTCATCGGGGTAACTGCGGGCATGGGCCTTCAGACCCACTTGGTCGAGCGCCTCCAGCGCCCGTTCACGACGCCGGGCGCGGCCGACGCCGGCAATCTCCAGCCCGAACGCGGCGTTGTCGATCACAGTCTTGTGCGGCATCAGGGCGAAGGACTGGAACACCATGGCCATGTCCTCGCTGCGCAGCCGGATCAGTTCGCGCTGTCCCATCCGCGTGACGTTGTGTCCGCGAACCTCCACGGTGCCGGCAGTCGGCTCGATCAGCCGGTTGAGCAGGCGCACCAGGGTCGACTTGCCGGACCCGGACAGGCCCATCACCACGAAGATTTCGCCCTCGGCGATATCGAGGTTGCAGTCCTTCACCCCTACCGTATTGCCGGTGCGCTCGAAGATGGTGTCCTTGTCCAGCCCGTCCTGGATCAGCCGCAGGCCCTCCTGCGGGTTCGGGCCAAAGACCTTGTACAGCTCGCGCACCCGGATAATGGGTTCCATACCTCGATCTCCCTGCAAAGGAACGTCCGCCCCTCGGGCCGGACCGGGCCCGTTACCAGTCGTACTGGCGGATGAACTCGGGCAGCTTGTCGATCATGTCGTCACGACCGAAGAAGCGGTCGGCGCGCGCCAGGCGCATCTCGTCCTGGATGTCCTGATCACCACCGAAGCAGAATACCGGAAGGTTGATCTGGTATTCCATGCGCAGCATCCGGATCACATCCAGGGGATCGAAGGCCTCGATCTCGTCCAGATCCAGCAGCAGGAAGCGGTACAGCAGGACCTCGTTCCACGGGCCGAGTTCATCCAGGTCGGTTACCCGGTGCAACTGCCAGTCCGGCGGCAACTGGGCCTGCATGCGCTCGGTCAGCCCGGCGTCCTGGGTCATCAGGATCAGGCGCTTCTCGAGGCGGCGTTCGATCGTCGGTTCGGACATGCGGCTTCTCCGGCGCTCGCGGTCAAGGAGGGTGGGATGGGGGGCTCAGGCCGCCGCGATCCCGCGATAAAGCCCGTCAATACGGGCACTGATCTCGTCCACCATGCGGGGCTCGAGCTGGCCGTTCAAGCGCGAACGCACGCGCAGACGTTCCGGGGACTCGCCGATCAGGCGCGCCTCGAGAATCTTGGTCGTCACGGGATCCTCGCACCAGATGCGTGCGATGTGCGAGCCCTGCACATGGAGCCGCAGACGGCCACAGGCGCCCTGGGTCTCGAACACGTGGTTGTCGCGATTCACGCGGATGCCGTCGCGCACGGACGGCGAGCCCTGCCCGTCGGCCAGGTCCTCCAGCTCCTCGTACCCGACGGCCAGCCATTGGTCGA
Source organism: Thioalkalivibrio sp. (assembly GCF_041685615.1). Classification (GTDB taxonomy): domain Bacteria; phylum Pseudomonadota; class Gammaproteobacteria; order Ectothiorhodospirales; family Ectothiorhodospiraceae; genus Thioalkalivibrio. The sequence continues at coordinate 3,920 of NZ_JAWLFK010000076.1, forward strand.
GCGTGCCCGGGTCCGGCTCGACCGTTCGCACCGGCGCGCCGAAGCGGCGTTCCAGCACCGACCGCAGTGCCGACTCCACCTGCGCGGATTCCGGGGTTTGCGGACATTGGCGGGCACAGTCGGTCATGCCGGTCTCCAGGGCCGGGCGCAGCCAGTCCCGGTAGCCGTCGCTGGGGGCGTGCACGCAGGCCAGGAAGCGCTCGACCGGAAAATACCGCAGGAAGCTCGCACCGAAGACGCATCCCTCACCGAGCGTCGCCGCACCGGTGCCCATGATCTTCCGCCCCTGCACCCAGACATCCTGCCCGCGAGCCTCCACTCCTTCGAGCCCGAGCTCGCGCAGGACGTCCATCGCGATGCCCAGCCCCACGGCGAACAGGTGGCGATGCCCCCGCGCGAGGACATGCCGCGGCTGGATCAGGAAGAAGCAGGCCTGGTCCGCGTCAACCCAGACGGAACCGCCGCCCAGGGGACGGCGCACCACCGGGACGCCCTGCTCGGCGCAGGCGGCAAGATCCAGATCAGTCCCGGGATCCTGACTGGCCCCGACCGAGATGTGCGGCTCGTGCGCATGCACCCACAGGACACGCGGCGGCGCACCGGGCGCGGTGGATGCGGCCAGGCCGGCATACAGCGCGTGGAGTTCCTCGGCGGACCGGGCCCCGGCGTCGATCCACTCCGGGGTTACCGTCGATGCGACCAAATGTCAGCCCTCGGTCTGGCCCTGACCGGTCCCGGAGTCGTCTGCCTTCTCCTCCTGGCCGGGCTGGTAGAAGTAGCGGAAATAGAAGTCGCTGCGCGAGAGATCCTCGTACAGCTTGGCACGCTCCTCGACGCCACTGCGCATAATCTCGACCATGGCCATGGCCTGCTCGCCATCGATGATGTGGATACCACCGGTCAACTCCTGGTCGGTGTCCAGGAAGTGCGCGGCCAGTTCTTCCGGCTCCTGGATGTAGACCAGGAACGACTTGCACTCGGGGTCCTCCAGATCCAAGGGCTGCATCACGATCTTGCCCAGCCAGGCCAGACGTGCCACCTGGTTGAACTGGTGGATATCGAGCTTCTTGCCCTTCTTGTACTTGTTGAGTTCGTTGCGGATCTCGCCAATGTTGGCGATCTTCATCGATTTCATGGATGTGCATCCTGCCGCGAGTGTTGCGGGAGCATAAAACAACTGCGTGTCCGGGCCGTAAAAAAACCCCGGCAGACCGGGGTTCTTGAGTGGGGTGCGCGGGAATTCCGCCACCCCTCGCGCCCTTCCGTGGCGCGTACGGATTACGGCGGAGTTACCACTCGAATCCGCTATCTTCTGGTTCTTCAAACCCGGCGACTTCCTTCAGGGTCTCCTCGAGCGCGTCGGGTGAGCTGCGCAGGCGCATGAAGCTGTTGTCCCCCAGCATCCGCAGATCGGGGAAGTGCAGCGCCTTGCGGAACCGCATGTGCAGCGACTCGACCTCGCCACCACGGACCATGATCTCGATCGGCACCGTCGCGGTGTGGCGAAATTCGCCCACGTCCACGATGCCGAGCTGGTGCCGGTCGGCCGAGTCCTGGTCGGCCCCGTCCGCCTCGCGCACGGCCACGCCGATCACGGTTGTGTCCTGCCCCGGGATGTCCACACGGTAGATCTCGCTGACTCCGGCGACACGGGATGCGAGATTGCCATCCAGCTCGCTCAACGCTGCCTGCCTGGACTCATGACTGGCCAGCTCGTACGGGGCATCAAAGCGCTCCATACCGAAGGTGTAGCGATAGCGATTCAGGTCGCGTTCGCTCATCCCGTCCTCGGAGCCGAACTCGCGCTCGGCACCCAGGGTGCTGGACAGACGGCTGGCCACGTCCGTAACCGGACGATCCAGACGATAGGCGTGACGGAAATACTCCAGGTTGTTGTAGCTCACCTGAAGCTCGCCATCGACGGCGGTCACGGCCACCCGGATGGGGGCAATATAGCCTCCGCGCTCCTCGGAACCGGCGACGGACAGCAGGTCATCATGGGTGAACACGATCACATGCCGGTCGTCACTGACCGGATATTCGCCCAGGAACTCGAAGTCGGCCTCCTCCAGGCGTTCCCGCACACTGGCGGCCTCGGCGGAGACATCCGTCCCCGAGTC
>NZ_JAWLFK010000077.1:0-6012 GCF_041685615.1 Thioalkalivibrio sp.
GGATGCCCGTGTCTGCAAGGACATCCCGGAACACGCCTGCCGCGCCCAGCCAGTCAATTTCTTCGTCCACCTGGTCTCCAACACCCTGAGCAAGATCGGGGACGAGCTGGCCTCGGCCCGTCTGGTGCTGGCCTGGCTGCTGGGCGCCCTCGGCGCCCCGGCCGCCTTCGCCGGCTTCCTGGTCCCGATCCGCGAATCCGGGTCGTTGCTCCCGCAGCTGTTCGTCGCCGCATCCATCCGCCGCCGGGCCATCCGCAAGGGCTTCTGGGTCCTCGGCAGCGTGCTTTCCGGACTGGCCGTGGCCGGCATGGCCGTCGTTGCGCTGACCCTGGAGGGCCCGGCCGCCGGCTGGGCGATCCTCGGGCTGCTGGTGGTCTTTGCCCTTTCGCGCGGGATCAACTCGGTTGCGTCGAAGGATGTACTGGGCAAGACCATCGCCAAGCATCGGCGCGGGACGGTGATGGGCTATGCCGCCTCGCTGGCCGGTTTCTTTACCCTCGGGCTGGGCATCTACCTCACCCTCACGAACCTGGACGAAGCCGGCATCGGCGTGTTCGTCGCCCTGCTGGCCGCCTCGGCCGGGGCCTGGTGGGTCGCCGCCGCGACCTTTACCGGGTTGCGCGAGGACCCGGGCGCCACCGAAGGGGGCGGCAACGCCGTCACCGAGGCCATCAAGTCGATGCGCCTGCTGTGGAGCGACCACGCCTTCGGTCACTTCGTGCTCACCCGTGCGCTGCTCATGAGCACTGCCCTGGCACTCCCCTTCTACGTCCTGCTCGCGGAGGACGCGACCGCCGGCGACCTGGGCACCCTGGGCCTGCTGATCCTCGCCAGCGGCCTGGCTTCGGCCGTCAGCGCCCCGGTCTGGGGGCGGCTGTCCGATCGCTCCGCGCGCTGGGTCCTGATCCTCTCGGGCCTGCTCGCGGCCGGGCTCGGCATCGCGGTCGCCCTGAGCGTCTGGCTCGCGCCCGTTGGTATCGACCAGGCGCTGGTCCCCGGCGGCTGGGTGTACGCGACCCTGTTCTTCCTGCTCGGGGTCAGCCATGCCGGCGTGCGCCTGGGGCGCAAGACGTACCTGGTCGACATGGCAACCGAGGAAACACGCGCCGCGTTCACCGCGGTCAGCAACACGGTCATCGGCGGCCTGTTGCTGGTCGGTGGCCTGTTCGGCCTGCTGGCCCAACTGGCCGGCACCGAGGTCGCCATCTTCGTACTCGCCCTGATGAGCCTCGCCGGCGCCGTGAGCGCCTGGCTCATGGGCGAGGCCTGACGCCCCTCTTCCCGCCTTAATGGGCGAGGCATCATTCGCCAACCGGCCTACTGTACCGTCGTCCGACCGCCTGCCTTGTTATGGCTGATCCTGGTTCGTCCTCCGGTGTTTACGGTGGCTCCGGTCCGCCGCCTGCCACGCTGTGGCTGGTTATTGTTCGTCGCCCGGTTTTACGTGCTTCCGGTCTACATACTGCCAGGCGCTGACTCGCCAGCGCGCCCCGAGGCACTTTCTTGCTTGCCCAAGAAAGTGCCCAAAGAAGGGCACCCGGATTCCGCAAGGGGCTCCATACGGGAAGCGAAGGTCAAAACCGGCGGTATCCCGCAGGGTGCGGTTGAACGCAGCGAAACGCACCGTTCCAACGTCGGCGCAACCCCGATGCGATTCGCTACGCTCATCACATCCTACGAAAGCCCTGGCGCTCGCCGCGCGGGCGCGGCACGCAACGGCCGCAGGGCGGGCGTGCCGAAGATGTCCGAAGGCCTAGCCTCCATCCATGAGCAACATGGTCGGGACCGCTGTTGTGTTGACCTGCCTCCCCGTTGTCGTCGCGCCGAGTGGAGACGCTTTTCGCGGGATAAGAGGCGCTGGATGTCTGAGCGGAGCCGAAGGCGCAGCGAGTTCAGCGCCGCCCGCGAAAGGCCTCGGAGCGAGGGAAACCCCGGCCCGCTCAGCGGGCCGGGGTCGCGGCAATCGGGCGTGTTTCTTGGGTACTTCTTTGCACGAGCAAAGAAGTACCTCGCGGCGCGCTCGCGAGTGAGCGCTCGGCAGTATGCGGACCGGAGGCACCGTAACCACCAGAGGACGAACCAGAGCCAGCCCCAACAAGGAAGGCGGCTGGAAGCAGCCACAAGCACGCCGCAAGGCGCCAAGGTGATAGGCTTGGCGCCCGCAACAACACTTGCTCGCGACCGGAACCCGAATGGCACTCCTCACCCTGCGCAACATCCACCTGGCCTACGGCATGGCCGCCCTGCTCGACGGTATCAACCTGAGCCTGGAGCCCGGCGAACGCGTCGCCATTGCCGGGCGCAACGGCGAAGGGAAATCGACCCTGCTCAAGGTACTCAACGGCGACGCCCAGGCGGACTCCGGCGACATCACCCGTCAGGATGGCCTGACCACCGCGTACCTGACCCAGGAACTGCCCCCGGGGATCGAGGGCACGGTGTTCGACGTGGTCGCCGAGGGTCTGGGTGAGGCCGGACGCCTGCTGGAGCGCTTCCACCACCTCAGCCAGGCCGCCGCGGCCGGGGACATGGAAGCGCTGGACAAGATGGGGCCGGTGCAGTCGAAACTAGACGCGATCGACGGGTGGAGCCTGCAAAACCGGGTGGAGACCACCCTCTCACGCCTGAGCCTGGACCCCGAGGCCCAGTTCGCCGCGCTGTCGGGCGGGCTCAAGCGCCGGGTCTGGCTGGCGCGCGAGCTGGTACAGCGCCCGCAACTGCTGCTGCTGGACGAGCCCACCAACCACCTGGACGTGGCGGCGATCCGCTGGCTGGAGGAGTTCCTGATCGAGAGCGGCCTGACCGTGGTCTTTATCAGCCACGATCGTCAGTTCATGGAAAGCGTGGCCACACGCATCCTGGAACTGGATCGCGGGCAACTGTACGAACACCCGCCATCGATCGAGGCGTTCCGCGAGCGCCAGGCCGAACGCCTAGAGACCGAAGCCACCCAGCGCGCGGAGTTCGACCGCAAGCTGGCGCAGGAAGAGGCCTGGGTACGCCAGGGCATCAAGGCCCGGCGCACCCGCAACGAGGGCCGCGTGCGCGCGTTGCAGGCCCTGCGCAAGAAGCGCGCCGAACGCCGCGAACGCGGCGGGCAGGTGAAGATGAAGCTGAGCCCGGAACAGCGTTCCGGGCGCCTGGTCATCGAGGCGGAGCACGCGGACTTCGGCTACGACACCCCGATCGTGCGCGACGTGAACCTGCTGCTGCAGCGCGGCGATGCCCTCGGCATCGTCGGGCCCAACGGGGCCGGAAAGACCACCCTGCTGCGCGGTCTGCTCGGGCAGATGGAGCCGCTGTCCGGCAGCGTGAAGCTGGGCACCCAGCTGGAGATCGCTTACTTCGACCAGGCGCGCGCGCACCTGGACGAGGACACCACGGTGCAGGATGCAGTCGGCGAGGGCCGCGACCGGGTCATGGTCAATGGCGAGAGCCGCCACATCCTGTCCTACCTGGAAGACTTCCTGTTCCCGCCCTCGCGTTCGCGCCAGCCGGTCTCGGCGCTGTCCGGGGGCGAGCGCAACCGGCTGCTGCTGGCGAAGCTGTTCCTGCGTCCGGCGAACCTGCTGGTGCTCGACGAGCCCACCAACGACCTCGACGTGGAGACCCTGGAGCTGCTTGAACAGCTCCTGATCGAGTACACCGGGACCGTCATTGTGGTCAGCCACGACCGCTCGTTCCTGGACAATGTCGCCACCTCCACCCTGGTCCTGCCGGGCGATGGGTCGGTCGAGGAGTTCGTGGGCGGGTGGTCGGATCTCCCCGAACGCGTCACTCGGCGGCTGCTGGAGGGCGGGTCCGGCGCGGGCCCGGAGCCCAAGGCCGCGCCCCAGCCTGCGGTGTCGACTGCGACGGCCGCGCCCGAGCCATCCCCGGCCGCTCCGCGCAAACTGTCCTACAAGGACGCGCGCGAACTGGAGTCCCTCCCGGCGCGTATCGAGGCCCTGGAAACCGAGCAGCGGGAGCTGACCATGGCGATGGCCGACCCGGAGGCGCTGCGCGACGGCGAACGCATGCGCGAGCTGCAAGCGCGCCTTGAGACGGTGGAGACGGAGCTGGCCCACTGCTTCGAGCGCTGGGAACAGCTGGAATCCGGCTGAGCCGCGGCGCGTCTACATGCGGGTTTCCGAAGCCAGCGCTCAACTCTGCCCGGGGCCTGCCGTAACAGGGGTTGAATAGCCACCTTTCGGGTTCGCGGTGCTTGAGACCGCGACCGGTTCGCGAAGCGCCGGAAACAAGGCGCGTTGAAGGAGTCATCGCATGTTGGACAAACTCTCCATCCGGGGGCTGCTGATCGCCGGCTTCGGCCTGGTGGTCGCCATCCTGATCATCAATTCCCTGCTGGCCCTGCGTGCGATGAGTACGGGCAGCCAGGGGGTTGAACAGCTCACCCAGGCGGACTACCCGGCCGTCGCCCGCGTCAACGATGTCGAGCAACTGCTGCAGGAGAGCGCGGCATTCCTCGGCTTCTATCTGATGAGCGAGGAAGAGTCCCAACGCGATGCCTGGCAGAACGCGATGCAGGAGCTCGATGCCGCCACCGACGCGCTGAACGAGAACCCGGTGATCGCGGACGACGAGGAACTCGCTGCCAGCGCAACCGAGGTACGCCGCCTGGTGGACCAGTTCGCCAGTTTCGAGGAGCGCCTGGTCGAGGTCGCCGAGAATGCCGCCGAAAACATGCCGGCGCTGGGGATCGCCAATGCCCAGGCCAACCCCGCCAGCCGCGAGATGACCCAGCAGACCAACATGATGATCGATGCCGAGATGGCCCTGCCGCGCTTCGAGCGCTCCTGGGACCGTCTAGACACCCTGCATGAGCTGCGCATGTCGGTGGTCCAGGTGACCTCCAACCTGCGCGGCTTCATCGCCTTCCGCGACGATGCCTTTCGCGAGAACGTCCGCCTGTTTTCCACCCGCACCAACGACATCAGCGCACAGTTGATGGAAGAGTTCGATGACCTGGACTTCGAGCAGCAGATCGCGCTGGAAGATTTCCAGGGTGCGCTCGAGACCCAGAACACCGCCCTGGACGACCTGATCGAGATCCACGGCAGCGAACAGGCCCTGCAGGACGCCTACCTGATCCGCACCGAGATTGGTCCGCTACTGGTCGAGGCCCGTGATCACCTGCAGGGGCTCAGCGAACGCATCACCGATCGCGCCGAGCGCAGCGCCGCTGCCCTGACCGCCGACATGCGCGCCACCCAGACCACCCAGGGTGTGCTGGCCCTGATCGGCGTGATCCTGGGCCTGGCCGGTGCGGTGTTCATCATCCTGGTGGTACGGCGTGCCCTGGCCCACTCCACGGCAGCGCTCGAGGAAATCGCCGACGGCGACGGCGACCTGAGCCGCCGTCTGGACGAGAACGGCCTGATCGAGACCGCACGGCTCGGCCGCGCGTTCAACCGTTTCACCGACAAGATCGCCCAGGCCATCGGCCATGCCCGCGGCAGCACCGAGACGCTGAACCGTGCGACCGAGAACCTCAACCAGGAGGCCTACGAGGCCCGCGAGGCGGTCTCGCGCCAGCGCGACGAAACGGAACGCGTTGCCACCGCGATCAACGAACTGCAAAGCAGCGCCGAGGAGATCGCGCGCAACACCGACGCGACCTCCCAGGCCGGCCAGGAGGCCGGGGATGCGGTGACCAACGGCTCCGAGGTCATGAGCAAGAACATCGAGTCCATGGCCTCCCTGCTCGGAACCGTCGAACAGGCGGCCGACACCGTGGCCAAGCTGGGCGAGGACTCCAAGCAGATCGGGACCATCCTCGAGGTGATCCGTGGCGTGGCCGAGCAGACCAACCTGCTGGCCCTGAACGCGGCCATCGAGGCCGCCCGGGCGGGCGAGCACGGCCGCGGCTTCGCGGTGGTCGCCGACGAGGTGCGCAAGCTGGCCACCCGCACCCAGGAATCCACCGACGAGATCGAGACCATGATCGCCCGCCTTCAGTCCGCCACCGGCAGTGCGGTGAAGGCCATGCAGAATGGGCAGGAAGAGGCCGAG
>NZ_JAWLFK010000078.1:0-5957 GCF_041685615.1 Thioalkalivibrio sp.
CGCCGAGGACTACCTCGGGGAAGAGGTCACGGAGGCGGTGATCACCGTCCCGGCCTACTTCAATGACTCCCAGCGCCAGGCGACCAAGGATGCCGGCAAAATTGCCGGGCTCGAGGTCAAGCGCATCATCAACGAGCCGACCGCGGCCGCGCTGGCCTACGGCATGGACAAGAAGCGCGGAGATCGCAAGATTGCCGTGTACGACCTCGGTGGCGGTACCTTCGACATCTCCATCATCGAGATCGCCGAGGTGGATGGCGAGCATCAGTTCGAGGTGCTGGCGACCAACGGTGACACCTTCCTGGGCGGCGAGGATTTCGACAATCGCCTGATCGACTACCTGGTCGACGAGTTCAAGAAGGATCAGGGCATCGACATCAAGGGCGACCCGCTGGCGATGCAGCGCGTGAAGGAAGCCGCCGAGAAGGCCAAGATCGAGCTGTCCTCCAGCCAGCAGACCGAGGTGAACCTGCCGTACATCACGGCCGACAACACCGGGCCCAAGCATCTGGCGCTGAAGATTACCCGTGCCAAGCTGGAGAGCCTGGTCGAGGATCTGGTCAAGCGCTCCATTGACCCGTGCAAGGTCGCGCTGAAGGATGCCGGCCTGTCCGCCTCCGAGGTGGACGACGTGATCCTGGTCGGCGGCCAGACCCGCATGCCCAAGGTGCAGGAGGCAGTACAGGAGTTCTTTGGCAAGGAGCCACGCAAGGACGTGAACCCGGACGAGGCCGTTGCGGTCGGCGCCGCCGTGCAGGCCGGCGTGCTGGGCGGCGATGTCAAGGACGTACTGCTGCTGGACGTGACCCCGCTGTCGCTCGGGATCGAGACGATGGGCGGCGTGATGACCAAGCTGATCGAGAAGAACACCACCATCCCGACCCGGGCCAACCAGGTGTTCTCCACCGCCGAGGACAACCAGACCGCGGTGACCGTGCACGTGCTGCAGGGCGAACGCGAGATGGCCAGCGCCAACAAGTCGCTGGGGCGCTTCGACCTGCAGGACATCCCGGCCGCGCCCCGCGGCGTGCCGCAGATTGAGGTCACCTTTGACATCGACTCCAACGGCATCCTGAACGTCTCGGCCAAGGACAAGGCCACAGGCAAGGAGAACAAGATCGTCATCAAGGCCTCCTCCGGCCTGTCCGAGGAAGAGGTCGAACAGATGGTCAAGGACGCCGAGGCCCACGCCGAGGAAGACAAGAAGTTCCAGCAGCTGGTCCAGGCGCGGAACCAGGCCGACGCCCTTGTGCACTCCGCCGAGAAGTCTCTGAAGGATCTGGGTGACCAGGTCTCCGATGACGAGCGTTCCGCGATCGAGTCGGCAGTGGCCGAGGTCAAGTCCGCGATGGAAGGCGAGGACGCCGAGGCCATCGAGCAGGCCACGCAGAAGCTGGCTGAGGCCTCCGGCAAACTGGCCGAGAAGGCCTACGCCCAGGGCGCCGATGGCGCGGGCGAGGCCGGTGCCGAGCAGGCCGAGGGTGGCCAACAGGGCGACGATGTCGTGGACGCCGAGTTCGAGGAAGTCGACGACGACCAGAAAAAGCAGGGCTGATGCCACGGCCGGCGGGACTTCGCGTTCCGCCGGATCTGTTTGAACGCCGCGCCCGGAGTACTCGTGACTCCGGGCGTTTGCGTGAAGGCATTCCGCGTTCGCGCGAACGAATCAGCAGGGAATGACCATGTCACAACGCGACTACTATGAGGTGCTGGGTGTCTCCAAGGACGCCTCGGCCGCCGATATCAAGAAGGCCTTTCGCCGCCTCGCGATGAAGTACCACCCCGATCGCAACCCCGGGGACGAGGAAGCCGAGGCCAAGTTCAAGGAGGCCCGTGCCGCCTACGACGTCCTCAGCGACGACCAGAAGCGCGCCGCCTACGACCGCTACGGCCATGCCGGGGTGGACGGTTCGGCCGGAGGCTTTGGTGGCGGCGCCGGGGCTTCCAACTTCAGTGACATCTTCGAGGACATCTTTGGCGATATCTTCGGAGGTGGCGGGGGCGGCCGCGGGCAACGCGCCTATCGTGGCTCCGACCTGCAGTACAACCTGGATCTCACCCTGGAAGAGGCGGTGTTCGGCACCGAGGTGAAGATCCGCATCCCGACCACGGTGAGCTGCGAGGCCTGCGATGGCTCGGGCGCAGAACCGGGGACCTCGCCGGAGACCTGCCCGACCTGTAACGGTGTGGGCCAGGTGCGCATCCAGCAGGGCTTCTTCTCGGTGCAGCAGACCTGCCCGCGCTGCGAGGGCTCCGGCAAGATCGTCTCCAGCCCCTGCAAGTCCTGCCATGGCAAGGGCCGGGTGCAGGAGCAGAATACACTGGATGTAAAGATCCCGGCCGGGGTCGATTCGGGCGACCGCATCCGCCTGGCTGGGCAGGGCGAGGCGGGCATGAACGGTGGCCCGCCCGGCGACCTTTATGTGCAGGTGCGAGTCAAGCCGCACAAGCTGTTCCGCCGCGACGGTTCGGACCTGCACTGCGAGGTACCGGTGTCGTTCGCGACCGCCGCCCTCGGGGGCGACCTGGAGGTCCCGTCCCTGGACGGCCGGGTCAAGCTCAAGGTCCCCGCGGAGACCCAGACCGGAAAGCAGTTCCGGGTCAGCGGCAAGGGCGTGAAGTCCGTGCATGGCGGTGGCGTCGGCGACCTGATCTGCCGTGTCGTGGTGGAAACGCCGATCAACCTGACCAAGGAGCAGAAGCAGCTCCTGCGTCAGTTCGAGGAATCCACCCAGGCTGGAGGCACCAAGCACAGCCCGCAGGCACATTCGTGGCTGGACGGGGTGAAGGGTTTCTTCGAGGACCTCAATTTCTGGTCGAAATAGGTGTCTCCAGTGAAGACCCCGCCGGGGCCTGTTGCGTTAGAGCGAACGTTGGCCCTAACCGCTCGTTCGCGGGCCCCTGTTGCCTCGCATTGATTCCCGCGCCTGCGCTCGTGACAACGCGGCATTGTGAGCGTTGCGGGCGCATCCGGGGCCGGTCGGTCCCGGGATGCCAGGTCAAGGGTGGTCAGCCCGGGGTTCCCTTCTCCGTGTTCTCTGGGGCTTCCACGGTAAAAAACGCAACGGGCACCCGTTCAGGGTTCAGGTGGAGGCGAAGTCGAAGGTGGGGGCGGGCATGGGGGCCTGCAGGAAATAGCCCTGGACGAGGTTCACGTTCAGGCTGTAGAGCACGGCCAGCACGCTGGCGTCCTCCACGTAGGGCACGATGACCTGCTTGCCCTTCGCGTGCGCCGCCTCGGTGTGCTCGCGGATCATCTGCTGGTTCTCCTCGCTTTCGGCCAGGTTCTTCACGTAGGACGGATCCAGCTTGATGTGGTCCGCCTCCAGGTGCTGCAGCAGCTGGAACGGGTTCAGTCCGTTGCCGAAGTCGTCGATGCACAGGTGGCCGTGCATTTCCTGCAGCCCACGGGCGACGTGGATCGCCGGTTTGAGGTGAGTGACCACGGTGGGTTCCTTCAACTCGACCACCACATTGTCCGCGGGGATACGCAGGGCGTGCAGGTCATCGTGCAGCCAGCTGACCACCGACGGGTCGCCCAGCGACCCGTTGGTCAGCTTGAGGAAGAACTGGGTGCCGGGGTCCTTTTTCAGCAGTTCTGCCAGTACGCCAAGGGCGGCCTTCAGGACCCAGCGATCGATGGGCGTCGCCATCTCGGTACGCTCGGCGCTGGCCATGAAGGCATCCGGCTCATGCACATGACCCTCGGCATCGCGCAGGCGCACAAACACCGAATAGCGTGGCCGGTCGGCACCGTGCAGGTTCACGATCGGCTGGTACCGCAGTTCCAGGCGGTTGTGTTCCAGGGCGTCCTGGATGCGCAGTTTCCATTGCTGGTCGGCCTGGCCCTGGGTCATTTCGCCCTCGGCCGGACGGAAGAAGCAGTGGGTCCCGCCACCGGTCTCCACCGCCTCCTTCAAGGCCCGGTCGGCCTGCGAGAGTAGTTCTTCGGTGTCCACCGCGGTCTCGTCGGCGATCACGATACCGGCGGACAGGGTGCAGTTGGTCGAGGCATTGCCGAGTTCGAACACGCGCCCGGTGACGGCCTCCATGAGTCCGTGGATGCGCGCTTCCACCTCGTTGCGGCGGGTGTCGGGCACCACGATGCCGAAGTGTTCGGCCTCCAGGCGCGCGGTGATGGCCGGCTCCGGGAACTGGTCCTCGATCAGCTTGCCGATGTCGGCCAGCAGCAGGTCGCTGGCCGACATGCCGACGTTGGCGCGGATGTCGGCAAAGCGATCCACCGCCAGGGTGATCAGGGCAAACGGCTTTTCCGACTGAGCGGCCTGGCCCTGCGCGGTCTCGATCATGCCGGTGAAGTGCTGACGATTATACAGTCCGGTGACCAGGTCACGCTGCGACAAGTAATCGATCTTCTCGGCCAGCTCCGGGTCCTCCTGGGTCGAATCCAGCAGTACCTGGGTGCAGGCCTCGCCCTCGACGCTCGCGGTGGACAGGCGCAGGTTGGCCTCGAACGGGGTGCCGTCAAACGACTGCAACTGGAACGTCTGGTGCGTTTGGTCGCCTTCCTCGCCGTTCTGAAAGCGTCGCAGCAGGCCTTTCAGCTCGTCGCGGCTTTCCGGGGCCACCAGGTCCATCAGTGGCAGCCCGTCGACGTCCTCGGGATCGGCGATGCCGAAGCGCTCGCGCCAGGAGGCGTTGGCGTAGATGTGCATGCCTTCATGCACGTAGGCGATGGCGTCGCGCGAGTTGTCCAGCAGCAGCTGGCAACGGCGCTCGGATTCCTGCAGCGACGCGTCCATGCGCCCCAGACGCTGGCGCAACTGGAATTGTGCGGCGGCCCGCACGGTGAAGATCCCGGCCAGTTCGTGCAGCTCGTGATCCACCAGGGCATAGGCGCCGGACTCGTAGTCGGCCAGGCGTTCCGCCTCCGGGCGTTCGGTCAGGATGACCACGGGGGTGCGCCGTCCGGAGGCATGCAGGGCCTCGTCCACGTGCTCGCGGGTCAGGCCCAGGCCGGGCTCGATCAGGACGATCACGTCGAAGCGCCGGTTTTCGAGCGCTTCCGAGAGGGCGTCCGTGGTGGCAACCTGCTCCGCGCGGATCGCGTTCCCGCGGGTTCGGATGCTGCTGATTACCTCTTCTGCCAGGTTGGGATTGCTGGTGACGAAGAGGGTGCGAATGGTCTCGTTCATGAGGCTTGATCGTCGCAGTTGCGGGAAGTGAAGGACAGTCCGTCGTCGTTCGCAAGGGCGGGGCCGGTCTCGGTGCCGGAGGGGGCCTCAGCCGGCGTCCCAACTTCCAGGGCGGTCATGCGGCAGCCGACCTCGGTGAACAGGGTAGTCCCCGTGCGCTCGCTGTCCAGTTCAAGCACGCGGGCACGCCCGTTCAGCCAGCACACAACCCGTTTTTCATGATCGAAGACCTGTGCGGGAAGGAACAGCGCGGCCCCGTCTGCATCCGTCCGCTGGGGGGCGAACAGGCCTGGTTGCGGAACGCCGGCAGCGATGCCGTTGCGAAAATCCTGAACCTGCATTGGCAGGCAGCGGTTGGCGAGGAACTCCACCCCGATGCTGATGCGGTTGCCGGCCTGGTCGTCGAAGCGGATCCAGCGTAGTACCCCGACCGTCCAACGATGACCGTCGACGGCGCGCAGCCCCACCAGGTCACCGATCAACAGGGGTTGCTGGGGCGCATCCAGGCACAGGCGAACGCCCCCGGCGCCGATGTCGTCCACCTGCCAGTGTTCCGGCGGGTTGCGTTTGGTGATGGGCCCCGTCGGTTCCTCGTGGCCGGCAATCTCGAGGCCGCGGCCGACATCCTCCCAGGCAGCCGCGGTGGTTCCGGGGGCGTCGTCCGCAAGCGGCCGGAGCTCGCTGTCGCGCTCGGCCTCGGCGGGGCTGTCGACCAATGCGAGATCGGAACCCCGCAAAGCGGACGGCGACATCTCGAAGACGCTGACGCCGCCGTCATGCTGTGTCAGGGCCTTGAGGCCG
>NZ_JAWLFK010000038.1:0-23860 GCF_041685615.1 Thioalkalivibrio sp.
GAAGCCTCCGCAGCGCCCCTGGCGATGACGGTTCCATGGGTGGGCCGGGAGATTGGTGGTGCGTCGGACTTACCCGTCTTCGCTGTAGCGAACGCAGGCGCGATCGGTCTCCCACAGGGTCAGCGCGTGCATGCGCAGGCCCGGGCGGTTCAGGCGTCCGGCCATTTCCCGATAGAACCACTGGGCGATGTTTTCGGCCGTGGGGTTGACCGTGTCGAACGGCGAGACGTCGTTCAGGTAGCGGTGATCCAGCTGCCCGGCGATCTCGCGCGCGGCGGCCTTGACCACCTTGAAGTCCACCGCCATGCCGGCGTCGTCCAGGGTCTCGGCTTGGACCTCGGCCTCCACCTTCCAGTTGTGCCCGTGCATGTTCGCGCACTGCCCCGGGTAGTCGCGCAGGGTATGCGCGGAGGCAAAGTCGGTCAGGACGCGAAGGGTGTAACGGGCGCTCATGGGACAGTTCCGGCTGGTGCGGTCCGAAAGGACCGCGGGACTTTTAGCCCGCGAAGCCTAGCCGGCCGCCGTCGTCCGCGCAATTCTCCTGCCCGAAGGCGTGGCGAATCGCGGCCAGTACGCCTTCGGCATCGAGGCCGCAGTCGGCCAGGATCTGCTCGCGCGAGCCGTGTCCGGTGAACACATCCGGGATGCCCAGCACCTGGCAGGGCAGGGTCAGGCCCTCGGCCGAGAGCCATTCCAGGACGGCGCTGCCCGCCCCGCCGGCACGGGCATGATCCTCCAGCGTCACGAAGCCCTGGTGGGCGGCTGCCAGTTGCCCCAGCAGCGTCGTGTCCAGTGGCTTGATGAAGCGCATGTTCACCACGGTGGCGCCCAGCGCTTCGCCTGCCTCCAGGGCGGTCTCCAGCAGTGCGCCAAAGCTGAGGATCGCCAGTCTCCGGCCCTCGCGCATCACCTCGGCGCGGCCCATGGGGAGCGTCTCCAGGTCGTCGCCCCCACCCTCTGGCAGCCCCCCGGGGCCGCCGCCGCGCGGATAGCGTACCGCTGCCGGGCCGTCGTGGGCGAAGCCGGTGGACAGCATCTGGCGGCACTCGCGCTCGTTGGCCGGCGCCATCAGCAGCATGTTTGGGACCGTGCGGAGCAGCGCGGTGTCGAAGGTGCCGGCATGGGTGGGGCCGTCGGCGCCGACGATCCCGGCGCGATCCACCGCGAACAGAACCGGCAAATTCTGCAGTGCGACGTCGTGGATCACCTGATCCATGGCCCGCTGCAGGAAAGTCGAGTAGATCGCCACCACCGGCTTCTGGCCCTCGCAGGCCATGCCGGCCGCCAGGGTGACCGCATGCTGCTCGGCGATGCCGACGTCGAAATAGCGCTCGGGGAACTGCTCGGAGAACGCGACCAGGCCCGAGCCCTCGCGCATCGCGGGGGTGATGCCCAGCAGGCGCTCGTCGGCCGCGGCCTGGTCGCATAGCCACTGGCTGAAGATGTCGGTGTAGCTGGGGGCCTTCGGGCCGGATGGGGCGAGGCCGTTCTCCGGCTCGAACTTGGACACGCCGTGATAGCGGCAGGGGTCTTCCTCCGCCGGCGCGTAACCCTGGCCCTTGCGCGTGACCACGTGCAGCAGCTGCGGCCCGTGGGTGCCGCGCAGGTTCTTCATGATCGAGACCAGCCCGTTCACATCGTGGCCGTCCACCGGTCCGAAGTAGCGGAATCCCAGTTCCTCGAACAGCGTGCCGGGCACGAACATGCCCTTCATGTGTTCCTCGGCGCGCTGGGCAAAGGCCTTCATCGGCGGAACGAACTCCAGCATGCGCTTGGAGCCCTCGCGTACCGAGCTGTACAGCGGGCCGGACAGCAGCCGGGTGAAGTACTGGTTGAGCGCGCCGACGTTGGGCGAGATCGACATGTCGTTGTCGTTCAGGATCACCAGCAGGTTGCAGTCGAGATCGCCGATATGGTTCAGCGCCTCGAAGGCCATGCCCGCGGTCATCGCGCCGTCGCCGATCACCGCCACGTGGCGCCGGTCCAGACCGGCGTGCTTCGCCGCCAGGGCCATGCCGGCCGCGGCGCTGATGGAGGTACTGGAGTGGCCGGCCCCGAAGGCGTCGTATTCGCTCTCCGCGCGCTTGGGGAAACCCGCCAGACCACCGTACTGGCGCAGCTGGGCCATACCCGTGCGACGGCCGGTCAGGATCTTGTGCGCGTAGGCCTGGTGGCCGACGTCCCAGACAATGCGATCGTCCGGGGTGTCGAAGGCGTAGTGCAGCGCGATGGCGAGCTCGACGGTTCCCAGGTTCGCGGCCAGGTGGCCCCCGGTGCGCGAGACGCTCTCGATCAGGAACTGGCGCAGCTCGCCGGCCACCCCGGCGAGGTCCGAGGCCGGGCGATCCCGCAGGTCGGCGGGCCATTTGATTGCATCCAGCAGGGGGGTGGGGGTCATCGCAGGGGCCGGTTCAATTCATGCGGTCGACGATGTAACGCGCGAGGAATCGAAGCAAGTCTGCCTCCTGGCCGAAGGGTTGCAGTTCGGCCAGCGCCTCGTCGACCAGTGCCACCGCTCGCTCGCGCGAGGCCTCCAGGCCCTGCAACGAGGGGAAGGTGGGCTTGTGCAGGCGCGCATCCGCGCCACAGGCCTTGCCCAGGATCTCCGGATCGCCCTCCACGTCCAGGACGTCGTCGCGGATCTGGAAGGCGAGCCCGATGCATTCGGCATAGCGCGTCAGACGCTCCAGGGAAGCCGGATCGGGTGTGCCGGCCAGGGCACCCAGCCGCACCGAGGCGCGGATCAGCGCACCCGTCTTCAGCCGGTGCATGCGTTCCAGCTCCGGCAGGCCAATGGGCTGGCCGCAGGCCCCGAGGTCGATCGCCTGGCCGCCCGCCATCCCGTGAAGCCCGGCGGCCCTGGCCAGCTCGCGCACGGCCTGCAGCCCCGTTGTACCGGGCAGGCCCGCGACTCCCGCGGTCAGGGCATCGAAGGCCTGCGCCTGCAGGGCGTCCCCCGCCAGGATGGCCGTGGCCTCGTCGAAGGCCTTGTGGCAGGTGGGCCGGCCGCGGCGCAGGTCGTCGTCGTCCATGGCCGGCAGGTCGTCATGGATCAGGGAGTAGACGTGGATCATTTCCACCGCGGCCGCCATCGCGTCCAGCGCGGTATCGGCGGCGCCGGTGGTTCGGCCGGCCGCGTAGACCAGCACCGGGCGCAGGCGCTTGCCTCCGGACAGCGTGGCGTAGCGCATGGCCTCGATCAGGCGCGCGTCGGGCGCATCGCCCGTATCCAGGTGGCGGTCGAGGACGGCCTCGATGCGCTGCTGGTACTCGGTCAGTGCGTTGCCGGGATCGGTGACAGCCAACGGCGACTCGCTAGAACGGGACATCGGGGTCCGTACTGTTCTGCGCAGCCGGTGTCCGGGGAACGTCGGGGTTCCCGCCGTGGTCATTCTGGGCAGAGGCATCGGAGGAAGGCTCCTGGGACAGGGCCTCGATCCGGCGCTGGGCGTCGTCCAGGGCCCGCTGACAGCGGTTGACCAGCTCCATGCCGCGCTGGAATTCCTCAAGCGACTGCTCCAGGCCCAGTTCGCCGGATTCCATCCGGGCAATCAGGGCTTCCAAGGCTTCCAGGCTGGCTTCGAATTCCGCCGGACTGTCGGCGCTGGATGGGTCGGACATGATGGATCACCGGGTCGAAAAGGTGAGAAAGTATCCGATCCGCTGCGGCGAGGAAAGGCGTGTTCGTTGGCCGTCCTTGATATTGGGACCGGCACCCCCATGATGGACAGGGCTTCCGGTTGACACTGAACCGGGTGCCGACTAGAGTTTTCGTACGGTTTAGACAGAGTCTAAACAACCGTCTGCACAGGCATTCCTGTGGTTGTGTAGAACTTATCCAGAGAGAAGGAGAGCACCATGGACCTGAAAGGCAGCAAGACCGAAGAAGCCCTGAAAGAGGCCTTTGCCGGCGAATCGATGGCCAACCGCCGTTACCTGTACTTCGCTTCCAAGGCGGACGTCGAAGGTTACAACGACGTGGCTACCGTATTCCGTTCCACCGCGGAAGGCGAAACCGGCCACGCACACGGCCACCTCGAGTATCTCGAAAGCTGCGGCGATCCGGCCACCGGTCTGGAGTTCGGCTCCACCTCCGCCAACCTGAAGACGGCCGTCGCCGGCGAGACCCACGAGTACACCGACATGTACCCGGGCATGGCCAAGACCGCCCGTGACGAAGGCTTCGACGAAGTCGCCGACTGGTTCGAAACCCTGGCCAAGGCGGAGCGTTCCCACGCCAACCGCTTCCAGAAGGCCCTGGACCAGCTGGACGACTGATCGTCCTGCAGTAACGGAAGCAGGCGGGGCCGGTACGCCGGCCCCGTTTTCCGGGGAATACGGAACAGCGTGTGGCGCGACGGGAAGTTCGCCCCGCAAGCTGTTCCGTGTTTCCCTCGAAGCATCGTACTGATACGGATACCGGAGGGCTGCATGTCTGCGCCGACGCACCAACGTGAAGGAAGTCTCGAAGCCCCAACCCGCCATCCGATCGACTGGAAGAACCCCGAGTTCTACAACGAGGAATCGCTGTTCTCCGAGCTCGAGCGGGTCTTCGACATCTGCCACGGCTGCCGGCGCTGCGTCAGCCTCTGTAACTCCTTCCCCACCCTGTTCGACCTGGTCGACGAATCCGAGACCCTGGAGGTCGACGGCGTCGACAAGAAGGATTACTGGCAGGTGGTCGATCACTGTTATCTGTGCGATCTGTGCTACTTGACCAAGTGCCCCTATGTACCGCCGCACGAGTGGAACGTGGACTTCCCGCACCTGATGTTGCGGGCCAAGGCATTCCGCTACCGGAACGAGGGTGCCAAGACTTCGCACAAGATGATGTCCAGCACGGACACGGTCGGCAAGCTGGCCGGCATCCCCGTGGTGGCCGGCGCGGTCAATGCCGCGAACAAGAACGGCGCGGTGCGCAAGATGCTGGACAAGACCATGGGCGTGCACCCGGACGCCCCGGTGCCCGAATACCACTCCAGCAAGGGCCGCTCGCGCCTTGCCAAGACCGCGAAGGGCGTCAACAATCCCGAGCCGGCCGGGGCGACCCAGGGCAGGGTTGCGCTCTATGCGACGTGCTATGGCAACTACAACGAGCCGCATCTAGTCGAGGACCTGGTCAAGGTCTTCGAACACAACGGCATCGAAGTCACCCTGGTCGACAAGGAAAAGTGCTGCGGCATGCCCAAGCTCGAGCTGGGCGACCTCGAATCGGTAGAGGCCTCGAAGGAGGCCAACATCCCGGCGATGAAGCGCATGATCGACCAGGGCTACGACATCGTCGCCCCGGTGCCGTCCTGTGTCCTGATGTTCAAGCAGGAACTGCCGCTGATGTTCCCGGATGACGCCGACGTGATCGCCGTTCGCGACCGCATCTTCGACCCGTTCGAGTACCTGATGGAGCGGCACAAGGACGGCAAGCTCGACACCGACTTCCCCGAGAAGCTGGGCAAGATTGCCTACCATGCCGCCTGTCACCTGCGGGTGCAGAACATGGGCCTCAAGACCCGCGATCTGCTCAAGCTGGTGCCGGATACCGAGATCGACGTGATCGAACGCTGCTCGGGGCACGATGGGACCTACGGTGTGAAGAGCGAATTCTACAAGACGGCCAGCAAGATCTGCCGTCCGGTCGTCAGTCGCGTGCAGAAGGCCGAGTCCGACCACTACTCGAGCGACTGCCCGATGGCCGGCCACATGATCGAGAACGGGTTGCAGGGCAAGGGCGAGGACAAGGCACCCGAGCACCCGCTGACCCTGCTGCGTCAGGCCTACGGGCTGTAGGCTGCCGCGGAATACAAGGACCAGAAAGGACGTGAACGAGCGTCCATGAACGGAGAAAACCCATGGCCAGTGACAACTACCACGAACCGGTCGAGGAACTGAGCGACGAGTCGCGCGAGATGCATCGCGCGATCGTGTCGCTGATGGAAGAACTCGAGGCGGTGGACTGGTACCAGCAGCGCATCGATGGCTGCAAGGACGAGGAACTCAAGGCGATCCTCGCGCATAACCGCGACGAGGAGATCGAGCACGCCGCGATGGTGCTGGAGTGGATCCGCCGGCATAGCCCGGTGTTCGATCACGAACTGAAAGACAACCTCTGGTCCGACAAGGACTACACGAAGACCGGGCATCACCACGATCACTGAGGGGTGCCCGTCCGACGAGACGGAGGTATCGAGATGCAGATGGAGGCAACTGTGGACAAGCTGAGTCGTGAAGACCTGTATTCGCTGGAGAAGTACCACGAGGTACGGTCCCAGTTCCGCAATGAAGTGATGCAGCACAAGCGCAATCGCGTCGTGCAGGTGGGGCCGGCAGTGACCCTCCACTTCGAGGACCGCACCACCATGCAGTACCAGATCCAGGAGATGCTGCGGGTCGAGAAGATCTTCGACGCCGAGGGAATCCAGGACGAGCTGGACGCCTACAATCCGCTGATTCCGGACGGAGCCAACTGGAAGGCGACCATGATGGTCGAGTACCCGGACGTGGACGAGCGCAAGGTGCAGTTGTCCAAGCTGATCGGGATCGAGCGCAAGACCTACGTACAGGTCGAGGGACATGACCAGGTTTACCCGATCGCGAACGAGGACCTGGATCGCGAGACCGAAGACAAGACTTCGTCGGTGCACTTCCTGCGTTTCGAGCTGACGCCGGAGATGGTCTCGGCGGTGAAAGCCGGCGCGGCCATCGCCATGGGGGTGGAGCATGAGAACTACAATCATCGGCTGGACGCGGTCGCCGAAGGCACCCGCGAGTCGCTGGCCGCCGACCTCGACGCCGTCAACTAACGCCGCGCGTTCCCGCGCATCGAAAAGGCGCCTCCGGGCGCCTTTTTTGTGTCCGCCTCTTGCTGGCCACTGTCAGGGTGGCCGAGGCTCGACATCTGATGTTTCCGATGGCTTCGGTCCGCCCCTGCCGCGCTGCGGGTGATCGTGGTTCATCGTTTGGTGTTTACGGTGGCTTCGGTCCGCAACCTGGCGAGTCAGCGCCTGGCAGGCGGACCGACGAAGGCACGTAAACACCAAGTGCCGAACCATGGCCTGCCACAACAAGGCAGGCGGCCGGTCGAAAGTACGTAGACACCGAGCGATGAACCCGGCCCGACCGGGGCGCGGCAGGAGACGACGCTACAGGGCGTCGAGAACCTCCGAGAGGCGCGAGACGGGGATGACTTCCATGCCCTTGATCGACTTGCGCGGGGTGTTGGCTGCCGGCGCGATGGCGCGGGTGTAGCCATGCTTGGCCGCCTCGCGCAGGCGTTCCTCGCCGTTCGGGACCGGGCGGATTTCGCCGGCCAGGCCGACTTCGCCGAACGCCAGAAGCTCCTGCGGCAGGGCGCGATCACGGAAGCTGGAGAGTGCGGCCGCAAGCATGGGTAGGTCGGCGGCGGTCTCGGTCACGCGCACGCCGCCGACGACATTGATAAAGACGTCCTGGTCGAACAGGGCCACGCCCCCGTGTCGGTGGAGTACGGCCAGCAGCATGGTCAGGCGGTTCTGCTCTAGCCCCACGGTGATGCGTCGCGGCTGCGAGGCATGGCTCTCGGCGACCAGCGCCTGCACCTCGACCAGCAGGGGGCGCGTGCCCTCGCGGGTAACCATGACGACGCTGCCGGGCACCGGCCCCTGGTGACGTGACAGGAAGATCGCGGAGGGGTTGGAGACCGCCTTCAACCCGTTCTCCAGCATCGCGAACACGCCCAGCTCGTTCACCGCGCCGAAGCGGTTCTTCACTGCGCGCAGCATGCGGTAGCGCCCGTCCGGGTCGCCCTCGAAATAGAGCACGGTGTCGACCATGTGCTCCAGCACACGCGGCCCGGCGAGCTGGCCGTCCTTGGTCACGTGGCCGACCAGGATCACGGTAATGCCCCGCTGCTTGGCCATTCGCACCAGGGCCGCGGCGCTCTCGCGCACCTGGCCGACCGAGCCGGGCGCGGACTGCAGTGCGGCGGTGTAGAGCGTCTGGATGGAGTCGATCACCAGTACCCGCGGGCGTTCGCGCTCGCAGGTGGCGATCACGTTTTCCACCTGGGTCTCGGTCAGCAGACGCAGCCCGTCGACTTCCAGTCCGAGGCGCCGGGCGCGCATGCCGATCTGCTGGGCCGATTCCTCGCCGGTCACGTAGAGCGTGTCGCCGACGGGCAGCATGGCCAGAGTCTGCAGCAGCAGGGTGGACTTGCCGATCCCCGGGTCGCCCCCCAGCAGCACGACCGACCCGTGGACCAGGCCACCCCCCAGGGCGCGGTCCAGCTCCGACAGGCCGGTGCCGGTACGCGGGACCTCGGCCAGCTCGACCTCCCCCAGCCGGGTAATGCCGGCGGCCTCGCCGGCGTACCCGCCGCGCGGCCCGGCGCTGGCCGTCGGAGCGGCCTCTTCCAGGGTGTTCCAGGCGCCGCAGTCGCCGCACTGGCCGGCCCACTTGGGGCTGATCGCGCCGCAGGACTGGCATACGTACTGGGTCTTGCTCTTTGCCATCAGGGGGCCTTTTGCGGCGAGGCTTCCGGCCGGTCGGGCGCGACCACGCGCACGGTGCGTATCGTGTTGTTCTTGATCTGGGCGATATCCATCACCACGCCGTTGATCTTCACGCTTACCGGCGCCTCGGGGATGCTCTCCAGGTGTTCGACGATCAGGCCGCTGAGGGTCTTGGGGCCGTCCTGCGGCAGGTCCAGGCCCAGGGCCCGGTTCAGCTCGCGCAGGTGGATGCCGCCGTCGACCATTGCGGAGCCGTCTTCCTGACGCAGGACGTCGTCGCTCATGGCCGGGGAGTCGGTGGTGAATTCGCCAACGATCTCTTCCAGCAGGTCTTCCAGCGTGATCAGTCCCTCGATGTCGCCATATTCATCCACTACCAGGCCGATGCGCTTTTTCTGCTGCTGGAAGTTGATCAGCTGGCGGTTGAGCGCCGTGCCTTCGGGGATGAAATAGGGCGGGGTGACGACCTGGCGCAGATCGTCCGCGCCGAATTCGTCGCGTTCGACCAGGGGCAGCACGTCGCGGCGGTGGATAAAGCCAACGATGTGGTCAAGCTCGCCCTCCACCACGGGCAGGCGGGTGAAGCTGCCGTGGATCAGCTGGTCCTCGACCTCGTTCCAGGGCTCGTTCAGGTCGATCACCACGATCTCGTTGCGCGGAATCATGATGTCCTCGACCGTCGTGCGCTCCAGGTCCAGCAGGTTCAGCAGCATGCGCTGGTGGTTGGCCGGGATCAGCGCGCCGGCCTCGGAGACCACGCTGCGCAGTTCATCGGTGTTCAGTGCGGCGCGCTGGCCGGTGTTCATGTGGACGCCGAACAGGCGCAGTACGCCGTTGGCCATCAGGTTGATCAGCCAGACCACCGGCCACATGAACTTGATCAGCCCGGAGTAGATCCAGGCGGCCGGGTAGGCAATGCGTTCGCTGTGCAGCGCCGCCAGGGTCTTGGGGGCGGTCTCGGCGAAGATCAGCAGGGTCAGGGTCAGCACGCCCGTGGCGATGGCGACCCCGGTGTCGCCAAACAGGCGCCAGCCGATGAAGGTGGCGATCTGGGCGATGAGGATGTTGACGAAGTTGTTGCCCAGCAGGATCAGGCCGATCAGCCGGTCTGGCTTGTCCAGTAGGTCGGAGGCGAGCTGTGCGCCCCGGTGTCCGGTCTGCGCACGGTGGCGCATGCGGTAGCGGTTCAATGCCATCAGCGCCGTCTCAGATCCGGAGAAGAAGGCCGACAGCAGGAACAGCACCACCAGGGCGCCGAACAGAAAGGACAGCGGGATCTCTTGCAAGGGCGCGGCCTGCGGTCAGGGTTGATCGAGCGGGCGGGATGGCATGGTCGGGTTCATTTCAGGCAAGGGGCGCCGGGGTGTCAAGCCGGCCCCGCTGCGTTCAGACGCGCCCGAGGATGACTTCCAGCACCAGCTTGGAACCGAAGTAGGCCAGCACCAGTACGACAAAGCCGCCGGTGGTCCAGGCCAGCGCGCGGGTGCCGCGCCAACCCAGGCGCCAGCGGCCAACCAGCAGGGTGGAGAAGATCAGCCAGGCCAGGATCGACAACGTGGTCTTGTGGACCAGGTGCTGGGCGAACAGGTTGTCGACAAACACCAGTCCGGAGAGCAGGCTGAGCCCAAGGAACAGCCACCCGATGAAGATCATCCGGAACAGCCACACCTCCATCGAGAACAACGGCGGCAGGGCGCGCACGAAGCCCGAGGCGTGGTGGTTGTGCAGCGCGCGATGCTGAGCGGCCATCACCGCGGCCTGTGCGGTGGACAGCGCGAGGAACGCCCAGCCCAGCGCCGAGAACAGGATGTGCAGGTCGATCCCGGCCGAGGTGGCATAGCGCGTATCGCCGTCGCACAGAAGCGCGGTGAGGACAGCCAGCGCGGTCAGTGGCAGGATCACGACCCCGAGGATGGCCAGGGGGTGGCGCCAGCTCGTCAGCCACAGCAGTGCGGCCACCAGCCACAGCGAGGCCGACAGGGCGTTGCCCAGGCACAGATTGAGCCCGGCATCGGTCAGCACCATCGGCAGCAGTGCACCCAGGTGGGCCAGCAGGGCGAGCCCCCACAGGCCCAGCGGGACTCGCGGCTGGCCGGGTGTCAGCGGCTGGCGCCGGGCGGTGACAACCAGGTAGCCCGCGGTGACAAGGTACAGCGCGACGGCGAGGAGTCCGATGGCAATGCTCATGACGCCGGATTATCGCTGCTACGGGGGCGGATTGCACATGCCGGTGGCCGTGCCGGGGCGCGCGTCGGTCCCGCTCTCCCGCGGGCCTGCATGCAAGGGTGCGAGACCGGTATACTGTACGGTCCCGTGGCCGGTGCAGACCGCCGGTCGCCGACGATCCAGACGAGGACAGACGATGTTCGACGGTCTTTCCAGCCGCCTGCAGGAGACCATGAAGCGCCTGAAGGGTCAGGCGCGGCTCACCGAGGACAACATCCAGGACGCCCTGCGCGAGGTGCGCATGGCGCTGCTGGAGGCCGACGTGGCCCTGCCGGTGGTGCGCGAGTTCATCAAGGACGTCAAGGAAAAGGCGCTGGGCAAGGAGGTCATCGGCAGCCTGACGCCGGGCCAGGCCCTGATCAAGGTCGTCCACGATGAACTGATCGCGACCATGGGGGGCGAGAACGCCTCGCTGAATCTCGCCCATCAGCCGCCTGCGGTGGTGCTGGTGGCCGGTCTCCAGGGCGCGGGCAAGACCACCAGTATCGGCAAGCTCGCGCGCCTGCTGCGCGAGCGCGAGAAGAAAAAGGTCGCGGTCGTCAGCTGTGACGTCTACCGTCCGGCGGCGATCCAGCAGCTGGAGACCCTGGCCGGCCAGGTGGGGGTTACGTTCTATCCCAGTGACACCGGCCAGAAGCCCGAGGCGATTGCCAGCGACGCGGTCGCCCGCGCCCGCCGCGATGGCGTCGAGGTGCTGCTGGTGGACACCGCCGGCCGCCTGCATGTCGACGAGGACATGATGGCCGAGGTCAAGGCCCTGCACCAGGCGATCGACCCGATCGAGACCCTCTTCGTGGTCGATTCCATGACCGGCCAGGATGCCGCGAACGCCGCGCGCGCCTTCGGCGAGGCGCTGCCGCTGACTGGCGTGGTGCTGACCAAGGCGGATGGTGATGCCCGCGGGGGCGCGGCCCTCTCGGTGCGCCAGATCACCGGCGTGCCGATCAAGTTCATCGGCATGGGCGAGCGCCCGGACGCCCTGGAGCCATTCCACCCCGAGCGCATCGCCTCGCGTATCCTGGGCAAGGGCGACGTGCTGTCGCTGGTCGAGGAGGCCAGCCGCCAGGTCGACCAGGATCAGGCCGAGAAGCTGACCCGCAAGCTGAAAAAGGGCCGCGGGTTCGACCTGAACGACCTGCGCGACCAGCTGGGGCAGATGCAGAAGATGGGCGGCATGAGTTCCATGCTCGAGAAGCTCCCCGGTGGCGGCAAGCTGCCGGATGCGGTCAAGAACCAGGCCAGCGACAAGGAGATCGGCCGGATGATGGCCGTGATCTCGTCGATGACCGCGCACGAGCGCCGTCATCCGGATGTGATCAAGGGTTCGCGCAAGCGCCGGATCGCGGCCGGTTCCGGCACCCAGATTCAGGACGTGAATCGCCTGCTCAAGCAGCACACGCAGATGAGCAAGGCCATGAAAAAGTTCTCCAAGGGCGGTGCCTCGAAGATGATGCGGGCCCTGGGGGGCAAGATGGGGGGCATGGGTGGCCCCGGCGGCGGCATGCCGTTCCGCTAGTGGTTAATGTGCGCGCGAACGACCGCCCATCGCAGGATGGAGGCCCGGGGCTTCCCTTGTGTTACTGGCCGGATTCGTTATAATCGCGCGTTTTCTCGAGAAAACGGACTCACGGGGTTCAACACTACATGCTTACGATTCGCCTGCTACGCCGCGGTGCCAAGAAGCGCCCGTTTTATTCGATCGTGGTCACCGATTCCCGCGCTCGTCGCGATAGCGGCTACAAGGAACAGATCGGTTTCTTTAACCCGGTGGCCCGCGGTCAGGAAGAACCGCTGCGCATCGATCTCGAGCGCGTCGACTACTGGCTGGGTCACGGCGCCGGGATGTCCGAGCGCGTGAACCACCTGGTCAAGGGCTACCGCAAGCAGCAGTCTGCGGCGGCCTGAGGTCGTCCGGTCGCTGTACTGACGCTTGGCTGCGGTCATGAACGAGGCGGGTGAGCGCATCCGCGTCGGGCGTGTCTCCGGGGTCTATGGCGTCAAGGGCTGGGTCCGGGTGTTTTCCGAGACCGAGCCCCGCGCCGCGATCACCGAGTTCCCGCAGTTGTGGATGCACTACGGGAACGACTGGCGCCTGGTGGAGATCGAGGATGGGCGCGCCCACGGGCAAGGGGTCGTGATGAAGTTCCGCGCGGCCGCGGATCGCGACGCGGCCTACGGTCTGATCGGTTCCGAGCTCGCGATTGAACGCGACTGGCTGCCGCCGGCCGAGGACGGAGCCTATTACTGGGCTGACCTGCTGGGCATGGCGGTGGAGAATCAGGACGGCACGTCGCTGGGGACCATCTCGGGCTTCATCGAGACCGGTGCCAACGATGTGCTGGTGGTTCGGGGTGATCGCGAACGCCTGGTTCCGTGGGTCCGCGGACAGTACGTGCTGGATGTGGACCTGGAGGCCCGCCGCGTGCGGGTCGACTGGGATCCGGACTTCTGAAGCGGCGCCGGTGCGTTTCGACGTCATCTCGCTGTTCCCGGAACTGGTCGCGGCGGTTGGCGAATCCGGCGTGACCGGCCGGGCCGTGGAGCGCGGCCGCCTGGAGCTGAAATCCTGGAACCCGCGCGCCTGGGGCGCCGGTTTCCACCAGGCCGTGGACGACCGCCCGTACGGCGGGGGGCCCGGCATGGTGATGCAATACGCACCGCTGGCGGCCGCGCTGGACGCGGCGCGGGCGGATGCGGCGGCGCCGCTGCACGTGATCGCGCTGACCCCGCAGGGGCGGCCGATCCGGCAGGCGATGCTGCGGGAGCTGGCCGCGCGGCCACGGGTTGCGCTGGTTTGCGGGCGTTACGAGGGTATCGACGAGCGCTTTATCGAGGCGCAGGTCGACGAGGAATGGTCGCTGGGGGACTTCGTGCTCTCGGGTGGCGAACTCGCGGCGATGGCCGTAATTGACGGCTGCGCCCGCCTGCTTCCGGAGGTCCTGGGGCATGCGGACTCGGCCGCGCAGGACTCCTTCAGTGCAGGGTTGCTGGATTGCCCGCACTACACCCGCCCGGAGACGGTTGCCGGGCGGTCGGTACCGCCGGTGCTGCTGGGAGGGGACCACGGCGCCATTCGGCGCTGGCGCCGCCGCGAGGCGCTGGGCAGGACCTGGAGCCGGCGGCCGGACCTGCTGGCCCGGCTGGAACTCGGGGCCGAGGATGCGGCCCTGTTGGACGAATACCGTGTGAGTGGCCAGAACGGCGGCTCGCGCACCGAAAGCGATGATTGAGGTCGAGCAATGAATAACGTCATTCAGGAACTGGAAGCCGAGCAGATGAAGTCGGATGTGCCCGACTTCGGGCCCGGCGATACCGTGGTGGTGCAGGTGAAGGTGCGCGAAGGCGAGCGCGAGCGCCTGCAGGCCTTCGAGGGTGCGGTGATTGCCGTGCGCAACCGCGGCCTCAACTCCGCCTTCACCTTGCGCAAGGTCTCCTACGGCAACGGGGTGGAGCGCACGTTCCAGACCCACAGCCCGCAGATCGCCGAGATCAAGGTGAAGCGCCGCGGCAAGGTGCGTCGCTCCAAGCTGTACTACCTGCGCGACCGCACCGGCAAGGCCGCCCGCATTAAGGAAGACGTCAAGGCCGCGAAGTAACGCGACCCGGCGGGGCGCGGCGAATGGTCGGGTCCCCGTCCGCCCTGGCGTTTCGCTATTCGATGTCGGCTGGATCGACGACCCGCAGCCAGCGCTGTCTTCTCCCCGGAGTCGCGCTGGCTTTTGCGTGGCTGGAATCCGCCAATGGCGAACTCCTGGCCTGCGGCTGGCAGGACCCGGACGAGCCCGAGGCCCTGGTGCCGCTCGCGGATATTCCGGGCGCCGACCTTCAGCCGCCCGGCTTTGACCCGGACGCCTATGGCGAGGCTGCGGAGGCCTGGCGTCCGACGGCCGCGGTGCCGCCCGGAAGCGCCCATGCGCGCCGGGTGTGGGGCGCATTGTCGGAGATCCCGGTCGGCGAGGTACGCACCTACTCCGAGATCGCCGCGCGCGTGGGGTCTGCCCCCCGCGCGGTGGGGCAGGCCTGTCGCGCCAACCCCTGGCCCCTGTTTATCCCCTGTCACCGAGTGGTGTCCTCCCGCTTCCGGACGACCCGCGACGTTGGTGGCTATGCAGGCGACCAGGTGGGCGAACTGGCCCGGGTAAAACGCCTGCTGCTCGCGCACGAGGGTGTCCTCGGGCGTGATTGAGCCGACTCCGCTGCGGCTCCTGCGTGGCGCCCGTTTTCCTTCCCTTTGCCCGACTCCGTAGAAGCTGCCGGAATAGGGCGCGTTCACTCGTGCCCATGTGCACCCGCGTTTCACTTCCGGTATCAAGCGGTTGCGATCCCGGGCGAACCTGAATGGACCCTGAAAAAAATGCCCCAAAACCGGGAATAGAATTGAGGGTATCTCCGTCTATCCCACGGTGTTGATACCCAAGAACCTTTCAAAAACAGACTTTTAGGAAACGCTAATATAGTCTTTTGTGTTGACAGCACGGACTCGGGTTCAGCACTCTGCTACACAGGTCCGGGCCAGATCAGTCCCGGGCTCAATCGAAAAAAACCCGTGTGATGGAGGTTTCCATGTTCAAGAAAGCATTGCTTGCGTTGCCCGTAGCAATGGCTGTTGGGGCCGCGGCTCAGGCCGGCGAATGGCAGGATCCCAACGATGTGCTGCAGGAGTTGCTGGAAAACAACCCCGATTCCGACTACCTGCATCAGAGTGAAATGAACGTCATGATGATGCCGGACAACCCGGCCCTGTGGCTGGTTGATGAAGGCGAAGAGTTGTTCCACGCCAAACGTGGCCCGAACAACGCCTCCCTGGAAGGCTGCGACTTCGGCAAGGGCCCGGGCGAGCTGGAAGGTGCCTATGTCGAACTGCCGCGCTACTTCGACGATGTTGGCAAGGTGATGGACTTCGAACAGCGCCTGGTGCATTGCATGAAGGAATTGCAGGGCTTTACCAGCGACGACTCCGCTGTTGGCAAGCGCCATGGCTCCGGCTCCGACATCATGAAGCTGACCACCTACATTGCCCATCAGTCCTCCGGCATGGAGTGGAACCCGCCGCTGGATCACCCGGAAGAACAGGCCATGCGCGATGCGGGCGAGAAGCTGTTCTACCGCCGTGGCGGTGCGATGGACTTCAACTGTGCCAGCTGTCACGGGGACGTGGGCAAGCAGATTCGCGCCTCGGTGCTCCCGAACGTGGATACCGGTCCCGAATGGACCAAGGCTGTCTCGTGGCCTGCCCACCGCGCCGGTCAGGACAACGTGCGTAGCCAGAACCACCGTATCCGCGGTTGCGTGTGGCAGATGCGCCACGCCGGTATCAAGCCGGATTCTCCGGCAAACACCGCGCTGATCTCGTTCTGGAACGATGCGGCGCGTGGCGAAGCGGCCATCCTGCCCGACCTGAAGCGGTAATCTACGGACGCAATAGGAGACACCACGTATGTTTAAGAAAAATGCTGTTGCGGCCGGCATGGCCGCGTTCGCATCCGTCGCCCTGACCGCAGGTTGCGCTGTTGCCGACGGAAGCAAGGGATCGGATGCCGACATCAGCGAGATGAGCGCCGATGAACTCGCCGAGCACCTCATCTTCGAGACGGATAGCTTCCGTGATCAGGAGATGCAGGAAGGCGGTGACTGGGCCGACCGTATGACCCAGGACGAGCTCCAGCAGGCCTGCTCGATGAAGGGCGATCCCGATGGCGAGACCGCCGGCGAAGTCGTCGCCATGGCCCGCGCCTCCTACGAGGCGCCGGAGAACCTCGAGCTGGGCGACTGGCGCAAGGGGGCCGAACTGGCCGACTCCGGCTATGGCTACCGCATGGGTCACAAGAATGATGACCACAGCCAGCGCGATCCGGGCGGCAACTGCTACAACTGCCACGTGTTCGACCCCGAGGTCTCCGAACAGGGCACCATCGGCCCGAGCCTGGAGAACTACGGCGCCAACCGCGGTGACGGCGAGGCCGTTCGGCGCTATGTGCACGAGGTGATTTCCAATCCTCACCAGTACTTCCCGTGCACGCAGATGCCGCGCTTCCGTGACGGCAAGGAGCAGCTCCTGACCGACGAGCAGATCAGCCATATCATGGCGTACCTGCTGGATCCGGAGTCGCCGGTCAACAACTAGTAAACCACTCGTTGGATGGGGCAGTCCTTATAAGGACTGCCCTTTTTTGAGTCCCTGATTCATTCCCCGGGGGCTCAAAAAAGGGCCCAACGTTGTACCCGTTGACAGAGGCCCGTCGGACTTCAGGGCGACCGGGCTCAAAGCCTTGAAGGTGACTGTGTGATGGCCGGCTATGAGCGGCAACAGCCGACACAGAGGAGACATCAGGGATGGTCAAGAGCAAAACACTTGGGGCAGGTTTCGCCGTTCTGGCGCTCACCGTGCCGATCGCCGGCTGCAACGGTTGGATGGGCGAGACCAGCGGTGAGGTCGACATCACGGAGATGGGCGCCGAAGAATTGGCCGACTATCTCGTGCTCGAGACGGACAGCTACCTTTTCGAGCAGGAGGCCCAGGAGGGCGGGTCGGCCCGCGATCGCATGGTGCAGGATGACATTCAGGCGGCATGCTCGATCAAGGGTGAGCCGGATTCCGACACCGCCGGCGAGGTGATCGCCATGGCCCGCGAGAGTTACGAGGCGCCGCCGGGTGGCCCGCGTCTGGGCAACTGGCGTCGGGGCGCGGAGCTGGCGCGTTCCGGTTATGGCTATCGGATCGGTCACCGCAATGACGATCATGACTCGCGGGAACCGGGTGGCAACTGTTACGCCTGCCACCAGATGGACCCGGACGAGGAGCTCTATGGCACTCTGGGCCCGAGCCTGGCGGGCTATGGGGAGACCCGCGGGAACGACAGCTCGGTGGTGAATTACGTGCACGAGGTGGTGTCGAATCCGCATCAGTATTTCCCGTGTACCCAGATGCCGCGGTTCGGGCATAACAACTTCCTGACCGAAGAACAGATCGCGCATATCATGGCGTACCTGCTCGATCCCGAATCTCCGGTCAATCAATAAACCGGTCACACGGTCGAGGGTGGTCCCGCGGGGCTGCCCTTCTTGGGCCACCGCGACGACCCTCGCGGTGGCCTTTTGTTTGAGGGGCGCATGCTCAGCTACCAGCACGATTACCACGCGGGCAATTTCGCCGACGTGCATAAGCACCTGGTTCTCTGGCAGGTGCTGCAATCCCTGCGCGGGCGGGACAAGCCGTTTGTGGCACTGGATCTGCATGCCGGTGCCGGCGGGTACGACCTGACGGGCACACGAGCGCGCAAGACTGCCGAGGCTGTCACCGGGATCGGGCGCCTTTGGGCGGCGGAATCAACCCTGCCGGTGGTGGTGCCGGAATTCCTGGACACGTTACGAACGATGCAGCCGAGGCCTCCGCGCCTGACGGAGTATCCGGGGTCGCCGTTGCTGATCCAGGCGCGGCTGCGCGACCACGACCGCCTGATCGCCTGCGAGCTTCACCCCGAGGCATACGAACGGCTGCAGGCCCGTCTTGGCGGCGATGCCCGATGCAACGTGCACAAGCGCGACGCGCGCGAGGCGGCGCGGGCCCTGTTCCCGCCGGAGCCGCGCCGCGGACTTGCTCTGCTCGACCCGTCCTATGAGCGCAAGGCGGAGTACCGCGAGGTGGCCGAGATGGTGACGACGATCCACCGGCGCTGGAACACGGGGATCATCCTGGTCTGGTACCCCGTTCTCGCGGGGCGGCCGGATCACGCCATGCGCGAGCACTTGCGGGCGGAGATCGACGCTCCGTGGCTGATCAGCGAGTTGCGCATCGCCCCCGACCCCGAGCGCCACCTTGGGCTGGCGGGTTCGGGGATGCTGGTGGTGCGTCCGCCGTGGCAACTGGAGGCGCGTCTGCCCGAGGTGCTCGCACCTGTGTGGCAGCTGCTGGACCCGGAAGGCGCGGGAGGGCTGTATCAGGCCGCCGTCCTTGAAAACGGCGTGGGTGACCCTACCTTGCGACGTGTCGACATCAAACAAGGGACGAGCAGGCCATGAGCGAAACCCAGACTGAACCGAAACCCGAGACCCGCCGCTTCGAGACCGAGGTCAGCCAGCTTCTGCAGCTGATGATCCACTCGCTGTATTCCAACCGCGAGATCTTCCTGCGCGAGCTGATTTCCAACGGCGCCGATGCCTGCGACAAGTTGCGCTTCGAGGCCCTCGCGCAGCCGGATGCGATCCCGCAGCCGGCCGAGTTGGCGATCGATGTCGAGGTGGACCCGGAGGCCCGTACGGTTACCGTGCGCGACAACGGTATCGGCATGTCGCGCGACGAGGTGGTGGAGCACATCGGGACCATTGCGCGTTCCGGCACCAAGGCCTTTCTCGAAAAGCTGACCGGGGATCAGCAAAAGGATTCGCAGCTGATCGGCCAGTTCGGTGTGGGCTTCTATTCCTCGTTCATCGTGGCCGACCGGGTACGCCTGGAGACGCGCCGGGCCGACAGCGAGGCCAGCGAGGGGACACGCTGGGAGTCAGCCGGTGATGGCGAATACACGCTGGCGCCGTGCGAGCGGGCCGAGGCCGGTACCGAGATCACGCTGACGCTGAAGGAAGACGCCGACGAGTTTCTCGAACCCATGCGCCTGCGCCACATCATCGGGCGTTATTCGGATCATGTGGCGTTCCCGATCCGCATGCGCAAGCAGGATGACGAGGGCCAACCCACTGACGAATGGGAGACGGTCAACCGCGCCAGCGCGCTTTGGACCCGTTCGAAGTCCGAGATCAGTGACGAGGAATACCGCGAGTTCTACAAGCACGTCGCCCACGACTTCGAGGACCCCATCGCCTGGACCCACAACCACGTGGAGGGGCGTCAGGAATACACCACACTGTTCTATATACCGAAGCGGGCGCCGTTCGATCTGTGGGACCGCGACGCCCGCCACGGGGTCAAGCTCTACGTGAAGCGTGTGTTCATCATGGACGACGCGGAGAAGCTGCTGCCCAGCTACCTGCGCTTCGTGCGCGGGGTGGTGGACTCGGCCGACCTGCCGCTGAACGTCTCGCGCGAGATCCTGCAGGACAACCGCCTGGTGGATTCGATCCGCTCCGGCTCGGTGAAGAAGATCCTCGGCCTGCTGCAGTCGATCGCCGACAACGAACCCGAGAAGTATGCCGAGATCTGGCAGAACTTCGGGCGGGTGCTTAAGGAGGGCCCGGGCGAGGACTTCGCCAACCAGGAGACCATCGCGAAGCTGCTGCGCTTTGCCAGCACGCAGAACAGCGGCGACACCCAGAACGTGGCGCTGGCGGACTACGTCGAACGCATGAAGGAAGGCCAGGAGGCGATCTACGTGATCACCGCCGACAACCCCTCCGCCGCGCGTAACAGCCCCCACCTGGAGGTGTTCCGCAAGCACGGGATCGAGGTCCTGCTGCTGTCCGACCGGGTCGACGAGTGGCTGCTGTCGCACCTTCGCGAGTTCGAGGGCAAGCCGATCAAGAATGTCGCGAAGGGCGATCTGGACCTGGACAAGATCATCGGCGAGGACGCCGAGCAAAAGGATGACACCGGCGAACAAGCCGCCGAGGGAGACCTGGGTGATCTGCCGGAACGCCTGCAGCAGGCCTTGGGCGACCGCGTGGAGAGCGTCCGGCCCTCGCGGCGGTTGGTCGAGTCCCCGGCCTGCATTGTCCTCGGCGAGCACGAGATGGCCCTGTACCTGCAGGAACTGCTCAAGCAGGCCGGCCAGGAGACCTTCTCCGGCAAGCCGGTGCTGGAGGTCAATCCGGGGCACCCGCTGGTCGAACGCCTCAAGGCGGCCGAGGGCGAGGACTTCAACGATCTCGCCTCACTGCTGTTCGAGCAGTCCCTTTTGGCCGAGGGCGGGCAGCTGGAGGACCCGACCGGGTTCGTCGCGCGGCTCAACCGCCTCCTGCTGCAAAAGGCGGCCTGACGCGGTCCGCTACCCGCCGGAAACCGCATGTCCGGCGGTTGGACCTGACGCGGGGCCGTGTTCCACGTTACCCTTACAAGTTCATGTATTAAGAGGGCAAAGCCCATGCAAGTCGCGCAGAACGCCGTGGTGGCCATCCACTACACCCTGACCAACGATGCTGGCGAGAAGATCGACAGCTCCGAAGGCCGCGAGCCGCTGGCCTACCTGCACGGACAAGGCCAGATCGTTCCGGGGCTGGAAAAGGAGCTGGAAGGCAAGGCCGCAGGTGACAAGGTCCAGGCCAAGGTCTCCCCGGAAGAAGGCTATGGCGAGAAGATCGACGCCATGGTCCAGGAGATCCCGATGGAGGCCTTCCAGGGCGTCGATTCCGTCGAGCCGGGGATGCAGTTCCAGGCGCAGACCGAGAACGGGCCGCTGACCGTCACCGTGACCAAGGTCGAAGGCGATACGGCCACGGTCGACGGTAACCACCCGCTGGCCGGCGAAACTCTGAACTTCGACGTTGAGATCGTCGAGGTCCGCGAGGCCTCGGCCGAAGAACTGGAGCATGGCCACGCCCACGGCGAGGGCGGCCATCAGCACTGAGGGCTGGTTCGGATTGGATTGGGGGCGCGGATGAGCCGCGCTCTCAGGTCCGTCACATGGCCACCTGGGCCCCGCTCTTGCGGGGCCTTTTTCGTTTGGCACGCTGCGCTGTTGCCCAAGAAGGGCCTTCGAGCGAATCGCCGTATCGCTCCCCACATAATCGCTAATGGTGTTGCAAACCATTCTCAACAAGAGTACCGTCTGCCTCAGTACACAGGGTAGATTGAGGAAGGCGATGATCGTCTGTATCTGCAAATCCGTTCGCGAGCGCGATATCCGGGAACTGATCGACTCCAGTCAGGAAGGCCTGCGCATGCGTGACCTTCGCGATCGTTTGGGGGTGAGCTCCGAGTGTGGCAAGTGCGCTCGCCGAGCCAATTGTCTGCTCAAGGGCCGCTCCCGTGATACGGCCGCCAACGTGTTGCAAGTGTCCGGCGCGAACTCGCCCCCTGCCTCTGTCGCTCGACCCGACCCCGTCGTGGCCATGTAAGGCCGCCAATCGCTTTATCGTATGGTAATGGAGCGCGGTGGCCGGTCCGCCGCGCTCTTCTTTTGTTCACGACCGTCGTCCGGCACGCGATGTCTTCTGCCGCGAAGCCCCGAGGCCTTGCCTGCCGCGCGATTACGGTGTGTATTTTCAGAATGCTCGGAGCTCGACGATGAATTTCGACCAATGGATTCGATCGGAGCGCCTGGTGGGTTTTCTGGACGCGGGCGGGCCCGTGGTCCTGATCCTGCTGGGGGCCTCGGTGGTGGCTCTGGCCTTTGTGCTGGTGAAGCTGTGGCAGCTGTGGCGTATGCGCGTCACCGATGTGCGCCCCGCCGATGAAGCGCTGGACCGATTCCACCGTGGGGATGTCCAGGGAGCGATCCAGTGTGCCGAGGCCACCCCGAACCCGGCCGCACGGGCGGTCGCCCGGGGCATCCGGGGACTGCACGGTGGCGCGCCCGAGGCGATTGTCCGCGAAGAGGTCGTGCGTTACGGCAACGCGACGATCCAATCCCTGCGGCAGGGGTTGCGGCCGCTGGAAGTAATCGGCGCGCTGGCCCCCTTGCTGGGCCTTCTGGGTACCGTGATGGGCATGATCCGCGCCTTCCGGGCACTGGAAGAGGCTGGAAGCCAGGTCGATCCCGCTGTGTTGTCCGGTGGCATCTGGGAGGCGCTGCTGACAACCGCGGTAGGCCTGGCGGTCGCGATCCCGGTTGTGGCTGCTCTCAACTGGCTGGAGACCCGGGTCGAGCGCGTGGCCCACCGGATGGACGATGCCGTGACCCGGCTGTTTACGGGTGGTCAGTATGGTTCTGCAACGAGCGCCAGCGAGCAACCCGCAGATCGGGCAAGCCGTCAAGAAGGCGAGGCGGACTCGGCTGACGGTGCCTTGCGCCGAATGGCTGATGCTGGACACTAGTCGTCCACGCCGGCGCAACCCGATCAGCCTGACGCCGCTGATCGACGTCGTCTTTATCCTGCTTGTGTTCTTCATGCTGGCCTCGAGCTTCCTCGACTGGCGTGCCGTTCAGCTCGAAGCCCCGGCCGAGGCCGGGGGCGCGGGCTCGATGGAGGGCGCCATGCTGGTCGAGATCCGGCCGGACGGTTTGCGCATCGCTGGGGAGGCAGTCACGGAGCGTGATCTGCGCGATCGTATCGGCGCGCGCGTGCGCGAAGAGGCCGACACGCGGGTGCTGGTCATGCCGGCCCCGGGGGTCAGCATGCAGGACACGGTGAATGTGGTGGAGGACCTGGCCGATGTCGGGGCGCGCAATCTTTCGGTGATTCGGCAGACACAGCCATGATCGGACAACGACGCCACTTTCATGTAGCGCACCGCCCGCGCAACGATGACGAGAGCATTCTCCCGCTGATCAACATCGTCTTCCTGTTGTTGATCTTCTTCATGGTGGCCGGGCAGCTGAGCGCGATCGATCCGTTCGAGGTCGAGCCCGTGGAATCCGCGGTGGATGGCCAGCCCGGTCCCGATGACTTCATGGTGATTATCGGGACCGACGGCCGCCTGGCCGTCAATCAGGACGAAACCAATCTCGAGGACATGACCGCCCTGGTGCGCGAGCATCTTGAGCGCCACGCTGATGCGGCGCGGGTTCGAGTGAAAGCGGACGGGCGTGCGGAAGCCGTGGACGTCGTCGGGGTGCTTGAGCGCCTGCGCGAGGCGGGAATCGAACGCATCGACCTGCTGACGGTACCGGAAGTCTGATGCGACCGACCCTTCGACACTGGGTGACGGCCCTGGTGCTGGCGGTCGCGGTGCACCTGCTGGTGGCCGCGGTCTTGCTGATGCGCGAGCCGCCGGCTGGCGCCGAGGATGCCGGGGCGGGCGGGCTCGAGATCTCCATGGCCGCAGCTGGGGGTGCACCCCAGGCGATGCTGGCCGAACCCGCACAGACCGCGGACGTTGATCCCCGGAACCCCGAAGCGCCCGAGGTCGAGGAAGCCGAACCCGTAGAGCCCGAGCCCCGGGAACCAGAACCGGCCGAGCCTCAGCAGCCGGAACGCCAGCCGGTCGAAGAGGCCGAAGCTGTCGAACCCGAACCCGAACCCGAACCCGAACCCGAACCCGAACCCGAACCCGAACCCGAACCCGAACCCGAACCCGAACCCGAACCCGAACCCGAACCCGA
>NZ_JAWLFK010000079.1:0-5835 GCF_041685615.1 Thioalkalivibrio sp.
GCGTCAGAGACCGTAGGCCCATTCGAGGACGGCATCCTGCAGGTTGCGACCCATGCCGCGGTGGCCCCGGGGATCGTTGACCAGCACTGCCACGGCCAGGTCGTCCCCGCCCTGGCTGCGAACGTAGCCGGCCACCGCGGATACCTCGTTCAGATGCCCGGTCTTCAGATGCATCTGCCCGCGCAAATCGCGCCGACTGCCGTTGCGGAAGCGGTTGCGCAGGGTCCCGTCCAGGCCGGCCAGGGCCAGCGAGGACTGGAACTCCGGACGGTGCGGGTGCTGCCAACCCGCCTCCAGGATGCGGCCCAGCTGACGCGGGGTCATCCGGGTATTGCGGCTGAGACCGGAGCCGTTGTCGACCACCATGCCGCCGACGTCCACGCCCAGTCCGCGCAGGGATTCCAGCAGCGCCCGCTGCCCCTTTTTCAGCGTGGCCGGCGGAGTGAAATGACGGGCGCCCAGGGTGAGCAGCAGGTGGCGGGTCATCACGTTGGAACTCCATTTGTTGGAGACCCGGATCAGATCCGACAGCGGTCGCGAGGTATGGCGCAGGATCGGTTCGTCGTACAACACCGGAAGTACGCCAGGACGGATGTCCCCGGTCAACTCGCCCCCCCACTGCGACCAGTGCAGCCGGAACATCTCGGCATGGTTCGCCTCCGGGGCCAGGACCGAGCGCAGCAGCTCGTACTCACCACAGTTGACGGGGTACTCGCCCGCAAGGGTCACGCGCTGCGCTTCGGGGTCGGCGTCAAAGCGGATTCCACGTTGCCAGGCGCCGCAGCTGCCGCGCGTCGGCTCCAGGCGGTTCACGATATCCAGCCCCGGCAACGGCGGATCCACCGTCACGTCGATCCCGTCTCCATGCTGCTCCGGCCGCACGCGGAAGCGCTGGGCGTTGGCGTTCACGTGCAGGGCATAGGGCAGCTGGTTGTAGGCCCGGAGCGGCTGGTCGTCGAACGCGGCCGGATCGCTCGTCAGCAGTTCGAAATGCGAGGCATCGAGGATCACGTTGCCCTCGATGCGCTGCAACCCGGTCTGGCGCAGCTGTCCCAGCATGCGCCAGTGCTCCTCGCTGACCATGCCCGGATCGCCAGTTCCGCGAATCACCAGATCCCCCCGCAACACGCCGTTGCGCACCGGCCGCGTCGCCCAGACCTCGGTGGTCCAGGTGTAGTCCGGCCCCAGTTCGTGCAGAGCTGCCAGCGAGGTCGCCAGCTTCATGGTCGAGGCCGGGTTGTACGGCTGGTCGGCGTTCAGGTGTGCGAGCACCGCGCCATCGGACATCCGCTGGATCCAGATCCCGACGTTTCCGGGTGGCAGCCGCTGGCTCTCGATCGCGCGCTGAAGCGGCTCCGGCAGGTGTTCGAACTGCGCCTGTGCAGCCAGTGGCACCAGCCACAGCAGCAACATCAGGACGAAAGAAGAAGCGGCCCACCTGGAGCCAACCGGAAGCTGGCCGAAGCGGTGCGAAAAGGGACCGGGGAAACACTGACGAATGCACACACTTGCGTTGGTACCCCGGGTTTTCCGGGACAAGGCGCGGTCCGCGGCCGATAGTGGTTCTACCGGCAAGGGCCGCAACGCAGGGTCGGGGAACCTGGGCTGCCAACCCCGGCGGGGCTCGGCCGCTTTTGCGTCCGCACGGCGTCGCGGTTCCCTGGTGCACAGTGCCTGCACGGCAGTCACCGCGCCCTGTCCGCACGCAAAAGCGACTCGGGCGCGAGCGCATGCATTCGTCAGTGTTTCCCTAGGGGGCATGGGGTCCGGACATCCTGCGAAGGTGCTGGGCGACAGGGCCTATAGTGTGCCGGTGCCCCCGCCGGGACAAGCCCTCCGCGCGGATCGTGTCACGCCCTGGACCAGGGGAAATCGATCACCTGATCGATGCTCGACGCCCCGAGCAGTCGCATCAGCAACCGGTCCACCCCCAGGGCCACACCGGCGCAGTCCGGCAGGCCCGACTCCAGCGCCGCCTCCAGGTGAGCATCCACGGGCGGGAGCGGCTGGCCGCGCGCGCGGCGCTGGGCGATATCCCGCTCGCGGCGCTGGCGAAACAGTTCGGGGTCGGTCAGCTCGTGATAGCCGTTGGCCAGCTCCAGGTCACCCCAGTAGAGCTCGAAGCGGGCGGCAGAGCCCGGGCGGGCGGCACAGGGGCGCGCAAGCACGGCCTGGCTCTCGGGGTAGTCATGGAGGATGGTCAACCGATCCGGCGGAAAGCGGGGCGCAATCACCAGGCTGATCAGGGCATCCAGCCAGCCGTCCCGGTCCAGCTCGCCGCCCACCGTACCCCCGTGCTTCGCCGCGACCTGCTCCAGCGCCGCGGCATCCGCCGCGAGCGGATCCACCCCCAGGGTGGCTTGAAACAGGTCCGCGTAGGCAATCTCCTCGCAGCCCCGCGGCGTGCGCCACTCGGGGGACAGCGCCGCCTGGTCCGCGATCAGGGCAACCACCTCGCGCGCCAGTGCCCGGTGATCCAGCCCCAGGCGGTACCACTCCAGCAGGGTGAACTCGGGGTTGTGGCGCGGGCCGGTTTCGCCGCCGCGGAAGACCCGGGCGATCTGGTAGATGTCCGGGGCGCCGTCCGCCAGCAAGCGCTTCATCGGGTACTCCGGCGAGGTCTGCAGGAAACCGCGCTCGCCGCCCGGGGCCTGCGCCTCCCAGCTCTCCAGCATCGGGTCCTGCGGCGCGCCGCGTGCAAGGACTGGCGTCTCAACCTCGAGCACCCCGCGTGCCGCGAAGAATGCGCGCAAACCGGCCAGCAGACGGGCCCGTGCCGGGCGGGCCGGCGCCGCCCTCGGCCGCCAGTCGCTCATTGGCCGGAATCCGTGGTCGCCGGGGTCAGACGCGCGAGACGTATTCGCCGGTGCGGGTATCCACCCGCACCGTCTCGCCTTCCTCGACGAATAACGG
Source organism: Thioalkalivibrio sp. (assembly GCF_041685615.1). Classification (GTDB taxonomy): domain Bacteria; phylum Pseudomonadota; class Gammaproteobacteria; order Ectothiorhodospirales; family Ectothiorhodospiraceae; genus Thioalkalivibrio. Next base: position 2,914 of record NZ_JAWLFK010000079.1, read on the forward strand.
CACCTTGACCACCGCCCCGCTCTCCAGCGTGGCAGGCTTGGTGCCGCCCTGCGCGGTATCACCGCGCACGCCGGGATCGCACTCGGTGATCCTCATCTCCACGAAGGACGGCGGCACCACCGACAGCGGCTCGCCATTCCACAGGGTCACGGTGCAGAGATCCTGTTCCTTCAGCCACTGGCCGGCGTCACCCAGCGCGTCCTCGCCGACCGCGTACTGCTCGAAGGTGTCCGGGACCATGAAGTGCCAGAATTCGCCATCGTTATAGAGATACTGCATCTCGGTATCCATCACGTCGGCGGCCTCCACCGACTCGCCGGACTTGAAGGTCTTCTCCAGCACCCGGCCCGTGCGCAGATTGCGCATCTTGACCCGGTTGAAGGCCTGGCCCTTGCCCGGCTTGACGAATTCGTTCTCCACGATGGCCTGCGGGTCGCCGTCCAGCAGGAGCTTGAGACCGGCCTTGAATTCGTTGGTACTGTAGGTTGCCATTGCGCGCTGTTCCTCGATCATTCGTGGCGCGGACATGCCGCCCCGTCCGGAAACGCCCCATGCCCACAAAGCCCGTCATGATAACGCGCGAGTCGCGCGGAACCCAGCCATCCCCAGCGCGCGCAATCCCAGCCTGGCAACAGGCGATGGCCCGCGCGATCGCCGATCCCGAAACCCTGACCACACGCCTGGGCTTGTCACCGGAGGCGTTGCCGGGCATGCGGACCGCTCACCGGCTGTTCCGCACGCGTATTCCGGAGAGCTACCTGGCCCGCATGCAGCCCGGCGACCCGCGGGACCCCCTGCTGTTGCAGGCCCTGCCGGACGCGCGCGAGGCGCTGGAAGCCCCGGGGTTCCTCAGTGACCCAGTCGGCGACCACGACGCCCTCGCCGCCCCCGGCGTGGTGCACAAGTACCACGGCCGCGCCCTGCTGCTGACCACCGGAGCCTGCGCCATCCACTGCCGTTACTGCTTCCGCCGCGAATTCGACTATGCCGACCACAACCCGGCCCGAGACGACTGGGAACCGGCGCTGGACTACATCGCGGCACACTCGGACATCCGCGAGGTGATCCTCAGCGGTGGTGACCCGCTGAGCCTCGCGGACGCACGGCTGGCGCGACTGGCGGAGCGGCTCGCTGGTATCCCGCACCTCGAGCGCCTGCGCATCCACACACGCCTGCCGGTGGTGCTGCCGGAGCGGGTCGACGACCGCCTGCTTGCCTGGCTCGGCCAGGGGCGCCTGCAACACATCCTGGTGCTGCACGCGAACCACCCGCGCGAGTTCTCCGCCCCCGCCGACGTAGCGCTCGAGCGCCTGCGCGGCACCGGCATCACCCTGCTCAACCAGGCGGTCCTGCTGGCCGGCATCAACGACACTGCCGAGACCCTGATTGAACTGCAGGAGGCCGGCTTCCGCCTCGGGGTGATGCCCTACTACCTGCACCAACTCGACCGCACCCGCGGCACAGCCCACTTCGAGGTACCGGACGCCCGCGCGGGCGAACTCTACCGAGCCCTGCACGCCCGCCTTCCGGGATACCTGGTCCCGCGCCTCGCGCGCGAGATCCCCGGGGAGCCCGGCAAGACCCTCCAGGCACCGTCCTCCGCCCACGACTGAGCCGCCTGTGTCACCACACCAAATGCACGGTTTGCTGCTAAAGTACCCCCAGATCCCCGGATAACACGGAACATGTCCCGGGGTGTCCCACGCAACCGGCTCAGCGACTACTGGACACGCCCATGCTGCAAGCCCTGCCCGAACTGCCCGGCCAACCGGCCGGGCCCGGAAGTTTTCCCCACCTGACGCCGCAGGCCTTGCGGGCGTGGTGCGCCGAACGGCCGGGCAGCGAACCCGAACTGGGTATCCGGCAGCTGGGCGAAGCCCTGGAAGGACTCAACACCGTCGCGTTGCGGCCCGGAATACGCGCGACGCTGGTGGGGATCATGGAAGATCACCTCCTGCCCCTGCTCCCGCCCATGGAGCGCCTGCTGCGCCAGCGCTCCCTTCCGCTGGGCCGGCGCAGCCGGGATCGGGCGGACACCCTCGGTACCGCCTTACGGGCCCTGCTCACCGCCGAGTTGCTGGTGGTGCGCGAACGCATTGACGAACACACCGCCCAGCACGCGGAACGCCTGATGCCCCCCCTGCAGGCAGCCGTGGCGCTGCTCGGCGCGCTCGGCGTGCACCACTGGCGGCTGTATCAGGGCGTACCACCCGGTCACTGGCAGCAACTCTACGACCTGCTGCGACTGGCACGTGCCCAGGGTATCGCCGACCGGGGCCCCGCCATCGACAAACGTTTCGGCCCGATCGATCTGGACCGCATCGAGACCATGATTGCGCGCATCATGGTGCTCGGGAGCACCGATCCGAACGCCCTGAAGATGGGCGAGATGGACTTGCTGGTCCGCTGGGTCAACTCGATTGCAGTGGCGTGCACCGCCACGCCCGATCCGGATCGGCACCCCGCCCTGCCCGTACTGCGCTGCGACCTCGAGCGCGATCATGCCCCGGGGCTGGTCCTGAGAGACAGGACCACCATCGAGCCGGCCTGCTTCGTGGAGCTCGCGCCGGCTCTGGACGCGCTGCGCGAACGCCCCGAAGACCTGGACCCGACCCACCACGGAGACGCCCGGCCGCTGGCCGAGCACGTGCTGCGCCTGTGGTCCCATCTGCCCACCCGGCGCCACAGCCGCGAGCAAGCGGGCGACCAACAACAGGTCTGCATCATGGGGCTGGAACGCATCCACGACTTCCTGCTCGCGGAGATGGGAAGCCACCGCACCACGGCGGACACGGCCTCCGATACCGACAAGACGACCACCACCGGCCTCAAGGCCCTGACACAGCATGACGGCGGCGTCAGCGTCTTCGAGATGTCGCCGTCCGCTTTGCGGGGTTCCGATCTCGCATTGGTCGACAGCCC
>NZ_JAWLFK010000080.1:0-2811 GCF_041685615.1 Thioalkalivibrio sp.
ACCACCTGGTCGCGCGGGCCGGCGGTGTCGCCGGAGTTGCGCTGGTCCAGCGTCGTGATGGCAAGCCCGCGCTGCCGAGCCAGCCGCAACAGGCCCGCCAGCGGGCGGCAGCCGCAGGCCTGTTCCGGGCCCAGGGCGCGTGCATCCAGTTGTTCGATGGAGTGGGTGGTGGCCGTATCCAGGCGACTGGCGGTGGCGTAGTCGTGGAAGTGGGAGAGATCCGAGCTGACGACGATCAGGGTCTCCGGGCCGCCCCACAGGCGTTCCAGCACACGCGCTACCTCTTCGGCGGAGGTGTCTCCGACCACCAGCGGCACCAGGTCGAACCTGCCCAGTACCACCTGCAGGAACGGCAGATGGGCCTCCAGGCTGTGTTCGGGGTCGTGGGCGATATCGAGTGCCTGCACCCCGGGCAGGTCCGCGATATTGTCCAGGGCCTCGTGATCCACGGGGACGTCTCCAAGCGGGCTGCGGTAGGCCGAGGCCGTGGTGGTCGCGATCCCGTGGAAGGGCACGCGATGCGACGGACCCAGAAGGACGACGCGCCGGATCCGGCCCGCCAGGGGGCGGATGCGTGCATAGGCGGAGGCCGCCACCGGACCGGAATACGGGTAGCCGGCGTGCGGCGCGATCAGGGCTTTGGGCGGTGCCGCGCCGGACTCCACCGGAACCGCGTCCAGCAACCGGCTGACGGTGGCGCGCAGCTCGTCGGGATTGGCCGGGTAGAACCATCCCGCAATGGCGGGCTCGCGGATGCGGGGCTGTGCCGTCATCGGGTATCTCCGTGGAACATTATGTCGTTGAATATTGGGATATCGTCCCCATATTCAAGGCTGTGTTCCACTCCGCGGGTCAATATGAACGATACCCCCCGACATGATGCATTTACCGTCGCCACGCGCTACTGGCACGCCCTGGAGGACGGCCGCGTGCAGTGCGACCTGTGCCCGCGTTACTGCAAGCTGAAGCCCGGCCAGCGCGGGGCCTGTTTTGTGCGCGCCAACCTCGACGACGCGGTCGTACTGACCAGCTACGGGCGTTCCTCCGGATACTGTGTGGATCCGATCGAGAAGAAGCCGCTCAATCACTTTCTGCCGGGCAGCCCGGTGCTGTCGTTCGGCACGGCGGGCTGCAACCTCGCCTGCAAGTTCTGCCAGAACTGGGACATCAGCAAGTCGCGCGAGATCGACACGCTGGCCGATCGCGCCGATCCCGAGACCATTGCACGTGCCGCCGAGGCGCTGGACTGCCGCGCGGTGGCCTTCACCTACAACGATCCGGTGATCTTCCACGAGTACGCCATCGACGTGGCGGCGGCCTGCCGCGCGCGGGACATCCGCACGGTGGCGGTGACGGCCGGCTACATCACCGAGCAGGCGCGCGGCGAGTTTTTCTCCGCCATGGATGCGGCCAACGTGGATCTCAAGGCATTCACCGAGCGTTTCTACCACAAGCTGACCGGTGCCCATCTGCAGCCGGTGCTCGACACCCTGGAATGGCTGGTGCACGAGACCGATACCTGGGTCGAGATCACCACGCTGCTGATCCCGGACGAGAACGACAGTGATGCGGAGATCGCCTCCATGGCGCAATGGGTCCGGGAGCACCTGGGGCCGGATGTACCGCTGCACTTCACCGCCTTCCACCCGGATTTCAAGATGACCGAACACCCGCGCACGCCGATCGCTACGCTGCAGCGGGCGCGTCGCATCGCCCGCGGCCAGGATCTGCATCACGTGTACACCGGCAACGTGCATGACGCGGACGGCCAGAGCACCTGGTGTGCGGGCTGCGGGCAACGCCTGATCGGTCGTAACTGGTACCAACTGTCGGACTGGAACCTGACCGCCGATGGCTGCTGCAACGCCTGCGGGGCCCCGGTACCCGGAGTCTTCGAGGCGCGCCCCGGCGACTGGGGTGCCCGGCGTCAGCCGGTGCGTCTGGCCGATTTCCGCAGGGCGTGATGCGCAGGGCTTGAAAAGTCCCTCTCCACGACCTAGTTATTTTGATAGACAGGATTTCCAGTGGAGGTGATGATCATGGACCTGCAAAAGCTCAAGCCGTGGAACTGGTTCAAGCGCGAGGAAACCGAGAGTCCGGAGGTTGTGCCGGCCCGGCGCGAAGCGCCCGATGCCCTGATGCGCGATCCCCTGGTGCGCATGCACCGGGAGATGGACCGGATGTTCGAAGACTTCTTTGGTGCCGCCCTCGGGGCGCGCGGGAGTGATGCGGCCTCGCTGCTGCTCAAGCCCAGCGTGGACATCGCCGAGACTCGCAAGGCCTACCGGATCACGGTGGAGGTGCCGGGGATCGACGAGGACGCGATCGACCTGACGGTGGATGGCGACGACCTGGTCATCTCCGGCGAGAAACGCCAGGAGACCGAGGGGGACGACCAGGGCTACCATCGCGTCGAGCGGGCCTACGGGCAGTTTCGCCGTATCCTCAGCCTGCCGGGCGATGCCGACGTCGATGCCATCCAGGCGCGGTTCAAGAATGGCGTGCTGAAGATCGACATCCCCCGGCGCGAGGACGACGCCCGGCCGGGGGTGCGCCGGATCGAGATCGGCTCCTGAGGGAGCATCACACGGCGGTATTCCGTGCCGTGCATGATTGCCGGCACCGCCCGACGACAAGGATGTGAGGCTGGCGGATGATGCGACGGATCGTGGTGTGCGCGGACGGGACCTGGAATCGCCCGGAGGAGGACGTCGAGTCGGACGTACCGACCAACGTGCTGCGTCTGGCCCGCGCCATCGCGCCCGCCGATGCCAGCGGTGACCCGCAGCAGGTCTTCTACGACTGGGGTGT
>NZ_JAWLFK010000080.1:2911-5823 GCF_041685615.1 Thioalkalivibrio sp.
GACGAAACCCGCGCCGACTTCGAGCCGACCCTGTGGGATCCACGCCCGGGGCTGGACCTGCAACAGTTCTGGTTCAGCGGCGTGCACGCCGATGTGGGGGGCGGCTACGCCCCGGATGCCGAGGGAGGCGTTGCGTCCGAGGTACCACTGGCGTGGATGACCGGGGAGGCCCGGGCGGCCGGCCTGCAGGTGGAGCCGCATCTGGCGGATGCGTTGCGCCCGGATCCGCTTGCACCGCTGCATCGCTCCCGGCGGCACATCTATCGCCTGCGGCGCCGCTATCGGCGTCCGCTGGACCCGCCCGGCCACCCGACCGAACTGCACCCCAGTGTTCTGGAACGCTACCGGCGGGATGCGGACTACCGGCCCGGGAACCTGCGCGTTGCCCTGCAAGCACGGGGCTGGCCGGACGCCGACTGAATTCCCCCGGCTGAAACAAACGCTCGCGCTTGGGGGGCGGGTCTCCGTTATCCTGTAGGCACAGCCGACGGAGAGTCCTTCAATGCAGCCATTTCCCTCGAAGAACGTGTTTGGCGGGGCGCTCGAGCCCTGCGGCCGGGATCCGGTCAGCGGTTTCTACCGCGATGGCCGCTGTGCCACCGGCTACGACGACCAGGGCATGCACACGGTGTGCGCCGAGGTCACCCGCGAGTTCCTGGATTTTTCCCTGGCGCAGGGGAATGACCTGATGACGCCGGTACCGGAGTTCGGCTTCCCCGGCCTGGAGGCCGGGGATCGCTGGTGCCTGTGTGCGGCACGCTGGCTGGAGGCCTACCGGGCGGGGGCGGCACCCGGGGTCTTCCTGCGCGCGACGCACGAGGAGACCCTGGCGGTGATCCCGCTGGATATCCTGAAGGAACACGCCCGCGATCCGGCGGATTGACCTCCGTGGAGGGTGTTTCGCGAGCGGCCGGGTTTGGGCCGACTCGCAACCAGCGGACACAACAGGGAGAAGACGGATGGATCCGTACATGCCGGGGCTGACAGCAGGCGCTGTGGACAGGGATGGGGCGCGATCAGCGGGGCAGGCCCATGGCTGATCCCGTGGCCGTTCCCGAGATCGAACGCTTCCGGATTACCCGGACGCTGGGCACCAGTGCTCGCGACGGTCTCTATGTGGCGCAGGACCCGGTACTGGACCGCCAGGTGGCGATCCGGACGCTGACCGATGCCGCGGCCGATGCCGCCACCCGTCGGGCGCTGCTCGAGGACGCGCGGCGCCTGAGCCGGTTCCGGCATCCGAATATCGCGCCCATCTTCGAGGCGGGGGACTATGCTCAGGGCGTCTACCTGGTCTTCGAGTACGTCGAGGGCGAGACCCTGGACCGGATCCTGACCCGCGGCGCCCTGCCGATTGATCGCGCCCTGGCGTTGATGCGCGAGTTGCTGGAGGCCGCGGCAGCGGCCCACGAGCAGGGCATCCTGCACGGGGCCTTGCAGCCGGCCAACGTGACCGTGAACCCCGAGGGGCACGCGCGCATCACCGGCCTGGGCATGGCGCTGCCCGAGGCAGCTGCGCGCGGCGAGAGCCATCTGCCGGATACACCGTTCTACCTGGCCCCGGAACAGCTGGCGGGAGAGGCAGCCAGCGAACGCTCCGACGTGTTCTCTCTCGGGGCCCTGTTCTTCGAGATGCTGACGGGCGAGCGGGCGTTTGGCGGCGATACCCCGGCGGCCATCCGGCAGTCGATGCAGGGCGGCTCGCTGGAACCGCCGTCGGGTCGAACCGGCCATGGCGACGAGCGCTTTGATGCCCTGGTGCTCCGGGCCACGCGCCCGGAACCTTCGGAGCGTTTTGCGTCCGCCCGCGAGTTTCGCGAGGCATTGCTAGGCGCCGTGGAGGGTGAGGGCTCGGTGGAGGATGGCTCGCAGGACTTCATCCTGCGAAAGATCCGGCGCAAGCCGGACTTCCCCGGTATCTCCAGCCACATTCGCGAGATCACCCAGTGTTCCGATGACACCATGAAGCGCTCGGTGGCGGAGTTGTCGAACGCGGTACTGAAGGACTATGCGACCACGCAGAAGCTGCTGCGGCTGGCCAATTCGCCTTTTTACAGCAATTTTGGCGGCAACATCCGGACCGTTTCCCGGGCGATCGTGCTCCTGGGCTTCGAGCAGGTGCGCACGGCGGCGCTCGGGCTGGTGCTGTTCGAGAACCTCAAGGGCGGGCGCCATTCCGGACGCCTGATGGAGGCTCTGGTCGGCACGCTGTTCAGCGCCATGCTGGCGCGCGACCTGGCGGAACAGGTCGGCGGCGTGGAGAGCGAGCAGGCCTTTGTCTGCGCGCTGTTCCACGATATCGGCCGCATGCTGGTGCTGTACTACCTCCCCGAGGAGGCGGACGAGATCCGCATCCGTGTGGGTCAGGGTACGGGCGAGGGCAGCGCTGCGCGGCAGGTGCTGGGGTTGTCCTACGAGGCGCTGGCGCGCAGCGTGCTGGAGGACTGGAACTTCCCGCGGGAGATCGTCACGTCGGTGGAACGGGCGCCTTCCGGCACCCTGCCGGCGGCCCGGGATGCCGACCAGCGCCTGCATCGCATCGTGACCCTGGCCTCCGAGATGGGCCAGTGCATTACCCGGGCGGAGCGCGACCAGCAGGGTGCCCTGCTGACCGATCTGCGCCGGCGCTACGAACACGCTCTGGGCGTGGACGCGCGCGGCATGCAGCGGGCCATCAAGTCGGGGCGCGAGCACATGGATCATTTCCTGGCGGTGGTCAAGCTGCCGCCGGAAGGTCGCGAACCGCTGAACCGGCTGAAGGCCAATCTGGGTGTGCGGGTCGATGAAAGCGACGCGGCGGAGCTTGCACCCGCTCAGGGGAATGCGGAACCGGCCGTCGAGGAGGCGAATGATCCCGCGGCCCAGGCCGCGGCGCTGATGGAGGCCCTGACCGACATGCTGGACAGCATGGT
>NZ_JAWLFK010000005.1:0-28912 GCF_041685615.1 Thioalkalivibrio sp.
CGGCCTCCTGCCCCGCGCGTGCGATCATTATCCACGCCCCCTGTTTCCTGCGCGACAGCGCGTCGTCCCCGGACGGGGCGCCAACTTCGTGGTGAAAAGGGCTTCTGGCGTTGCAGGCCCTTGAAAAGCCTTGCACTCGTGGGCGCGGCGGCGTACAAGGAGCGCGGGAGTCGGCCTGGCAGTCGCTGCATCCTCGGATGTGGAGGAAAGTCCGGGCTCCACAGGGCAGGACGCCAGGTAACGCCTGGGCGGCGCGAGCCGACGGAAAGTGCCGCAGAAAACATACCGCCGATGGCCCTCGGGCACAGGCAAGGGTGAAAAGGTGTGGTAAGAGCGCACCGCGCGACTGGTAACAGTTCGTGGCAAGGTAAACCCCGTCCGGAGCAAGGCCAAATAGGGGTGCATGATGCGGCCCGCATCGCACCCGGGTAGGCTGCTCGAGGCGTCCGGTGACGGACGTCCCAGATGAATGACTGTCCTCGACAGAACCCGGCTTACGGCCGGCTCCCACTTTTTCCCACCTGCGAATGATCCCCTGCCGGCACCGGTTTGGGCCAGCCCTGCTGTGTGCGCGGCAAACTTGTAAAGTGATGCATGAAGTTTGGTCCTCAACACGAGGCTTTTAATACCCTTATTCCGGCCCTTTTGACGAGCCGGAGCCGGGCGCGCTAAGTCTCTGTGATTCAACGCTTATTTTTTGTTTTTCGGGCTTGATTTCCTTGACTCTGGAGGATGCCCGTACCTATAGTGTCGAAAAGTGGGTCAAAGTGGGGAAAGGTGGGTAACCACCGTTACCAGCCATGTTTCGAGGCGTCAGCCAGCTCAATCTGGATGCGAAGGGCCGCCTGGCCATGCCGGCGCGGTATCGCGACGACCTCGCTGCGAGCTGCAACAGCCAGCTGGTGATCACCGTTGATCCCTCCCGCTGCCTGCTCCTCTATCCGTTTCCGGAATGGGAGCGCATCGAGCAGAACCTGATGTCCCGCCCCAACATGAACCCCAAGGTGCGCAACCTGCAGCGTCTGCTGGTGGGGCATGCCACCGAGTGCGAACTGGATGGCAGTGGTCGTCTGCTGCTACCCACGCCCCTGCGTCAGTACGCCGGCCTGGAAAAGCGGGTCGTGCTGCTGGGGCAGGGCAAGAAGTTCGAGATCTGGGACGAGGCCGCCTGGGACGAGACCTGTGCCCAGGTGCTGGGCGGTGACGTGGATGATGAAGCGCTCGAGTCCATCGCGTTGTGACGGCCATGGAAACCGTCTCTCATATCCCGGTGCTGCGCGACGCGGTGCTGGAGGGCCTGGCCGTGCGCGCTGATGGCTTCTACGTCGACGGCACCTTCGGGCGCGGCGGGCACAGTCGCGCGATTCTGGAGCGGCTGGGCCCGGATGGCCGCTTGCTGGCCATGGATCGTGACCCGGACGCCGCCGAGACCGCCGCGGTTCTGGCCGATGACCCTCGTTTTGCCTTCGAGGCCGGGCCGTTTTCCACCATGGCGGAGACGCTGCGCGAGCGATTCCCCGGCCGTGGGCCGGATGGGGTCTTTCTGGACCTAGGCGTCTCTTCACCACAACTCGACACCCCCGAGCGCGGTTTCAGCTTCCAGCATGACGGTCCGCTGGACATGCGCATGGATCGCGCCACCGGCGAGAGCGCGGCGGCCTGGCTGGCGCGCGCCGACGAGACCGCCATTGCGGACGTCATCTATCACTATGGCGAGGAGCGCCACTCGCGGCGTATCGCCCGTGCCATCGTGGCCGCCCGTGCCGACACCCCGATTGCCCGGACCGGCGAGCTGGCCGAGATCGTGCGCCGCGCGGTGCCGAAGCGCGAGCCGGGCAAACACCCGGCGACCCGGACCTTCCAGGCCCTGCGCATCTTCGTGAACGACGAGCTGGCCGAGCTCGAGCAATGGCTGGCGACCATTCCCGATGTACTCCCGGCCGGTGCCCGGTTGGTGGTTATCAGTTTCCATTCGCTGGAAGATCGGATGGTAAAGCAGGCCCTGCGCAAGCCGGTCTCCGGGGTGCGGCTGCCGAAGGGGTTGCCGGTGATGCCGGAGGAGCCAGAGCGCAAGCTGCGGGCGGTGGGCAAGCCGGTCCACGCCAATCGCGACGAGCAAAGAATCAATCCGCGCTCGCGGTCGGCCGTGCTGCGCGTGGGGGAGCGGCTCTGATGGTCGCGCGTGGGCTCCTGGCCGTCGCGCTGGCGACCGGCGTGTTCGCCTCGGCGATCGGCGTGGTCGCGGCCAAGCACGAGGCGCGCCAGGCCTTCGTCGACCACCAGCAGGCACTGAGTCAGCGCGATGTCCTGAACCTTGATTGGACGCAGTTGCAGATCGAACAGTCCACCTGGGCGACCCAGGCCCGGGTCGAGGAGCAGGCGCGCGAGCGTCTCGGCATGATCCAGCCGGATTCCGACCGCATCGTGGTGATTGGGGGTGATGCGTGGGCGCGTTGAAGCGGCAGATCAGTGGCGGTCGCCTGAAGGTGATGATCGTGGTCTTTGCCGTGGCAAGCGTTGCGCTACTGTCCCGGGCCGTTGACCTGCAGGTGCTCGAGCGCGACTTCCTGACCAAGCAGGGTGAACAGCGCCAGGTCCGTACCCTGACCGAGTCCGCCCACCGCGGCATGATTACCGACCGTCACGGCGAACCCCTGGCGATCTCGGCCCCGGTGCAGACTGCCTGGGCCAACCCACAGGACCTGATCGGACAGCGCGAACGCTGGCCCGAACTGGCCGCGGCCCTGGAGGTGGAGCCGGACTGGCTGGCCGAGCGCATCGAGGGCCGCCCCACGCGCGAGTTCGTCTACCTGCGCCGCCACATGCTGCCGCAGCAGGCCGAGCGCGTCGCCGCTCTGCGCATGCAGGGAGTCGGACTGACCCGCGAGTTCAGGCGCTACTATCCGCACGGCGAGGCCACCTCGCACGTACTTGGCTACACCGACATTGACGACCAGGGGCAGGAGGGCGTCGAGCTCGCCTTCGACCAGTGGCTGTCGGGACAGCCGGGGGCCAAGCGCGTTCTGCGGGACCGTCATGGCCGGACCATTCGCGACGTCGCGAGTATCCGCCCGGCGCGCGACGGCAATTCCCTGGCATTGACCCTGGACCAGCGCCTGCAGTACCTGGCCTATCGCGAGCTGAAGGCCGCGGTGGCCGAGCACGATGCGCGTGGCGGTTCCGCCGTTCTGCTGGATGCCCGCTCCGGCGAGATTCTGGCGCTGGTCAACCAGCCGGGGTTCAACCCGAACAATCGCGGCGCCATTCGCTCCGACAGGGCCCGCAACCGGGCCATCACCGATACCATGGAGCCTGGCTCGGTGATGAAGCCACTCACGGTCGCGGCGGCCCTGGACGCCGGGGTCGTGGACGCCAATACCACACTCGAAACCGGCCCCGGCACCATGCGCGTTGGCCGCCTGACCGTGCGTGACCTGCGCGATTACGGGACCATCGACCTGACCACCCTGATCGCGCGTTCCAGCAATGTCGGCGCCACGCAACTGGCCCTGGAGACCCCGGCGGATCGCTTCTGGCAGACCCTGCACCAGGCCGGTTTCGGCCAGGCGCCCGGGACCCATTTCCCCGGCGAGGCCAGCGGCCGCCTGCGCGATTTCACCACCTGGCGCGAGGTCGAACAGGCCACGCTTGGATACGGTTACGGCCTGTCGCTGTCACCCCTGCAGATGGCGGCTGCGTACACCGCCTTTGCCAATGACGGCGAGCGGGTGCCGGTCCGGCTGGTGCGCACTGCCGATGACCTGCGCGAGCCGGCCCGGGTGATGACCCCGCGTACCGCGCGCCAGGTGCTGGCCATGATGGAGCACGTGATCGGGACCGAGGGCACTGCCCGCCAGGCCGCGATCGATGGCTACCGGGTGGCCGGCAAGACCGGCACCAGCCGCAAGAGCGGTCCCGGTGGTTATGCCGAAGACCGTTACTTCTCCAGTTTCGTCGGCCTGGCCCCGGCGTCCGATCCGCGCTTTGTCATGGCCGTGGTGATCGACGAGCCGGACGCGGGCGTCTACTACGGCGGAGCTGTTGCCGCGCCGGTGTTTCAGCGGGTTGTGAGCTCCGCCCTGCGCATGTTCAACGTGCGCCCCGATGCGATGCCGGAGGTCCCGATGCGTCTGGCCGTGGAGCACGAGGGGGCGACATGATGGCCGCGCACGAGACACGCGATACGATCGGGCCGGTGCTGGGCGATCTGCTGCCGGGGGTCGACTTGCGCCACGACGTCGCTCCGATACGGGTCACCGACCTGGTTCAGGACAGCCGCCGGGTCACCCCCGGCGCAGCCCTTGTGGCGCTGGCCGGGACGCATGGTCACGGGCTTGACCACGCCGCCGATGCGGCCGCACGCGGTGCCGCCGCCATCCTCTGGGACGAGGCCGAACCGCCCGAAATCCGCGTGGACATTTCGTTGATCCATGTGCCGGGCCTGCGCGACCGGTTGCCCCAGATGGCGCGCGCGCTGTTCGGCACCTGGCCGGAGGCGGCCCCGCTGGTGGCGGTCACCGGCACCGACGGCAAGACCTCGGTGACCCACCTGATCGCGCTTGCGCTGGAGGCTCTGGGTCGGCCCGCCGGGTTGATCGGCACGCTGGGCGTCGGGCGCCCGGGCCAGCTCGTCGATACCGGCCACACCACGCCGGGCGTCATCGACCTGCACCGTCACCTGGCGCAGCTCGCGGGAGCCGGCTGCCAGGCCGTGGCACTTGAGGCCTCCTCGCACGGTCTGGCCCAGGGGCGTCTTGCCGGGGCACCGATCAACGTGGGCGTCCTGACGCGGCTGAGTTCCGACCATCTTGATTTTCACGGCAGTCAGGAGGCCTACGCCGCCGCCAAGGCCCGGCTGTTCGCCTGGCCCGGCCTGCAAACCGCGGTGCTCAATGCCGACGACGCATTCGGCCGGCGGGTGGCACAGACCCTGCGACCGGGCGTCCGGGCTCTGACCTATAGCGCAGCGGGCGCCGCCGGCGACCTGCGCGCCCGGGATGTGAAGGCCACACCGGATGGCCTGCGGTTCGTTCTCGAGGCCGACGGCCGGAGCTACCCGGTTCGTTCCACGCTGTTCGGCCTGTTCCAGGTTGGAAACCTGCTCGCGACCCTTGCCACGCTGCAGGCCCTTGGGGTGGAGCGTGTACGTGCGATCACGGCGGTTGCCGAGTTGCCCGGCGTGCCCGGACGGATGGAGCGTTTCCCGCTGCCGGGCGGGGCCCTGGCAGTGGTCGACTACGCCCATACCGCGGAGGCACTGGAGGCGGCCCTGTGTGCCCTGCGCCCGCATGCCGAAAGGCGCCTGAGCGTGGTCTTTGGCTGTGGCGGCAACCGCGATCGCGGCAAGCGCCCGGTGATGGGCCAGGTGGCCTGTCACCACGCGGACGTCGTCTTCGTGACCGACGACAACCCGCGCGGGGAGGATCCGGCCGCGATTCGTGCCGCGATCCTCGCCGGCTGCGCCGATGCCACTGAATGCCACGAGATCGGCGACCGCGCGACCGCGATCGCCAGCGCACTGGCGGAGGCAGTTGCGGGGGACGTGGTGCTGGTGGCCGGCAAGGGCCACGAGACGACACAGGAGATTCGCGGTCAGTGCTACCCGTTCAGCGACCGCGAGCAGGTCCGGGCACAGGCCGGCCGGCACCCACAGGACGCGCGGGGCCACGACCGTGCACCCGGGGAGGAGGGGCAATGATTCGAATGACCAGCCAGGAACTGGCCGAGGCGGTGCAGGGGCGCCTGCAGGGGGCGCCGGATGTGGCCGTCGAGGGCGTGTTCACGGATACCCGCGAGCCGCTTGCGGGTGCGCTGTTCATTGCGCTCAAGGGGCCCAACTTCGATGCCCACGAGCAGGTCGCAGCCGACCTGCCGGCCTCCGTGTTGCTGGTCGAAAGGCCCCTGGATGTGCCGCAGCCTCAGGTCATCGTGTCGGATGCCCGCGAGGCACTGGGTCGCCTGGGTCGGTACTGGCGTCGCCAGTGCCGGGCGCGGGTGATTGCCCTGACCGGGTCGAACGGCAAGACCACGACCAGGGAGATGCTGCGCTGCATCCTCGAAGGGGCGGGCTCGGTGCATTCCACGGAGGGCAATCTAAACAACGAGATTGGCACGCCGCTGACGCTGCTGGCGATGCCCCGGGACGTGGACTACGCGGTGATCGAGCTGGGTGCCAACCACGCCGGAGAGATTGGCCGCATGGTGCGCTGGGTCGAGCCGCAGGTCGCGCTCATTACCAACGCCGGACGTGCGCATCTGGAGGGCTTTGGCAGCCTCGAGGGCGTGGCCCACGCAAAGGCCGAGATCTACTCCGGCCTGCCGGCACAGGGCGGTACGGCCGTCATTAACCTGGACGATGCCTTTGCCGACTACTGGCTGTCGTTGAACGAGCATCACCACTGCCAGCGCTTCTCGCTCGAGGGTGGCGGCGAGGTCGAGGGGATGTGGCAGGCCCCCGACCGGTTGCGTCTGGCCATCCTTGGCGCCGGACGCGACCTTCGCATGGCTGGCCCCGGGCGCCATCTCGCGGCCAATGCCGTCGCGGCGGCTGCGGCGGCGAACGCCGTGGGCATCGGGATCGACCGAATTGCCGAGGGCCTGACGCGCTGGAAGCCGGTGCGGGGGCGACTCCAGGAGATGTGGCACATCAGTGGCGCGCGGCTGTGGGATGACAGTTACAACGCCAACCCGGACTCGCTGCGGGCCGGGCTGGAGGTGCTGGCGGCCATGAGTGGGCGGCGCATCCTGGTGCTGGGTGCGATGGGTGAGCTGGGTACCGAGACCGCGGCGCTGCACCGTGAAACCGGCCGCCTGGCCCGGGCGATGGGCATCGATTACTGCCTCACGCTGGGGGAGGCCGCGCGCGACAGTGCCGGGGCCTTCGGTGACGGTGGCGAATGGTTCGCCGATCACGATGCGCTGCGCGGCCGTCTCGAGACCCTCCTTGAAGAGGGCACTACGGTGCTGGTGAAGGGCTCGCGTAGCCAGCACATGGAACGGATCATCGAGGGGCTGGACCTGGTCTCGCCGGCGCCGGAGGTGGCGAATGCTGTACGCGCTGACTGAGTACCTGAGCCAGTTCTATTCCGGCTTCACGGTCTTCCAGTACCTGACCGTTCGGGCCATCCTCGGCGTGGTCACGGCACTGGCCATCGCGTTGCTGATCGGTCCGGCGATGATTCGCCGTCTGACTGTCGGCAAGGTCGGCCAGCAGATACGCGACGACGGTCCCGAATCGCACCTGACCAAGGCTGGTACGCCGACCATGGGCGGAGCCCTGATCCTGGTCGCGGTGGCGATTGCCACCCTCCTGTGGAGCGATCTGACCAACCGCTTTGTCTGGATCGTCCTGCTGACCACGCTGGCCTTTGGTGCCGTGGGTGGCTGGGACGACTATCTCAAGCTGCGCTATGGCAACAGCAAGGGGCTTTCGGCACGCGCCAAGATTCTTTGGCAGACCCTGTTCGCCCTGACCGCCGCCGGCGTGATCATGTACACATCCCAAGGTCCGGTAGAGACCACCTTCTACCTGCCCGTCTTCAAGGACATCCAGTTCAGCCTGGGCTGGATGTTCGTGCCGCTGGTGTGGCTGGTGGTCGTGGGCGCCTCCAATGCCGTGAACCTGACGGACGGCCTGGACGGCCTGGCGATCATGCCGGCGGTGCTGGTGGCGGGTGCCCTCGGTGTGTTCGCCTACGCGGCCGGTCACGCGGTGTTCGCGGACTACCTGGACATCCCGGCGGTGTCCGGTGTGGGCGAGGTGGTGATCTTTACCGCCGCCCTCGTGGGTGCCGGCCTCGGGTTCCTGTGGTTCAACACCTATCCGGCACAGGTCTTCATGGGCGATGTCGGCGCCCTGGCGCTGGGCGCGGCCCTGGGCATGCTGGCCATCCTGACCCGGCAGGAAATCGTGCTGCTGATCATGGGCGGCGTCTTCGTGCTGGAGACGCTTTCGGTCATGCTGCAGGTCGCCTCCTTCAAGCTGACCGGCCGGCGCATCTTTCGCATGGCGCCCCTTCATCACCATTTCGAACTCAAGGGCTGGCCGGAGCCACGCGTGATCGTACGCTTCTGGATCCTGACCGTGGTGTTCGTCCTTGTCGGTCTCGCGACCCTGAAGGTGCGCTGATCCCATGACCCACGCCGGCGCCGACAACCTGATCGTGGGACTGGGGGCAACCGGACTCTCGGTCGCCCGTTTCCTGCGTGCGCAGGGGCAGTCGTTCGCGCTCACCGATACCCGCGCAGCCCCGGTCGCGCTGGAGGCCGCGGAGGCGTGGCTGGAGGATGCCTGGGCCGGCCCGCTGGATGATCTGGATGCCACAGGGTATGCCCGCATCATCGTTTCCCCCGGTGTGGCACTCGAGCACCCGGTCCTGCAGCAGGCGGGGGCGGCGGGTGCCCGCCTGACCGGTGACATCGACCTGTTCGCCGAACGGGCGACGGCCCCGGTGATCGCGATCACCGGCTCCAATGGCAAGAGCACGGTGACGGCCCTGGTCGGCGAGCTGCTCGAGGCGGCTGGCTATTACGTCGCGGTTGGGGGCAATTTTGGTACACCGGCGCTGGATCTTCTGGAACAGGCTCCGCAGGTGTACGTGCTGGAGCTGTCCAGCTTTCAACTCGAACGCAGCGAGGCACTGGCGCCCGCCGCGGCCGCGATACTGAACATTTCCCCCGATCACCTGGATCGCTATGCCGACCTGGATGCCTATGTGCGTGCCAAGGCCCGTATCCTCGATCGTGCCGAGTGCGGAGTCCTGAACCGTGACGACGCATGGCTCCGCGAGATCGCGTTGCCGCGGGGCTTGCAGGTGATCTCCTTCGGCCTTGACACCCCGCCGGGCGCGGGGGATTTCGGCGTGCGCCCCTCCCGCGAGGACGGCCCGAACCTGGTGCGCGGCGACGAGATCCTGATCGCAGTCCACCGCCTGCGCCTGCGGGGCCAGCACAACTGGGCCAATGCCCTGGCCGCCCTCGCCCTGGCCTGGCCCTGGCTGGAACCCGGCGCGCCGCGCGCGCGGGCGCTGGCGGCCCTGGCCGAATTCGCCGGCCTGCCGCATCGATCACAGTGGATCGCCCAGGTGGGCGGCGTCGACTACATCAACGACTCCAAGGGCACGAATGTGGGGGCGACCCTGGCGGCTCTGCGGGGTACACCGGGCCCGTTGGTGCTGATCGTCGGCGGTCAGGGCAAGGGACAGGACTTCACCCCGCTGGCCGACTACGTACCGGGCAAGGTCCGCGGGGTGGTGCTGCTGGGCGAGGACGCACCCATGATCGCGCGTGCCCTGGCCTCGGTGGTGCCGGTGCAGCGGGTGGGCGACATGACCGCCGCGGTTGCGCAGGCCGCGGCCTGGGCGGAGCCGGGCGATACCGTCCTGCTGTCGCCGGGTTGTGCCAGTCTGGACATGTACGAAAACTACCGGGCGCGCGGCGACGACTTCGCGCGGGCGGTCCGGGAGCTGGCGGCATGAGTGTGTCCAGCACCCGCCTCGGACTCGCGGATCGCGGCCTCGTCGCCAGCCTGCGCGACCACGTGGATCTGCCCCTGCTGGCCGTCGCGGCGATCCTGCTGGGCATCGGCCTGGTGATGGTTGCGTCCGCCTCCATGGGGCTCGGCGAACGCTATTTCGGCAATACCTGGCACTTCTTCCAGCGCCAGGTGATCTTTGCCGCCACTGGCCTGGCGGTCGCGACCTTTCTCTGGTCGGTGCCGCTGGCGCGCTGGGAGCGCGCGGGGCCCTGGCTGCTGATCCTTGTGATGGCCCTGTTGATTGCCGTGCTGATTCCGGGCGTCGGCCGTACGGTCAACGGCGCGACCCGCTGGATCCCGCTGGGTATGTTCAACCTTCAGGTTGCCGAGCTGGTGAAGTTGCTCGTGGTGATGTACCTGGCCGGGTACATCGTGCGCCATTATTCCAATCTGCGGCTGCACTTCCTCGGGTTCATCCGGCCGTTGATCGTGCTCGGCGTCGGGACCATCCTGATGCTCCTGCAGCCCGATTTCGGTGGTGCCGCGATCATGCTGGCCATCGGCATGGGCATGCTGTTCCTTGCCGGTGCGAAGCTCTGGCAGTTCGCGGCGCTGGCGGGGACGATCGCGGCCGGGATGGCGGTGGTCGCGGTTGCCGCGCCCTACCGCGTGGCGCGCCTGACCGCCTTCCTCGACCCCTGGCAGGACCCGTTCGCCACGGGCTTCCAGCTGACCCAGTCGCTGATCGCGATCGGTTCCGGCGGATGGTTCGGCGCGGGTCTTGGCAACAGCGTCCAAAAGCTGTTCTACCTGCCCGAGGCGCACAACGATTTTCTGTTCGCCGTCTTCGCCGAGGAGTTCGGCTTCGTCGGTGTCGTGGCACTGATCGCGTTGTTCGGCTTGCTGGTCTGGCGCTGCATCCGGATCGGACTGTTCGCCGAGCGCGCCGGGCATGCCTTCGGCTCGCATCTGGCATTCGGCGTGGCCATCTGGATGGGGCTTCAGGCGTTCCTGAACCTCGCGGTAAACATGGGGCTGCTACCGACCAAGGGGATGACCCTGCCGTTTCTCAGTTACGGGGGCAGCTCGCTGATCGTTTCCCTGGCGGCCCTTGGCCTGGTCATGCGCGTGTACCGCGAGGCCCAGGTTCCGGCACCCGGCGTGGCGCCGCCGGCCCGGCGCCGGCGAGGAGGTGCGGCATGACCGCCCCGCGCATCCTGATCATGGCCGGCGGTACCGGCGGCCACGTATTCCCGGGGCTGGCGGTGGCCGAGGCCCTGCGCGCCCGTGGCGCCGAAGTGCGCTGGCTGGGCACGGCGCGCGGGGTGGAGGCACGCCTGGTGCCGGAATCCGGCATCGAACTGCACACGCTCCCGATCGCCGGGGTGCGCGGCAAGGGCCTGGTCGGCCTGGCGCTCGCGCCGTGGCGGCTGGGCATCTCGCTATGGGCGGCGCTGGCCCTGATGACCCGCCTGCGCCCGGACGCCGTGATCGGCTTCGGTGGCTTCGCGGCCGGACCCGGCGGCTTGATGGCGGCGGCGCTGGGGCGTCCGCTGGCGATCCACGAGCAGAATGCGGTCGCCGGCCTGACCAATCGCTGGCTGGCGAAGGTGGCCGATCGGGTGTATTCCGGCTTCGAGCACAGCTTCCCCGAGCGCGTGGCGGTCACGGTCGTCGGCAATCCCGTGCGCGCCCGGATTTGCGGCCTGCCCGCACCGGAGTTGCGCTTCGACGAGCGCGCCGGCCCCCTGAACATCCTGGTACTGGGCGGCAGCCTGGGGGCGCGCTCGCTCAACCGCACGCTGCCTGCCGGGTTGGCCATGGTGGCGCAGAATCAGCCATTGAACATCCGCCATCAAGCGGGCGAGCGCACGCTCGACGAGGCGCGTGCCGCCTACGTCGGCGCCGGCGTGCAGGCCGAGATCAGTGCGTTCATCGAGGACATGGCGGGCGCCTACGCCTGGGCGGATCTGGTGATCTGCCGCGCCGGGGCCCTCACCGTGGCCGAGGTCGCCGCCGCCGGTGTGCCGGCGATCTTCGTGCCCTATCCGCATGCGGTCGACGACCACCAGACCGCGAACGCCGAGGCCCTGGTCCGCTCCGGTGCCGCCTGGCGTATCGCGGATGCCGAGTTGAGTGCCGAGCGCATCCATGAGCTGATGGGGCCGCTGGATCGCGAGGCCCTGCGCAGCCGGGCCGTGCTGGCGCGAAAGCAGGCCTGCCCCGACACCGTGCAGCGGCTGACCGATGCCTGCCTGGAGATGGCGGGTGCCCGCCGGGAGGGAATGTCATGAGCGCCACGCGACTGCCACGCCACGCCATGCGCCGCATTCGCCGTATCCACTGCGTCGGGATCGGCGGGTCCGGCATGAGCGGGATCGCCGAGGTCCTGCATCAGCTCGGCTACCAGGTATCGGGTTCCGACCTCGGGCAGTCGGCGATGGTCGAGCGCCTGAAGGGCATGGGGATCCCCGTGGTGGCGGCCCACACCGACGCGAACGTGGCCGAGGCGGATGTCCTGGTGGTCTCCAGCGCGATCAACCCGTCCAACCCCGAGGTGCAGGAAGCCCGGCGCCGCGGCATCCCCATCGTACGCCGCGCGGAGATGCTGGCCGAACTGATGCGCTTTCGCTACGGCATTGCCGTGGCAGGTACCCACGGCAAGACGACGACCACGAGCCTGGTCGCCAGTGTGCTGGCCGAGGCGGGGTTGGACCCGACCTTCGTGATCGGCGGACGTCTGAACAGCACGGCCAGCCACTCGAATCTGGGGGCGGGGGATTACCTCGTGGCCGAGGCCGACGAGAGCGATGCGTCGTTCCTGCACCTGCAGCCGATGATCAGCATCGTCACCAACATCGACGCCGATCATCTGGGCACCTATGGCAACGATTTCGGCAAGCTGCGCGCCACCTTCCTGGAGTTCCTGCATCACCTGCCGTTCTACGGCATTGCCGTGCTGTGCGCGGATGACTCGCAGGTGCGCGATCTTTATCCCGAACTGGAACGCCCGCGCCTGACCTACGGCATCGAGCAGGCGGCCGACGTACGCGCGCTCAATGTCCGTCAGGAAGGCGTACGCATGTACTTCGACCTGGCACTGCCCGCCCAGAAACCGTTTCCGGTAACCCTGAACCTGCCCGGGCGCCACAACGTACTGAATGCCCTGGCGGCAGCTGCCGTGGCCCACGAGCTGGAAGTGGTCCCGACCGCGATCCAGGCCGCCCTGGAACGATTCCAGGGGATTGGAAGGCGTTTCCAGGTGCAGTCCTGGCAGGCGCCCAGCGGGCCGGTGACCCTGGTCGATGACTACGGCCACCATCCGCGCGAGATCGCCGCGACCCAGGCCGCCGCCCGTGACGCATGGCCGGAGCACCGCCGGATCACAGTCTTCCAGCCGCACCGCTATACCCGTACGCGCGACCTGTTCGAGGACTTTGTCGAGGCGCTGTCGGAGACCGATGTCCTGATCCTGCTGGAGGTCTACCCCGCCGGCGAGGAGCCGATCCCCAGCGCCGACGGCCGCAGCCTGGCCCGGGCCATCCGCCTGCGGGGTCAGGTAGAGCCGGTATTCGTCGAGCATGCCGGGGATGTGGTCGACGTACTGCGGGGCATGTTGCGGCCCGACGACGTGGTGATTGCCCAGGGCGCGGGCGATATCGGCCGGCTGGCCGGGCTGCTCCCACAGCAGCTGGCCGAAACCGACGCGGGGGACGCATGATGGCGGCGCGCGCGGTGGATTCGATGGCGACCCCCTTCACCAGGGAGCCACGCGGGCGGCTGGAGGCACGGGTCCCGCTGGCCGGCCTGACGTCCTGGCGCGTGGGTGGCCCGGCCGACTGGCTGTTTCAACCGGCAGACCTCGACGACCTGGTGGAGGGGCTGCGTGACCACGCGGCCCACGCCCCGCAGATGCCGGTGACCTTCCTGGGTCTCGGCAGCAACGTCCTGATCCGCGACGGCGGCCTGGAAGGCCTGGTGGTACATCTGTCCGGGGTGCTGAACGAGCGCCGAAGCCTGGATGGCGAACGCCTGTTGCTGGGCGCCGGACTGGCCTGCGCGCAGGCCGCGCGGTTCGGTGCCCGCGAGGGGCTGGTCGGTGCCGAGTTCCTGGCCGGAATCCCGGGAACGGTGGGCGGCGCGCTGGCCATGAACGCGGGGGCATGGGGCGGCGAGATCTGGCCGCTGGTGGAGTCCGTCGCCACGGTCGATGCGCGAGGCGAGCTGCATACCCGCACGCCCGCGGATTACACCATCGGCTATCGCAGCGTCCGCGGGCCCGCGGACGAATGGTTCACCGGCTGCGTATTGCGGCTGGCCGTGGGCGACCCGGAGGCCGGTACCCGGCGGATCCGCGAGTTGCTGCGCGAGCGCTCGGCCAAGCAGCCGTTGGGGCTGCCGTCCTGCGGCTCGGTGTTCCGCAACCCGGAGAGCGATCACGCCGCGCGGCTGGTCGAGGCGGCCGGCCTGAAAGGGCTACGCCACGGAGCCGCGGAGATCTCGCCCAAGCACGCGAATTTCATTACCCACGACGGAGCCGCGCGCGCGGCCGATATCGAGTGGCTGCTGCGCCATGCCCAGGCCGAGGTGCAGCGCCGGTTCGGCGTGCAACTCGAGCCGGAAGTCCGGGTGCTGGGGCGGCCCGCGGGGACGAACGAGGCAAGCGAGGGAACGGCATGAGCAAGCGAAGCGCACAAGACTATGGCCGGGTCGCGGTCCTGATGGGCGGCTGGTCCGGGGAGCGCGAGGTCTCGCTGAACAGCGGCCGGGCCGTGCTGGCGGCCCTGCAGCGTCAGGGCGTAGATGCCCATCCGCTGGACCTGACCCGCGAGACCGCCCGATGTCTGGCCCTGGACGACTTTGACCGGGTGTTCATCGTGCTCCATGGCGAGTGCGGCGAGGACGGCACCCTGCAGGGCTGCCTGGACATGGCCGGGATGCCCTACACCGGAACGGGTGTGCTGGGATCCGCCCTGGGGATGGACAAGCTGGCCTGCAAGCGGCTATGGGCGGGGAGCAATCTGCCCAGTGCCCCGTACCGCCTGCTGACCCCGGGGTTTGACCCCGAGGCGGTGGCCGAGGCCCTGGGCCTGCCGCTGATCGTGAAGCCGGCACGCGGCGGCTCCAGCCTGGGGATCACCCGGGTGGATCGGGTGGCCGACCTGCCGGCGGCGTTCGAGGCCGCGCGGCTGCAGCCGGGACAGGTGTTCGCGGAACAGTGGATCAGCGGTCGCGAGTACACCGTCGCGATCCTCGGCAACGAGCCGCTGCCGGTGGTGGAGATCCGCACCCCGGGTGGCTTCTACGACTACCACGCGAAATACGAGGCTGACGATACCGGCTATGTCTGCCCGCCCCCGCTGGACTCCAGTGCGCTGCTGGAGTTGCAGTCCCTCGCGATCGCCGCATTCGCGACCCTGGAGGGCTGCGGCTGGGGCCGGGTGGACATCCTGCAGGACGAGCACGGCGAGAACTTCCTGATCGAGGTGAACACGATTCCGGGCATGACCGATCACTCGCTGGTCCCCAAGGCGGCCGCACAGGCCGGGGTCGACTTTGACGAGCTGTGCCTGCGCATCCTTGATTCCAGCTTCGAGTGTGGAGGGCTGCGTTGAACGCACGGCGCACAACGCGACCCACGCGCCGTCTGCAATCGCAGGGCCCGTCGCCCCTGCGCCGCGTGGCGGGCCCGGGGCTGCGCCTTATGGCGGGGATGGGCCTGGCCGCGGTGCTGGTCCTGGGCACGCTGGCCTGGCTGCAGTTCGACCCGGATGCCTGGCTGCCGATCGAGCACATCGAGGTGGCCGGCAACCCGCGGCATGCGGATGTCGCGGCGGTGCGCGAGGTCGCGCGCGCCCATGCACCGGGTTTTGTCGGGGTCGAGCTGGAGCGCCTGCGGGTGGCGCTGGAGGCGCAACCGTGGGTGGACGCGGTACGCCTGCGGCGCCGGTGGCCGGACACGCTGGTGGTGGAGATCCGCGAGCCGGTGCCGGTCGCGCAGTGGGGCGAGGACCACCTGGTCGATCGCCACGGGCGTCTGTTCGGGCCGGTGGAACTAGAGGAGTGGGAGGGCCTGCCGGCCCTTGCCGGGACCGACGGGCGCCAGGTGGTGCTGATGCATCGCTACCTGGAGGTCTCCGCGCGGCTGGCCGATGCCGGACTGGAAGTGGCCGGGCTGGAGGAAGGCGAGCGCCACGACTGGACCATTCATCTCGCGGACGGTGTGCGCGTGCTGATGGGCCGCGACGACAGTCTGGCCCGGCTAGGGCAGCTGGTCCGCGCGCTGCCGGCGATTCGAGAGTACCGCGATGCCCCGGTGGAACGAATCGACCTGCGCTATCCGCACGGCCTCGCGGTGGCCTGGGCGGATGCCGCGGATGACGGTGCGGGGAACGCCCGATGACACGAACGACAGGACGCAGAAAGATGATGGCAAAGAAGTCGGAACCCGGTTTGATCGTCGGCCTGGACGTCGGGACCTCGAAGATCGAGGCAGTGGTCGGGGAGCTGACCGAGGAAGGCGAGATCGAGATCATCGGGATCGGTTCCTCGCCCTCGCGCGGGCTGAAGAAGGGCGTGGTGGTGAACATCGAGTCCACCGTCCAGTCGATCCAGCGCGCGGTGGAGGAGGCGGAGCTGATGGCCGGCTGCGAGATTCACTCGGTCTACACGGGGATCGCCGGCTCGCACATCAAGAGCTACAACTCCACGGGGGTGGTGGCGATCAAGGACGGGGAGGTCGTCGCAGGCGACGTGGACCGGGTGATCGATGCCGCGCGCGCCATCGCCATCCCGGCCGACCAGCGCATTCTTCACGTCTTGCCGCAGGAATACATCATCGACGAGCAGGAGGGCATCCGCGAGCCGATCGGGATGTCTGGCGTGCGGCTGGAAGCCAAGGTGCATCTGGTCACAGGGGCGGTCTCAGCCGCACAGAACATCGTCAAGTGCGTGGAACGCTGCGGTTTGCGGGTGGACGACATCATCCTCGAGCAGCTCGCCTCCAGCTACTCGGTGCTGACCGAGGACGAGAAGGATCTTGGCGTGTGCCTCGTGGATGTCGGCGGTGGTACCACCGACATCGCGGTGTTCGCCCACGGCGCGATCATGCACACCGCGGTGATCCCGATTGCCGGGGACCAGGTCACCAACGACATCGCGGTAGCGCTGCGCACGCCGACCCAGTACGCCGACGAACTCAAGATCAAGTACGCCTGCGCGTTGCGCTCTTTGGCAGACCCGGGCGAGAGCATCGAGGTGCCTGGCGTCGGTGATCGCGCCGCGCGCAGGTTGTCGCGCCAGACGCTCGCCTCCGTGGTCGAACCGCGCTACGAGGAACTGCTGCAGTTGGTGCAGGCGGAACTCCGCCGTAGTGGCAGCGAAGAAATGATCGCCGCCGGGGTGGTGCTCACCGGCGGATCGTCCCGAATGGAAGGTGTGGTGGACCTCGCCGAGGAGGTCTTTCACATGCCCGTACGCCTGGGCGTGCCGCAACGCGTCACCGGGCTCCTGGATGTTGTCAAGAATCCGATCCACGCGACGGGGGTGGGGCTGTTGCTCTATGCCCGCGAGTCGCGTGCGGAGCAGGAGGCCCGGCCCGTGACGAGTGGGTTCCAGGGTGTATGGGCGCGCATGAAGCGCTGGTTTTCCGGACAGTTCTGATGATAGGGACCCCGGAAATTTTGGAGGCCGGACCGCTCTCCGGCCATGACGCAGGTAAACAGAAGTTCATGTACTACACACGCAACGAGAGGACGCAATCATGACGTTCGAACTGATGGACACGTATAGCCAGAACGCGACGATCAAGGTCGTCGGTGTCGGAGGCGGCGGCGGCAACGCCGTGCAGCACATGGTCAACTCGCAGCTTGAGGGTGTCGACTTCATCTGCGCCAACACCGATGCCCAGGCCCTCAAGAGCCTGGATTCCAAGACGCTGCTGCAACTGGGCGGCGACATCACCAAGGGCCTGGGCGCCGGGGCGGACCCGTCGGTCGGTCGCGAGGCCGCACTGGAGGATCGTGAACGCATCCAGGATCTGCTGCAGGGGGCTGATATGGTCTTCATCACCGCCGGCATGGGCGGTGGCACGGGGACCGGCGCCGCGCCGGTGGTCGCCCAGATCGCCAAGGAGATGAACATCCTGACCGTGGCGGTGGTCACCAAGCCCTTCCCCTTCGAGGGCAAGCGCCGTATGCAGGTCGCGATGTCCGGCATCAAGGCGCTGACCGAGCAGGTCGATTCCCTGATCACCATCCCCAACGAGAAGCTGCTGACGGTGCTGGGCAAGAACACCACGCTGCTGGACGCCTTCAAGGCCGCCAACGACGTCCTGTTCGGGGCGGTACAGGGTATTGCCGAGCTGATCACCCGCCCGGGTCTGATCAATGTCGACTTTGCCGACGTCCGCAACGTCATGCGCGAGATGGGTATGGCGATGATGGGGACCGGTTCCGGTTCCGGCGAGGATCGTGCCCGCGAGGCGGCCGAGGCCGCGATCGCCAGCCCGTTGCTGGAGGATATCGACATCTCCGGCGCGCGCGGCATCCTGGTGAACGTGACCGGTGGCCTGGATGTCGGGATCGGCGAGTTCGAGGAAGTCGGCGAGGCGGTCAAGGCCCTCGCCTCGGAGGACGCCAACGTGGTCGTTGGTACGGTGATCGATCCGGAGATGACCGACGAACTGCGGGTGACGCTGGTCGCAACCGGCCTGGGCGCCCCGGCCACGCAATCGGAGCGTCCGCAAGTGCGCGTGGTCGATGCCCAGCCGAAGAAGGCCGTTGGTTCCGATGTCGAGGTCGACCTGGACCAGCCCACCGTCAAGCGCCGCGGCGGGGACAACCTGGCGGTCGACTACAACCAGCAGCAAGGCATTGATGTGCTCGATATCCCCGCCTTTCTGCGCAAACAGGCGGACTGAGAATCGCCCAACATGCAGGACGAGCGGAATCCTGCAATAATGCGGCAATCGTTGTGTGCATGAGGAGCCCGGGAGGGCCCGGGCTCCTCTTATGCGCTCTCCTGGAAGAGAGAGGCTCAATTCGTTGATCAGGCAAAGAACGCTCAAGAACAGCATTCGGGCGACCGGGGTAGGACTGCATACCGGAGAAAAGGTGGTGCTGACCCTGCGGCCGGCCCCGGTGAACACCGGGATCGTGTTTCATCGCTGCGATCTTGATCCGTCCGTCGAGATTCGCGCCCGTGCCGACAATGTCGGCGACACGCGGCTTTCCACTACCCTGGTCAGCGGCGACGTCCGGGTCTCGACCGTGGAGCACCTGCTCTCGGCCATTGCCGGACTGGGAATCGACAACCTGCACGTCGACGTGAGCGCCGCCGAGGTGCCGATCATGGACGGCAGTGCCGGTCCCTTCGTGTTCCTGTTGCAGTCCGCCGGGCTGAAGGAACAGGACGCGCCCAAGGAATTCATTCGGGTCAAGCGCAGCGTGGAAGTCCGTGAGGACGACAAATGGGTGCGCTTCGACCCCTACGACGGGTTCAAGGTCGGCTTCTGTATCGACTTCGAACACCCGATGTTCACCGACGGAAGCCAGCGTGCCGAACTGGACTTCTCGTCCACTTCCTTCGTCAAGGAGGTCTCGCGCGCCCGTACGTTCGGATTCATGCGTGACATCGAGGCCCTGCGGGCGAACCAGCTGGCGCTGGGCGGCAGCCTGGACAACGCGGTCGTACTCGATGACTACAAGATCCTCAACGAGAATGGGCTGCGCTACGACAACGAGCTGGTCAAGCACAAGATCCTCGACGTGGTCGGGGACCTGTACCTGCTGGGGCACAGCCTGATCGGTGCCTTCACCGGGCACAAGTCCGGCCATGCGTTGAACAACCAGTTGATTCGCCAGCTGCTGGCCGACGAGACCGCGTGGGAACGGGTCACCTTCGAGGACCCGAACGAACGCCTGCCGATCTCCTTCGGTCAGCTCGCGCCGACGCCGGCGGGCTGAGCCCCGTTCGACGGACGGGCTCAGTCCTGCTTCGGTGACGGTGCGGCGGCCCGGGCGAGCCGCTCCAGGGCGCGGGCCAGTCCGGGATCCTGGATGCTGGTGGCCGTGTCGGAAAGGATCCGGCGGGCCTCGTCCGGGATCTCGCGGCGTTCCCGTTGCGCCGCCGGCTCGGGGGCGCGCGGGGTGCTGGCCAGGCGGATGCGCATCTGCTCGACACCCTCGAAGCCCGCTGCACCCAGGGTCTTGAGCAGCTCGCGCTGCTGAAAGCGCAGCTCGGTCGCAAGCCCGCGGTCCGCGCAGATCGCGACCAGGGTGTTCTCGCGCAGGGTGAACGCCAGGCGTCCGGCTTGCAGCGCATCGCCGGCCAGCGCCTCAAGGGCGCGCTCCACGCCGCGGTCGCGGCTGGAATGCGCGGACCAGTCGCGGGCGATGAAGCGGGTAATCCGCTGCGGCGTCATTCAGTGACTCCCGCAGGACCCGGCGGATACGACAAGAGGTCTCGCATGCAGTTGATCGTACTACGTCCGGACGGCCTTTGTGCACGCCTTCCCTTGTGGGCCATGGGCCTCGCGGCGTCGGCCCTGGTGCTGCTGATGGCCGTGGCGGTTGTGATGGCCTACCTGGCAGGGCAAAGCCAGCGCGAGGTTGTCCGCATCCCGGTCACCCGCACGCTGGACCCGGTCGCCGTGGAAGCCGCCGAACGCGAGGCGGCCCAGGAAGGCCTGAACCACCTCGTCGAGCGCGTCGTTGCGCTGGAGCGCCGGTTGTCGCGCGTGGATCTGCGCATCCGTTCGGTGGGCGATTCCCTGGGTCTCGACGTGGCCGATCTGGCGCCGGAAACTGGTGGCCAGGGTGGGCCGCTACTGGATGGCCCGGATTCGCCCCTGGAGATGCACGAACGCCTGCTGGCGCTGGAACAGCTGCTGACGCGTCACAGTGCCACGGTGGCTACGGTCGACTCGGAAATACGTCTGGATGCCGTGCGTGAGGCCCTCTTGCCGCAGCACCGTCCGGTAGGGGATGAAGCCTGGATCAGCTCGGCGTTCGGCTACCGCGAAGACCCGTTCACCGGGAACCGCCGGTTCCATTCGGGAATGGACTTTGCCGGCCGGCCCGGCTCGGAGATTCGTGCGGCGGGCGGAGGCGTGGTCGTCTTCGCGGGGCGCCACAGCAACTTTGGCAATCTGGTTGAGATCACTCATGGTGGCGGGTTGAACACCCGCTACGCCCACAACGAGGAGGTCCTGGTCGAGCCCGGCGAGCGCGTGGAGGCCGGCGAGGTGATCGCGACCATGGGTCGCACCGGCCGCGCGACCGACACCCACCTGCACTTCGAGGTCGTGGATGCTGGCAAGGCCCTGAACCCCTACGACTTTCTCCCCGATCGCGATTGAACAACCGCGGGGGCCATACCGGCGGACTGATGATCCCGCGGCTTTGTCTCTCCACGGCACAGCGTTTCCCCGGCGGATCGTTTATCCTAGGCCGGTTTCAGCCAACCCTTTCGGATCCCCATGGTCAAGCAGCTCGTTCAGAAGATCTTCGGTAGTCGCAACGATCGCATCCTCAAGCGCTATACCCGGGCGGTGGAACGCATCAATACCCTCGCTGACTCCACCGAGGCGCTGTCGCAGGACGAACTGCGCCACAAGACCCAGGAATTCCAGCGCCGCCTGGGCGAGGGCGAGGATCTCGAGAAGCTCCTCCCGGAGGCATTCGCCGTCTGCCGCGCCATGAGCGTGCAGGTGCTGGGGCTGCGCCACTTTGACGTGCAGTTGATCGGCGGCATGGTCCTGAACGATGGGCGCATCGCCGAAATGCGCACTGGCGAGGGCAAGACCCTGGTGGCGACCCTTCCGGCCTACCTCAATGCGTTGACCGGCGACGGCGTGCACGTGGTCACGGTGAACGACTACCTGGCCCGGCGCGACGCGGCCTGGATGGGAGGTGTCTACCACGCACTTGGTCTTTCGGTGGGCGTGGTCAACAGCTCCGGCGGCCTGGGTGTGGACTCCGCCTCCTATCTGTTCGATCCGGATTACCAGGCCGAGGAGGGGGGGTTCGATCACCTGCGTCCGGTGACCCGCCGCGAGGCTTATGCCGCGGACATCACCTACGGCACGAACAACGAGTTCGGCTTCGACTATCTGCGCGACAACATGGCGTTCTCGGCCGATCAGCGGGTGCAGCGCGCGCTCAATTTCGCGGTCGTGGACGAGGTCGACTCCATCCTGATCGACGAGGCGCGGACCCCACTGATCATCTCCGGTCCCAGTGGCGACAGCTCGGAGCTCTACGAACGGCTGAACACCATCCCGCCGCAGCTCACTCGCCAGGAAGACGAAGAGAGCGCGGGCGACTACTTCGTGGACGAGAAGGCCAAGCAGGTTTTCCTTAGCGAGGAGGGCCACGAAAAGGCCGAGGAGTTGCTGCGCCAGGCGGGCCTGCTGGAAGAGCACCAGACCTTGTACGACTCCGCAAGCATCGCGGTGCTGCACCACCTGAACGCGGCCCTGCGTGCCCACGCGCTGTTCCATCGCGACGTCGACTACCTGGTGCGCGACGACAAGGTGCAGATCATCGACGAGTTTACTGGCCGCATCATGGCCGGGCGGCGCTGGTCCGAGGGGCTGCACCAGGCGATCGAGGCGAAGGAGGGCGTCCCGATCCAGCGCGAGAACCAGACGCTGGCCTCGATTACCTTCCAGAACTACTTCCGCCTGTACGACAAGCTGGCCGGAATGACCGGTACCGCGGATACCGAGGCCTACGAGTTCAAGACCATCTATGACCTGGAAGTAGTCGTGATCCCCGGCAACAAGCCGCTGGTGCGCGACGACCTGCAGGACCTGGTATTCCTGACCCAGGAAGAGAAGTACGACGCCATCATCAAGGAGATCCAGTGGTGCGTGGACCGCGGTCAGCCAGTGCTGGTCGGGACGGCCTCGGTGGAGAGCTCCGAGCGGCTGGCCGATGCCCTCAAGAAGACCGGCATCCCGTTCGAGGTCCTGAACGCCAAGCAGCACGAGCGCGAGGCCGCGATCATCGCTCAGGCCGGGCGCCCGAAGGCGGTGACGCTGGCGACGAACATGGCCGGTCGCGGCACCGACATTGTGCTCGGGGGGTCGCTGGATGCCGAACTGGCCGACCTGGACCCGGCGGACGCCGCGCAGCAGGAAGCGATCCGGGCCGACTGGCAGCAGCGCCACGATGCGGTAATCGAATCCGGCGGTCTGCACATCATCGGCTCGGAGCGTCACGAGTCCCGGCGTATCGACAACCAGCTGCGCGGTCGCTCCGGCCGCCAGGGCGACCCGGGTTCCAGCCGTTTCTTCCTTTCGCTGGAAGACAACCTGATGCGTGTATTCGCCTCCGAACGCGTGCGCGGCCTGATGCAGCGCCTGGGCATGAAGGAAGGCGAGGCGATCGAGAACGCCTGGGTCTCGCGTGCCATTGAGAATGCCCAGCGCAAGGTCGAGGCGCACAACTTCGATATCCGCAAGCAACTCCTCGAATACGACGACGTCGCCAACGATCAGCGCCGGGTGATCTACGAACAGCGCGCCGAGCTGCTGACCACCGAAGACATCAGCGACACCATCGACACCTTGGTGGAGGACGTCGTCAATGGCCTGATCAGCCAGTACATCCCGCCGGGTTCGATCGAGGACGAGTGGGACGTCGAGGGCCTGCAGCAGGCCCTGAACGGGGAGTTCGGGCTCGACCTTCCTGTCCAGAAGTGGTTGGACGACGAGGGCGACCTGCACGAGGAGCCGCTGCGCGAGCGGATCATCGGCCATGCCCGCGGGATGCTGACCGCGAAGCGAGAGCAGCTGGGCGACGCGACCATGAACCGGTTGCAGCGCGATGTGATGCTCCAGGTCCTGGACAGTCAGTGGAAGGAACACCTGGCCGCGATGGACTATCTGCGACAGGGCATCGGACTGCGCGGCTACGCCCAGCGCAACCCGAAGCAGGAATACAAGAAGGAAGCCTTCGCGATGTTCCAGTCCCTGCTGGAACGCATAAAACATGACGTCGTGAAATTCCTCTTGCGTATGCAGCTGCGCTCGCCTGAAGAGGTCGAGGCGCTCAAGCCCAAGAAGACCGCGCCCGCCGAGGACGACCTGCAGTTCCAGCACCAGAATCCCGACAGCGCGCTGAAGGCCGGTGCCGATGCCGATGCCGAGGGCGAGGCGGAGCCGCGGGAGCCGGTTGCCGGGGGCGAGGCCCCGTACCGCCGCGAGGAGCCCAAACTGGGCCGCAACGAGCCCTGTTGGTGCGGCTCGGGCAAGAAGTTCAAGCACTGCCACGGCAAGCTGTAGGGAGGTCCGGACCGCATGGCCGTAGGACTGACCGCCCCGGAGGTGCTGCAACCGGTGCCGGGCATCCGCCTGGCCGCGAACGCGGCGGGTATCCGCTACGCCGGGCGTGACGACCTGGTGCTGATTGATGCCGGTCCCGATGCGACCATCGCCGCGCTCTACACCACCAATGCCTTCCGCGCGGCGCCCGTGGTGGTGGCTGCCGAGCACCAGGCACGGGGCGCCGCACGCTGGTTGCTGATCAATGCCGGCAATGCCAACGCCGGCACGGGGGAGGCCGGGCTGGCTGCGGCTCGGCGGTGCTGTGACGCCGTCGCTGGGATTTCGGGTGGCACGCCGGAGGCGGTGCTGCCGTTCTCCACCGGCGTGATTGGCGAGCCACTCCCGGTGGAACGCATCGTCGCGGCGCTGCCGACACTGCACGCCGGCCTGGCCCCCGATACCTGGATGCAGGTCGGGCGCGCGATCATGACCACCGATACCGTGCTCAAGGGGGCCAGCCGTCGGGTTATGCTTTCGGGGGGCGAGGTGACCCTCACCGGGATCGCCAAAGGCTCCGGAATGATCCATCCCGATATGGCGACCATGCTGGCCTTCATCGGGACCGACCTGGCGATCGCGCCTCCGGAACTGGAGGGCCTGTTGCGCCAGGCCAATCGCGACAGCTTCAACGCGATCACCGTCGATGGTGATACTTCCACCAATGATGCCGTGGTGTTGATGGCCAGCGGTGCGAGCAGGGCCGGTCTTGCCACCACCGCCGACCGCGAGGCCTTTGCCGCGGCGCTGGACGCCGTCTGCCTGGAGTTGGCCCAGGCCATCGTCCGTGATGGTGAGGGGGCGACCAAGTTCGTGACCGTCGAGGTGGCCGGTGCCCGGACCCGCGAGGAGGCGGCGCAGATCGCCGGGACGGTGGCGCTCTCGCCCCTGGTCAAGACCGCATTGTTCGCGTCCGACCCGAACTGGGGCCGGATACTCGCCGCCGTGGGACGCGCAGGGGTCCCGGACCTGGTAATCGAGCGTGTCGCGATCCGCGTGAACGATGTCGAGATCGTGCGCCAGGGAGGACGTGCCCCGGACTACGCCGAGGCCGATGGCCAGCGAGCCTTTGGCGCCGACGAGATCCTGATCCGGATCGATCTCGGCCGCGGGGATGCGCTGGCGCGCAAGTACACCTGCGATTTCTCCCACGAGTACGTGCGCATCAATGCCGAGTACCGGTCCTGAGCCGCTGCCTTCCTCCCCGCTCGAGGTGTCGGTTGGCCTGATCCTCGACGCTGATGGCCGCGTACTGGTGACGCGCCGCGAGGGTGCGCGCCATCTGGCCGGGCTCTGGGAGTTCCCCGGCGGGAAGGTGGCCGCCGGTGAGTCACCCGCGGTCGCGCTGGCCCGGGAGCTCGAGGAGGAGTTAGGGCTTGCGGTGGAGACGGCCGAACAGTGCCTGACCATCGAGCATGCCTACGCGGAGCGCGCGGTGCGGTTGCATGTCTTCCGTGTCAGGGCCTGGTCGGGCGTGCCCCGGGGCCGCGAGGGCCAGCCCTTGGATTGGCGCGCCCCGGCCGAGCTGGACCCGACGGCGTTTCCGGCCGCGAATCGCGCGATCCTCCACGCCCTGCAACTCCCCTCGTTCTATCTGATTACCCCGTCACCGGCGGACGCGGCGCAGGCCGCGTCCGTGGCGGCCCGCGTGGTACAGGCCCTGCGCGCGGGGCACGCCGGGATGGTCCAGGTGCGGGCGCCCGACTTGAGCGAGGACGACTATCGCGACTTTCTCGCGGCCATCGCGGGACCCGCCCGGGATCTCGGGATTCCGCTCCTGGCGAACGCCCCCCCGGAGTGGCTGGCGGGGTTCCCGGAGATGGGGCTGCATCTGCCGGAGCGGCGCTGGTGCGGACTGGACGAACGGCCCGCCACTGGCGGTTGGGTGGCCGCCTCGGTCCATGACCGCAGCGGCCTTCAGCGTGCAGCGGCGCTGGGGCTGGATTTCGCGGTGCTTGGGCCCGTGTGCCCGACCGCGACGCATCCCGGGGCGGAGGCGCTGGGCTGGGAGCGGTTCGCGGCGTGGGTGCGGGGTGCCGCGATCCCGGTTTATGCGCTGGGGGGTATGAGCCCGGACGCCCTGGCACCGGCGCGCGCCGCAGGTGGTCAGGGCATCGCGGCCATCCGCGGGTTGCTGGATTGATCGAGCCGGCTCGGGTGTCGTTTCAGATCGCGCAGCAGCAGAGCTGGAAGGAGACGTCACGGCTGGCTGGCACAGGGCGCTCGCGGAAGTCTCCGGGCGCGAAGAAGCGCACGGTAAAGCGTTGCCGGCCGCCGCTGATCTCCGGATAGACACCCAGTGCGGGGTCCACCGTCACGCGGATGAGTTGCCACGCGTGGGCCGTATCGAGGTTGCGCTCGAAGTAGCCGTCCTCGGCCGTGACCGGCTCGGAACGGCCCGAGCGGCGCATGTAGCGCAGCACCTGGGCGGTCGCCTCGGCCACGGTGTTCAGCGGCTCGAACCATTCGAGCAGGAGTTCGCTGCGCGCCTGCGTGGGCTGTGCCAGCCAGTAGTGGTAGATCGGCAGGTCAAAGTCGAACGCCCCGCCCGGGAGGGCCATGCGCTGGCGCACGCTGGAGAAGAACTCGCTCCCGCGCACGCGGTGATCGAGCGCGCCGGCCTGTTCCTCCAGTGCGTCGTGCAGCCGCTTCTGGGCGTCCATGGTTTCGCGAAAGCGGTCGGCGTCGAGGCCGGGCTGGTTGGCCAGGCGGTTCAGGTTG
The DNA here is from genome assembly GCF_041685615.1 of Thioalkalivibrio sp. GTDB lineage: Bacteria > Pseudomonadota > Gammaproteobacteria > Ectothiorhodospirales > Ectothiorhodospiraceae > Thioalkalivibrio. The sequence continues at coordinate 26,526 of NZ_JAWLFK010000005.1, forward strand.
GCGGTCTGGCGTTCGATCTCGCCCATCAGTTCACGCTTGATGTCGACGCGCGTAACCAGGGCGTAGATATCCACCAGCGAGACCAGTGCCTCGTGGTGATCGAAGGGGCGTCCGGATTCCAGCGCATCCGCAAAGCGCGCGTTCAGGGCCTCCAGGCGCAACAGGAGGCGCACGCGTTCATGCAGGGGTTGTTCGAAGGTCAGGGTTTGACTCACGGCGTGCCCGTTCGGCAGGAGGGCCCAAGTAACGCCTTGGGATGAATGGCCCGGCAATCCCGCCAGTATCAGGTATCTCGGGGCCGGATTTCTACCCGCGAGGCGCTGCGGGCAGCCAACTGCCGCAGGGCGGTATCGCGTTCTGCTACCTGGTTCGCCAGTTCGCCCTCGGTGGTCTGCTCGGTGTTGTGGATTTCGCTGTCTGCACGCAGCCGCCGCTCCTCGGGGTCCATCTGGGCCTCGAGGATGGCCTCTACCTCGGCGCCGCTGCGCCCGTCGCGCTGGGTGACCCGGGCAAGCTGTTCAGCGGGTTCGCAGTGGACCACGATGACGTGGTCAAAGCGCGTTTCCCAGCCCGCCTCGAAAAGCAGCGGCACCACGATCAGGGCATAGGGCACATCCGCGGGCAGGGCGGCCAGACGCTCCTCGATCGCCTGCTCCACCGCTGGGTGGACAAGGGCCTCCAGCACCTGGCGTTCCGTCGGGTCGGCAAAAATCCGGCTGCGCAGGGCCCCGCGGTCCAGATGGCCGCGTGCGTCCAGGACGCCGGGCCCGAAGCGATCGACGATGGCGGCATAGAGGTCGTGGCCCGGCGCCTGGAGTTCGCGGTTGATGGTGTCGGCGTCGAACACCGGGACCCCGTGGCTCGCAAAGAGACCTGCGACGCGGCTCTTGCCGCAGCCAATGCCCCCCGTAAGTCCGACGCGCAGCATGGGCTGCCTACAGGCCCTGCGGGAAGTAGAGGGCGAGCATTTCCTCGCCCCAGATCATCGCGAGCCAGCCGGCGGCGGCAAGGTAGGGCCCGAAGGGGATCGGAATGTTGCGATCGCGTCCGCGCAACAGGATCAGGGTGATGCCGACGATCGCGCCGACCAGCGAGGCCAGCAGCAGGATCACCGGCAGGGCCTGCCAGCCGAGCCAGGCGCCAAGGGCGGCCAGCAGCTTGAAGTCGCCGAAGCCCATGCCTTCCTTGCCGGTCAGCAGGCGGAAGCCGTGGAAGATCAACCACAGCACGAGGTAGCCGGCGGCGGCGCCGATGACGGCGGATTGGAGGTCGGTGAAGGTCCCGGGGATGTTGACCAGCAGCCCCAGCCACAGCAGTGGCAGGGTCAGCTGGTCGGGGAGCAGGGTGGTGCGGGCATCGATTCCGGCGGCCGCGATCAGCACGCCGGTGAACACCAGGGCCAGCAGGCCCGCGGCATTCGGTCCCAGATGCCAGATGGTGACGACGAACAGCAGCGCCGTGAGGGCCTCGACCGCCGGGTACTGCCAGCTGATGCGGGTCCCGCAGCCGGGACAGCGCCCGCGCAGGAACAGGAAGCTGAGGATGGGCACGTTTTCCAGTGCCCGGACCGGGCGCTGGCATTGTGGGCAACGCGAGCGCGGGCGGACCAGGTCGAAGTGCTCGCGCCCGCCACCGGCGGGCTCGGTCTCGAGGATTGCGTGCGCTTCACGTTCCCAGTCGCGCTCCAGCATTACCGGCAGGCGCATGATGACGACATTGATGAAGCTGCCGATCAGCAGTCCGAGCACGCCGCCAATCGGGAGTGTCCAGTTGCCCAGTTCGGCCAGCATCCCCTAGATCACCTGACCCATCTGGAAGATGGGCAGGTACATCGCGATGACCAGGCCGCCGACCAGTACGCCCAGGACCACCATGATCAATGGCTCGAGCAGGCTGGACAGGCTGTCCACGGCATTGTCGACCTCGGCCTCGTAGAAGTCCGCGACCTTGGCGAGCATGGAGTCCAGCGAGCCGGACTCCTCGCCGATCGCGACCATCTGCACGACCATGTTGGGGAACACGCCGGTGTTGCGCATCGACCATTGGAGCTGGCCGCCCGCCTCGGTCTCGTCACGCATGCGCAAGGTGGCCTCGCGGTAGACTGCATTGCCGGTGGCGCCGGAGACCGAGCCCAGGGCATCCACGAGCGGGACGCCGGCGGAGAACATGGTGGACAGCGTGCGGGCAAACCGCGCGATCGACGCCTTGCGCAGGATCGGGCCAAAGGCCGGCGCCTTGAGGATGATGATGTCGAGGAAGCGGGCGAAGCGCGGCGAGCGCCGCCTGGCTTGGACGAAGACGAAGCCGATCGCCACCAGGACGCCGAGGATGGCCCACCACCAGCTTTGGGTGAACTCCGAGAGATCCACCACCATGCGGGTGAACAC